>QHWY01000007.1 GCA_003223875.1 Acidobacteriota bacterium | reverse complement strand
CGACTACTCTCGCAGCTACAACGCTGCGCCCAACTGCCAGCTCGACCTTACGATGCTGACGGCCGCGGGAAGGATCGGCCCGAATGAGCGGCTGATTATCCGTAACCGGACTCAGCTCGATGCCAACACGCAGAATGCTGTCACGCTCACCAATGTCGCGGGCACCATCCAGTGGTTCAATGGCGACAGCAGCAATCCCAACCGCAAGTCCTCCACCCGCACGCTGACCAACGGCACGCCCAGCATCGCGGACCATGAGGACGCCCACACCGTGACGGTGGCGCTCACGGGTTATGTCTTCGACAAGACCGTCGCGGATCTCACCAGCGGTGTCAACCCCGCCACCTCGGCCGCGCCGGGCGACAAGCTGCGCTATACCCTTCGCTTCCGCACGACCAATCAGGCGCTGAGCAATTTCAGGATCTTTGACGAGATGGACGCTCTCAACGCACAACCGGATTTCGCGTCCGGCACGCTCACGCTCGTCACATCCCCGGCCGGCGCCGACATCAGCGCCACCAGCAGCACGGGTGGCACCAAGGGCACCGGTGTCATCGACATTCGTAATCTGAGCCTGCCGGTCAACGGCGAGGCCCTGATCCAGTTCGACATCACACTCAAGCCGGCCATCGCCAACGGCACGGTCGTCACCAACCAGGCGACGGTCCGCCTCGCCAATGGCACGACCTTCGCCTGGAGCGATGACCCCAACGTCAACGGCACGGCCGCTGATCCGACTGTGGCCGGCGCCGAAGATCCGACCCGGGTGACGATCGTGTCGGCCCCCGCATTCCGGGTGCAGAAGATCTCCACCTACCTGCGCGACCCGAACGTCCTGCTCGCCGGCGACACGCTGCGCTACACCATCACGGTGAAGAACATCAGCAACGCAAATGCCGTGAACGTCGTGCTGCGCGACGCGGTGCCGGCGAACACGACCTACGTCGCGGGAAGCACGACCCTGAACGGCACCGGGGCCGCGGATGTCGCGGGCCTATCGCCGCTCGTGAATGGCATGCGGATCAACTCCCCGGCCGATCCGACGCCGGGTTCGATGCCTGCGGACGCGTCCAACAGCCAGGCGAACGTCGCAACCATCACATTCAATGTGGTCGTAAACCCGAATGTCCCCGACGGCACGATCATCTCGAACCAGAGCTTCGTGAGCGCCAACGGCATCGTCGACCAGCCATCCGATGACCCGCGCACACCGGCTCCCAATGATCCGACGCGCGACATCGTCGGCAATCATCCCGTGCTCTACGCCGAGAAGCGCGTCGCTCTGTTCGGTGATCTGGGTTCGCCGGGCATCGTCGATCCGGGCGATGTACTGCGCTACACGATCACGATAAAGAATTCCGCCGCGATTCCCGCGAACGGTGTCGTCTTGACCGACCCGGTTCCGGCGAATACGACCTACGTCGCGAATTCTACGCTCCTCAACGGATTGCCGGTCGGCCAACCGGACGGCGGTGCCTCGCCGCTCGGTTCGGGCATCAACATCGGCACGATCTCGCCCGGCACGACGGCGGTCCTTCAATACGACCTGCGCGTCAACCTCGGCACGCCCACGGGCACCGTGATCAGCAACCAGGCCGTGGTGAGCAGCGCCGGGCTGCCGAACCTGCTGACCGACGGTGATGGCAATCCCGCGAACGGCCCACAGCCGACAGTCGTCGTGGTAGGTGTCGGCCAGCAGCTTTCGATCTCGAATCAGGTCTCCGTCGTCGGGGGCGGCGCTCCCGTCCCCGGCGCGCAGCTGGAATACCTCGTGCGCGTCGCGAATACCGGCGCCGTGCCGGCCCTCAACGTCGTTATCACGGACGACCTCAACGCATCGCAACCCAGCCAGCTCACCTATGTGAACTTGTCCGCGATGATGAACGGTTCGGCGGCGGGCGTCAGCTTCGCCGGTTCGACGATCACCGTCAACTACGCCGCAGTCAACGGACCGCTGGCGCCAGGCGGGGTCGTGGAGCTCCGGTTCCGGGCCACTCTCAACCCCAACCTTGTGCTCGGCACGGTGGTCACGAACACGAGCGTGGTCGCCTGGAACAAACCCACCCAGACGGCAAGCGCCAGTGTCTCGATCGTCGTCGGCAGCCTGCCCGGCTTCGCCGCGCTGAACGGGTCACTCTGGCATGACGCCAACTTCGACGATGTCCGGGATTCCGGTGAGCGCGCTCTAGCCGGTTGGGCGGTGGAGCTGTACCGCGATAACCAGCTGTCGCAATCCGTACTGACGGATACAAACGGCGTCTATCGCATCATCGGCGTCGCGCCGAACGCCCAGACCGGCGTTCGATACGAGCTGCGGTTCCGCGCGCCGGGCGCGGGCGCGAACACCGCGATGCTGGGTCGGGCGGCCTCGCCGTTCACGAACGGACTGCAGCGGATCAGCGACATCATCGTGCCGTCTGGCGCCAATCTGCAGGGCCTGAACCTGCCGATCCATCCGAACGGCGTCATCTACAACTCGGTCGCGCGCACACCGGTTGTCGGGGCGACACTCACCCTACTGGATGGCCGCAGCGCCTCGCGCGCCGGTCTCCGCACTGCCGACGATTTCGTGAAAGCGACACGCACCCTACTGGACGCCGGCAGCGCCTCGCCTTTGCCGGCGGGTTGCTTCGACGATCCGGCCCAGCAAGGGCAGATCACGCTCGCAGACGGCTATTACAAGTTCGACATCAACTTCAGCGACGCGGCGGCCTGCCCGAGCGGCGGTGATTACCTCATCGGGGTTACGGCGCCGCCGGGAACGAACTACGTTGCGGGCTATTCGCAGATCATTCCGCCGACGTCCAACGCTTCGACCGCAACGTTCTCGGTGCCGGCCTGTCCGAGCAGCGCCGCCGACGCCATTCCGGGCACGGCCCTGTTCTGCGAAGTTCAGCCTTCGGAGTTCCCGCCGGCTGCATCGGTTCCGCCGCGCAGCGCCGGCACGAACTACTACGTCCGCCTGATGCTGGACCGCAGCCAGATGCCGGGCTCGAGCCAGATCTTCAACAACCATATCGCGCTGGATCCGCAACTCCTCGGCTCGCTCTCGATCTCCAAGACAACGCCGCAGCTCAACGTGACCCGCGGACAGCTGGTTCCGTACGTGATCACCGTGAACAACCGTGCCGGCCAGTTGGTCGCGGATGTGAGCATCGTGGATCGAATGCCGGCGGGATTCAGCTACGTCAAGGGCTCTGCGCTTCTCGACGGCGTGCCGACCGAGCCGTCGGTCGCGGGCGGGGCGCTCAGCTGGAACGGCCTGGTCATCGCGGGCACCCAGGTGCGCACGGTGAAACTGCTGCTCGCCGCGGGTGCCGGCGCCACCGAGGGCGAATTCGTGAACCGCGCGCAGGCGATGAACGCCGTGAGCGGCAGCGCGATGTCCGGTGAAGCAACCGCCACCGTGCGCCTCGTGCCGGATGCTACGTTCGATTGCACCGACGTGACCGGCAAGGTCTTCAACGACGTCAATCGCAACGGGCTGCAGGACGACGGCGAAGAGGGCATGCCCGGCGTGCGTGTGGTGACAGCACGCGGTCTGGCAGCCACGACGGATCAGTTCGGGCGGTACCATATCACCTGCGCGATCACGCCACATGAGAGCCGCGGCAGCAATTTCGTGCTGAAACTCGATGACAGGACGCTGCCGAGCGGCTTCCGGATGACGACGGACCAGACGCAGATCCAGCGCGCCACGCGCGGCAAGGCCCTGCGAGTCAATTTCGGTGCGTCAATTCACCGGATGGTGGCCATCGACCTGTTGGATGCGGCGTTCGAGCCGGGTACGACCGAAATTCGCGTCCAGTGGAAGCCACGCCTCAACTTACTCCTAGAGGAATTGCGCAAAGGGCCCGCAGTGCTGCGCCTGTCCTACGTCGCCGACACGGAGGATGCGGCACTGGTCAAACGGCGCATGGAAGCGGTCAAACGGCAGTTGACCGAAGCGCGGGATGCGGCGAACTACAGCTACGTCCTCACCATCGAGCCTGAAGTCTTCTGGCGCCGTGGTGCCCCGGCGAAACGGTCCGACGTACATGTGCCGGGGAGCAGGTGAACGCTATGAGCAAACACAACCATCTACTGCTGATTGTCGGATTCCTCATGATGACCGCCCCCGCGGCCGCCGGTCAGGTCAATACGGCCAAGCCGGGCGAGCCGGTCGAGCGGCATCTATCCGGCGACCAGACATTCCGGGAATGGTCGCTAGCCCCGAATGTGCCCGATGACATCAAGCGCATCAAGATCTGCCGGGTGGAGGAACTCTGCAAGATGCGATTCAAGGAAGGCCAAACCCCGCGGACGCGCGTCAAGAACCTCGTTGCGCCACTGCGGTACGAGAGCGAGAACATTCCTGTTTCCAAAGACTTCACCAGACAGGTCCGGCAGGCGCTCAGCAACCTGGAGGACAAACAGGGCGTGAAGGTCCGGTTCATCGGCTACACCGACGACGCGCCGCTGACCGGCCGCGACGAGCAGACTTACGGAAACCACGTGTCGTTGTCGAAGGCAAGGGCGCACCGCGTCGCGCTGGCCATGCAGGAAGTCCTGGAATTGCCGGCCTCGGCGATCGAAAGCGACGGTCGCGGTGCCTCAAACCCGCGTGCCTCCAACGAAACTGTGCAGGGACGGACGTTGAATCGTCGCATCGAGGTGGAATTCTGGTACGACGATCCTCTGCAGGAATTGCCGGACGAGCCGCAACTCTGTCCCGGCGGTGTCACGGAAATGGTGACCAGGGTTTACGAGCCCGCCTGGGGCAGCATCACCACCATCGAGTTCGAGAACGGCCAGCCGATCATTCCACCCGGCTATGCGGCGAACCTGCGCCGCGCCCTGATGGACATCGCAGATCGGACCAACGCGCGACTGCGGTTTATTGGTTACACGAAAAACGAGCGCCTCGACCGCCGTACCGCGTCTGTGTACGGCGACGACATCGGCCTTTCCGCGGCGCGGGCGCGCCGTACCATGGACATCGTCATGCAGGATCCGGAGCTGTCGAGTGCCCGGGCCGAGCACGAGGGACGTGGCTACGTCCAATCCGACGACGTCGTGAACGCCGGCTTCATCCAGGGCCAAGAGTCGTTCGTGCGCGTGCAGGTCGTGTATGACGAACCGCTGCCGTTGGACAACTACGAGGGCGTGGACATCACACGGCTCACCCAGGAGCTTCGTCCGAAGAGCCCTTACGAGCTTAACGTGATGCACATCACCGTCGACGGCAAGCCGATCGACGACCCGAGCCGCAGCTCTTCCGACCTCCAGCGCTGCACCGACGTCGCACTGGACAACGCCAACATCCAGTTCCGTTTCGACAATCTCGAATCGAAGCCGCGGCTCGCCGTCGCGGCGCATCCAGTCGACGTGGCGGTGAGCGATGTGGAAGCTGCCGCACCAGTCGTGCGTTTTCGGATGTACGCCAACTATGCGGGCTTCATCGAGCGTGCCGAAATCCGAATCTTCGACGAGCAGCAGTCATTGCAGGCGGTACCGCTCGAAATCATCGCGGTCGACGACGCGGGCCTCGCGGAATGGCAGCCGGCGGCAAAAACTCTCGCGGGCAGCCAGGCACGCGAACTCAAGTACCTGTTGCGCGTTTATGACTCGAAGGGAAATTTCGACGAAACGGGTGCGCATCCGCTGTGGCTGTACCGCGAGCCGGCGCCCAGTCCAACCAGTCCAATTGGAAAACTCGTGACCTCCGACGCATCGTCGCCGCGCGAGTTGCTGGCCGCCTACGGCGAGAGCGACCTGGCGCGCCACCAGATTCGGCTCGGCAGCGGCACGGTGAAAGTGGAGGGCAGAGGCATACCGGCAGACCACACGATATGGGTGGCCGGCCGCCAGGTTCCGGTCGACCCGCAGGGTAACTTCGCCGCGGAGGAGATCCTTCCGGACGGGACGCATACGGTCGAAGTCGCGGTGCTCGACGATGCCGGCAACGGCTCGCTGTACCTTCGCGACCTGGAGTTCAAGCACAGGGACCTTTTCTACGTCGGCGTCGCCGATGTCACGCTGTCCAAAAACCGCGCGGGCGGACCGGTAGGTCTGCTGCAGGGCGCGAACGCCGCGCAGCCCTACGATTCGTCGCTGGATGGCCGGCTGGCGTTCTACGTGAACGGCAAGGTGCGTGAGAACTGGCGATTGACGACGAGCGCGGACACCCGGGAAGGCCCGGTGAAGGACCTGTTCACCAACTTCCTGAACAAGTCGCCCGATTCGCTATTCCGCCGCCTCGATCCCGATTACCATTACCCGACGTTCGGTGACAACGGTGTCGTGACGGAAATGGCGCCGACCTTGGGCAAGTTCTACTTCAAAGCGGGCCGTGGCGAGAGTTATGGGATGTGGGGCAACTTCAACGCCGGTTACATGGGCAACGAGCTGGCCCACATCGACCGCGGCCTGTACGGAGCCAACGCGCACTACGCGTCCGCATCCACCACCAGCTTCGGCGAGCAACGGATCACCCTGGACGGATTCGCCGCCGAACCGGGAACGATGCCGAGCTATGAGGAATTCCGGGGAACGGGCGGGTCGCTCTACTTCCTGCGCCACCAGGACATCCTGACGGGCTCCGAGCGCGTGCGTATCGAGATGCGCGACAAGGACTCGCGTATCGTCACCGGGGTGGTCAACCTGCGGCCCAGCGTGGACTACGACATCGACTACCTGCAGGGCCGGCTGCTGCTTTCCGAGCCGCTCTCGTCAACCGCTGACGACAACCTCCTGGTGCGCAGCAGCGGCTTAAGCGGTAACGAGGCCTATCTGGTGGCGCGTTATGAGTACACGCCAGGCTTCGACAAGCTGGACGCGCTCGCCACCGGAGGCCAGGGCCATTACTGGTTCAACGACCATGTAGGGCTCGGCCTGACCGCCAACCGCAACAAGGAAGGGGATGCCAACAGCAACAACCTCGGCGCCGCGGACCTGACATTGCGGATGAGCCGCAATTCCTGGTTCAAGATGCAGACGGGCCGGAGCGAGGGTCTCGTCTCCAGGTCGCTGCGGTCCGATGATGGCGGATTCGGGTTCCATGGCCCTGACGACCTGCCGTTCACCGGCGCGGGGGCGGGGGCCTACCGCGCCGATCTGAGCGTCGGGCTCGGCGACTTCGTCAAGGGTCGCGACGGTCGTTTCACCTTCTATAAGCAGAGCCTCGACGGCGGTTATTCGGCACCGGGACAGGCGACGATCAAGAACACCGAGCAATACGGCGGCACGTTCAGGATGCCGGTGACGAGCCGCCTGAGCCTGACGGCCAAGGGCGATCAGCGGATCGAGGACCAGGGGCTCGAGACCCGGGCAATCGAAATGGACGTTGGTTACAAGCTGGCCGAGAAATGGAGCGTCAGCACCGGCGTGCGTAATGATATGCGCAGGGACCGTTCGCCGCTTGTCCCTCTAACCCAGGAACAGGGCGATCGCACGGACGGGGTCGCGCAGGTGAGGTTCGATCCCGGCGCCTCCTGGCGTGCCTATGGCTTCGTCCAGGACACCGTCGCGGCAAGCGGCGGCCGTGAAGCCAACGGTCGCATCGGCGCGGGCGGCTCCTATCGCCTAACGAAACGCTTCCGGATCGACGGGGAGGCTTCCGACGGGGACCTCGGGCCCGGCGGAAAGCTCGGCACCAGCTTCCTGTATTCCGATCGGACCAATCTCTACCTGAACTATTCGCTCGAAAACGAGCGCACGGACAACGGCCAGCGAATCCGCCGGGGCAACCTGATCTCGGGGGAGAAAAGAAGGCTCTCCGACACCTCCAGCGTCTACCTCGAGGAGCGTTACCAGAGCGGCGACTCGCAGACCGGCCTCACGCACGCCACCGGAATCAACCTCGTGGCGAAAGAGCGCTGGAATCTCGGCGGAAGCGCGGAGCTCGGCAGGCTTCGCGACTCGCAGACCGGCGCCCAGACCAATCGCAGGGCGAGTGGAATCCGCATGGGCTACGGCCTGGATAAGATGCAGTTCTCGAGCACGATCGAGTATCGCCGGGACAACGCGGAACAGCTCGACCTGACTCATACCGAAAGGAGCTTGTGGCTGTTTCGCAACAACTTCAAGTTCCAACTCACGCCCGACTGGCGCGTGATCGGCAAGCTGGACCACTCGGTCAGTGATAGCTCGCTCGGCGGGTTCTATGGCGGCGGCTACACCGAGGCCGTGGTCGGCTACGCGTACCGTCCGGTGCGGCATGACCGGCTGAGCGCCCTGGCCAAGTATACGTACTTCTTTAACGTCCCGACCACGGACCAGGTGACGTCGCAGAACACCGCGGCCGAGTTCATTCAGAAGAGCCACGTCGCCTCGCTCGACCTTACCTACGACCTCACGGCCCAGTGGTCAGTCGGCGGAAAGTACGCCCACCGCCTGGGACAGGTGAGCCTTGATCGCGAGCAGCGGGAGTTCTTCGATAGCCCCGCGCAACTCGCGCTGCTGCGCTTGGACCGGCGGTTCGGCAAGAACTGGGACAGCTTGGCTGAGGTGCGAATGCTCAACCTCCCGGATGTCGGTCAACGCCGCCGCGGCGCGCTGGCCGCGATCTATCGTCACATCGGCAGGAACCTGAAGGTCGGCGTCGGCTACAATTTCACCGACTTCTCCGACGACCTGACCGACCTGAGGTACAACCACAAAGGCGTATTCGTCAATCTCATCGGGACCAAGTGACGCCCACGTGGGGTTCGCATCCTCCGGTTAACAGTCTGGACAAAACGAATTTAAGTTGCCGATTTTTGCGCTGTGTTGCCCACAGATGTTCTGATTTGCCCATTCAATAAAAAGACAATTGTTGGGCGGTCTTCGACCAAGTTTCAAAATGCTTCTACATTCTTACGCTCCGCCGTAGTTCTGTATGATCATTGAAAACAAGAAAGGCTCCTCAGGTAGGACTCGAACCTACAACCCTCCGGTTAACAGCCGGATGCTCTGCCATTGAGCTACTGAGGAGCAATGGCACGGACGGCGCGGTTTTCGCCGGCGTGACCCACAGAGCGTAGCAAAGGCGGAAAGGGGTGGTCAATGGGCGTTCGCCACTCCTGCCACTCCGGACTGACTCATGATCCAGTCCCAGCGCGTGCCGGCCTGTTGGACGATGCGCGGGATGTCTTCCTTCAATAAATAGCCTTTCGCCGCGAGTTCGTTGGCCGCTTTCGTAAGACGATCGAGGTAATCCTCTTTATTCTTGTATCGTTCTTCGATTGAAGATCGCGCATCACCGCTGCGCTCACGTTCAACGCGTGTGCGGGCGAATGGTATAAAGGAACCCGTCGTTGTCGCCATGACATTCGTTGGACCTGAGCGATCGTTATACAAGTTCCATCCGGTGAAGGTTGCGAGCGGGACGAGAAGCTCGGGCATGCGGATACCGGGGATGTCATTACCATCGGGATCCACTTGGGGGATCAATGTGGGATACGCCGAGCCGAGCTTCGGCGGTTCAATGGTAACGATTCCTTTCTTTACGAAATCCGGACCGTAATCAGCGCGGTTGGCTGTTTGAGGCGCTGCGGGCACAGAGACATTTGGAATTTTCGGAAACCTCAATTTGTCTCGAGCGACCAGCGTGCCTTCGCTGATGCGAGGAAGAGCGCTGGGCGGCGGTTCGGTCCCATCCGCAATCCACAGGTGCATCGAGACCAGAAGCTTTCGCATGGACCAGCGATACTCGAGTGGATTGCTCATCTGCTGCCCTACCGAGCGCGGCGGTGGAAAGGCCGCCGGCCCGTGTTGGGCTCCAGCGAACAAATAGGCGCGGACGTTCGGTTGCAATGATTGATCTTCTTTCCCGTCAATCGTCGTGTGCAGGGGTGACGCGACCCGGCCCCAATATTCGTACGACGAGTTGGTATACATGATCTTCGGCCAGAATTGCTCTTTCATCCGATGCGTCAGCAAACCATCGCGGCGGCCGGTTTCGGGATCCTGTTGCGTAGTATCCGTAAAAGGAAAGAAGTTGACCGGATACAGAAAATTCGCCCAAGGGTCGCCATCACGAGAAGGTTGCGCAAACCTAATATTGAAGCTGCCGCGCGCTGCGGCTGCGCGCTCGATCATCATTCCGTCGAAAATTTTGCGATGGGATTCGTCCTCGTTGAACCCGTCATAAAGGTAGGTCCGAAGGAATCGCGCACTTTGAGAGGCGCCAAATGCGATCGCGCGTTTGAGGGAACCGGACGGGATCGAGAGGTCCGAGGCAGATCCGTATTTGATTTGTGAAATCGCGTCCCGGACGCCCGCCAAGCCGAGTCCAGCGATCGGAGGATCCTGCGACCTGAACACGACCTCGTAAATCTTCTTGGGTTCGAAGCCGGAGCCCAGGCGAACGCCGCGTCCATCAGCCGTGAATTCCCACTGATCGCGAGGGATTGTGCGGCGCGGGCCGTCCGCGGAATCACGAACGGTCAAGATGTTCGCGGAATCCTTCGGGTCGGTGACGGCATAAGCCATGTGTCCGCGATCAGCCAACGAAGCTTCGAAGATCTTTTCAACCGGTTCGAAATCGCTGCGGACTAATCCGCGAATCGGACGTCCGTTGGCTTCGCGCGCAATAGGAATGTAGCTGCGAAGCGCTCCGTCGCGATTCGGCACGTCGAACTGCCATCCAACCCACAGGAGCGTGAAACCTTGTTCAAGGAGGAATCCGTCGCCGAAATCTTGTGCGTTCTGCGGATCGGTACTTCCGGACGCGAAGTCGAAGAATGCCAGCATGCCCTTGTTGCCGCGATTCGATACTTCGTACAGCACAGACCCGTTTCCGCGACTCAGCTCCTTCGGCTTGATGAGGTAAAAATCGGAAGAAAACTCGACTTTGCCGGAGGCATTTTGCGGCGCTTTTTCGATATCGGTAATGATTTGGTTCGCGCTGTTTCGAGGGTCAACTGTGAAGTAGATTTTACCGGAGAGTTTCTCGTACGCGCCGGATGCGCCGAACGACTTGCCTTGGAGAACGTCTAAACGCGACTTCACCTCAATGCGGACCACTTCGGCGCGAAGCGGCACCGCGACGAGAACAATGAGAATCAAACGCTTGAACATGGCAACCTCCTGGGTTGCGGAAAGAATATACTGACTTTGATGGCGAGTCCACGATCTGCAGCCGCGGTGATACTGGTAAGACCTTCACCCTGCCCCCCTTCCATTAATGGGCCCGGCCTCTCCAGGCAGGGAGAAGCGCAATCGATTGAAGTGTTTTGGGTGCGAAGAGCGCCGCGGATGATGTTTCAAGGCGGCTTTTACGCATTTCCGGGAGGGCAGCTTGATCCTGATGAAGACGCGAGGGTCTGTGCGGCGCGCGAGCTTTTCGAGGAGATTGGCGTTCGAATCGATCCAACCACTCTTGTTGACGTGGGGCGCTGGGTGACTCCTGCCTTCTCGCCGCGGCGCTTTGATACACGTTTCTTTCTGACGAGGTGTCCTCCAGGAGAAGAGCCGCGCCTCAATACCGAAGAACACGATTTTGGCGAGTGGATCCGCCCCCGCGATGCGGTCGCGAAATGGATGGAAGGTCGAATTCTCTCGGCGCCACCGGTCTTGCATGCGTTACGTTGCCTCTCCGAAGGACTTGAGGGTGTCGAAGCACGAATGATGGGCGTGCCGTGGGCGAATGGTGAGCCCATTCCGGCGATCGACATGCGGCCGGGAATCGTTCTGGTTCCATTGCGCACGCCGACACTGCCGCCCGCCACGCACACGAACTGCTACATCGTCGGAGGCGACGAAGTCATTGTGATCGATCCGGCATCGCCATACGAAGAAGAACAGGGCTTACTCGACCGCATTCTCGAAAAACGGAAGATACGGGAAATCTGGCTCACGCATTTACATCGCGACCACGTCAGCGGCGCGAATCATTTAAAAGACAAGCGCGTCCTCCAGATTGCCGCGCACCCGATCACCGCGCGCGATCTGGATGGTGTGGTGAAAGTCGACCGCACGTTCGCTGAGGGCGAACGGCTCGAGCTTTCAGGCAAGCCCGGCTGGAGTCTTCGCGTGCTGCATACGCCTGGACACGCGCGCGGTCATGTCTGCATATTCGAGGAGAAGAACGGCTCGCTCATCACCGGCGATCTCATGGCGGGTTTGGGCACAGTCGTCATCGATCCGCCCGAAGGGCATATGGCAACCTACTTCGATTCACTCAAACGAATGCAAGCATTGCCGGTGACAGCATTGCTTCCAGCTCACGGTCCGGTGATGGCGAACGCAAAGGCAAAAATTCAGGAGTATCTCGATCATCGAATGGAGCGCGAGGCCAAAATACTTGCTGCCTGGCAGCGCGGACATCGAGAGCCGGGCGCCATTGTGAAGGAAGTGTACACGGATGTTCAGCCCGCGATGCATGGTTTAGCGGAACGTTCAGTCATTGCGCATTTGGAGAAGCTGCAGGAGGAGGGCAGGATTTGAGCAGCACGTGCGTGGATCCACGGTCGGCGGCATCGCGGAATGAAATCACCGCGGGGTGCTGCTTCAACATCGAATGCACGATTTCACGCTGCACGCCGATGCCGCGGCCGTGGATGATCCGGACCTCGCGGAAGCCTCGCTGGACCGCCTGAAACAAGTACTCTTCCAGCACGATGCGGATTTCTCGAGGCTGGAACGTGTGCAAATCGATAGAGTCTTCGATCGGAAGCTCGTGCATGCGATCAAGTATAATCGTCAGGTCATGTCAGGGGACCGGCCATTGCCGCATCAAGGAGGCCCGAAGGGTGTGCCAACTACAGCTGGGCCCGACATTGAGAATATGAAGTTTTACGTGCGCACCTATGGGTGCCAGATGAATGTCGCAGATTCCAACGAGATGGGCAGACACCTGAAAGCCAAGGGTCTGGTGGAAACTCAGGATCCGGATGATGCGTCCATTTTTTTGGTGAACACGTGTACTGTCCGGCAACACGCCGAGGATCGCGCATTTTCAGAAATTGGGCGCCTTAAACGGTGGAAGGCCAAACAACCCGGCCGAAAGGTGGTTGTGACCGGCTGCGCCGCGGAACGGACGAAAGAATACCTCGAGGACCGGTTTCCGTTCCTCGATTTAGTCGTGGGCGCCAAATCCATCGAGAGTTTCGAACAATTAGCGGAGCGGCTGCTCGACCGCCGGGCTACGGATGAGGACCTCGATTACTCCGTTTCTACGATCGACCAGAAGGTTGCCGCGTTTGTAACGATCATGCGCGGCTGCAACTATTCCTGCGCCTATTGCATTGTTCCTTATGTACGTGGCCGCGAGAGCTACCATTCGATGGACCAGATCCTCGGCGA
The DNA here is from genome assembly GCA_003223875.1 of Acidobacteriota bacterium. Lineage (GTDB taxonomy): Bacteria > Acidobacteriota > Terriglobia > 20CM-2-55-15 > 20CM-2-55-15 > 20CM-2-55-15. The sequence goes on along the minus strand of QHWY01000007.1, from coordinate 42,332 downwards.
AGTTCGGGATCGCGTTTCGGAAGGTGCGCGCGAGATCACGTTGCTGGGCCAAACGGTGAATTCATACCGGCATGGAGAGAATCGATTTGCCGATCTGCTGCGTGCCGCTGCTGATGTCGACGGCGTCCAGCGCATCCGGTTCATCAGCCCGCATCCTTATTACATGACGGACCGTGTGATTGAAACGATGGCGATGGTGCCTCAGGTATGCGAGTCGTTGCATCTGCCGGTTCAATCCGGTTCCAACGCCATGCTCAAACGTATGATGAGGAACTACACCCGCGAGCACTACGTAGCTTTAGTCGAGAAGATGCGTCGGGCAATGCCGGACATGACGCTGAGTACCGACATTATCGTCGGCTTTCCAGGGGAAACCGAAGAGGATTTCCGTCAAACGCTTTCACTGGTGGAGGAGCTGCAATTCGACTGGGGATTCATTTTCAAGTACTCGGCGCGAGAGGGTACTCCTGCCGCCCAAATGGACTCTCTGCCGCAAACGATCATCGAGGAACGGCATCAGCAATGTTTGGAACTGGTGGATCGGATCGCGCTCGAGAAGCGATTGAAGTTGGTTGGAACGACCCAGGATGTCTTGATCGAGGAAGGTTCAGTCGGCAGGACACACACAAACTATAAAGTTTACGTTCGCCGGGAAGCGCAGGCCCGGCAGGTCGCAGCCCCAAGAAATGTAGTGCCCGGCGAGCAAGTGCGCGTTCTCATCACGAACGCGCAGCGGGCGACACTGGAGGGAGAAATTCACAATGGCAACGTTACTTTCGAGAATTTTTGGGAAGAAGACAGTCGAGTCCGCACCTGTTCAGATTAGCAACGATGAACTGGATGTCCGGGCGCTGAAACCCTTAATGGAACAGAAGGCGCCCCTGAGCACCGATCCGGCAGGTCTGTCGGGTGCCTGGACAATGGAGCAGGTGACAACGGTCTTTCCGTCGGCGCAACGTGCTCTGTTTCAGAAGTACCACGTCGGAGGCTGCAGCAGTTGCGGCTTCCAGCCAACCGACACGCTGACAACCGTCGCGTTCAACCACGGGCTGGACGTGAACGAGGTCATCGATCACATCCGGAAGAGCCAGGACATGGAAAAGGACATCGAGATCACGCCGCAGGAAACAGCTGAGCTGTTGAGGCAGGGCAGAATCAAATTGCTGGATGTGCGTAGCCCCGAGGAATATGAGATCGCGCATGTCGCCGGCAGCGTTTTGGTCGATCAGGCGCTGGCGCAAGAGATCATGCAGACCTGGTCCAGGGACACACCGATCGTTACGATCTGCCATCACGGCATGCGCAGCCTCGATGCCGCTGCTTATCTTCGCGGGCACGGATTTCTGAATACGAAGAGCATGCGTGGCGGGATCGATGCGTGGGTCGAACAGATCGACTCGTCGCTTCCGCGATACTAAACTTCCACCTCCAACAGATCTCGCGCAAGGGTGATCCGCTCAAAAATCTCTCGAGCATCATCACCGATTTGCGCGATCTGTCGGCCGTCGTAGCGTGAGCTGAAGTGGGTTGCGATTAGGGCTTGGGCTGCCGCTTCTTTTGCCACGCGGGCGGCATCCTGCATGGTGGAGTGCTTTCGCTCGCGAGCCATATCGATTGCGTCGGGACCGAAGGTTGTTTCGTGGATGAGCGTGGTGCATTTGTCCGCGAGTTGAATCGACCGTTCGGAGAACTGCGTGTCGAGGCAGTACACGACCGATTTGCCGGGTCGAGGCGGGCCCAGCACCATGTCCGGCATAATGACGCGGCCATCCCCAAGCGTGATGCTTTCGCCGTGCTGCAGCCGCCCGTACAGGGACCCCCGTGGGATTCCCAATTCCTCGGCTCGCTCGAGGTTGAAAACGCCGGGCCTATCTTTCTCTTGAAATCGCCAGCCGAGGCAGAAGATGGAGTGATCTAAAGGAAGCGCTTCCACATAGAACTCTTCCTCGTCCAGGACGCGGCCGCGGAAGCCGCGAGGAAATTCCCGAAGCGTCAACTTGAAGTCGAACTGAAGATCGGATGTTCGAAACGCGGCATTCAAAAAAACTCGGAGGCCTTCCGGGCCGAAGACATTCAGCGGAGTTTCGCGCCCATCTAGATGCAGCGTGCTGAGCAAACCCGCGATGCCGTAAAAGTGATCGCCGTGAAGGTGTCCGATGAAAATCGAGTGGATCCGGCTCCGCTTCACGCTCGAGCGCATCAGCTGCAACTGCGTACCCTCACCACAGTCGAACAGGAAGACATCGCCTTCACGCACGAGCGCCGTCGCCGACAGGCCCCGGGTCAGCGTTGGGACCGCGGAGCTGGTTCCGAGTAAAACAATCCTCATCAAGACAAATTCCCCTCATTTAAACATCGCCTTAAATACGTATCCCGCCAGGCGCGGATTTTCCTTCAGACGGCGCACAGAATAGGCGTACCAGTCACGCCCGAATGGAATATACACACGCAGATGATGCCCGGCCGCTCGGATGATATCCCGGAGTTGCTCATCCACGCCAAGCAGCATTTGGAACTCATAAGCCGTCGTTGGAAGTTTCAGGTCGCGAATGATACGGAACGCCTCCCACACCATCAGCTCATCGTGAGTAGCAATACCGACATAAGACCCGTTCCGCAGCAGCTTCTCGAGAACGTAACCGTAATTGCGATTGATCACCCGCATGTCGTGATAGGAGATCTCCCGCGGCTCGATATAGACGCCTTTGCACAGCCGGTAATTCGGGCGCAGATCTTCGAGCGCGCAGATATCATCGGCGGTTCTTCTCAGGTACGCCTGAACGACGACGCCAACATTGGAGTGATCCCGCCGGAGCTGACGATAAATCTGCAGCGTATCGCTTGTGCAGGAAGAATCTTCCATGTCGATGCGTACGAAATTCTTCAGCTCGCCGGCATGCTGGACGAGCCGGTTGGTCAGATCGAAGCATGTTGCGAAATCGACTTTCAATCCGAGCTGAGTCAGTTTTATAGAGATATTTGCGTCGAGTCTGCCGCCATCGATCGCGTCGAGCAGTCCGACATATCCCACGGCCGCCCGGCGCGCTTGATCGAGGTTATGGATACGTTCGCCGAGGATGTCGAGTGTGGCGCGAATTCCGCGTTGGTTGAGACCGGCGACGACCCGCAGCGCATCGTCAACAGTTTCTCCCGCGATATATCTATTGGCGACTCTTCTAACAATTCCCTTCGGGACTGCCGGTAGAGTACGAGCAATAGCTCGATCCAGGAGCGTCACGTCGACGGCCTCTGTTTTGATTTTTGACTAATTATTCAGCCTGTGCAATGACGCATTGCTTTCAGGAATGCCGCCGCTTTCGAGAATAAAGCCTTTCAAAAACTCATCCTGAAGTCTGCGGTAGGTAGACACCGATCCCATCGTGTTAAAGATCGCAAAAAGAACCGGACCCCGGTTGCGTGTGTACGCGATACCGGCCAGGGTGCTCACGCCTCCGTCCGTGCCGGGAAGCGTACCGGTCTTCCCGATGATCGCGCCGCGAAATTCTTCTCCAACAAATCGCCTCGAGAGCGTGCCGGCATCGACGCCGGCGACCGGCAGCACGTCCTGAGGCTGCAGATTACTCAGGTTCAACCAGAAGACGAATTCACGAAAGAGTTGGAGGGTAGCGCGCGGTGTTATGCGATTGAAGTCGAGGCCGGAAGTGTGACTGATGTAGACATCGCTCTGCGGAATTCCGACATCTTTGACGAGAAATTCATCGACAGCTCTCGGCCCGCCCAATGCCTCGCCGAGGCGGTCTGCAATCGAGTTGGTGCTATGGGCATTTTGGTAAAAGAGAATGTCACGTAAGCTCTGCGAAACGTGGCTAGCAACGCTTGTACCTCGAATGGTCCCGCCGTTGGTTAGGTCACGGAACCGAACGCCCACGCGCCGCATTGTCTGAGCGAGCGCTTTGGTGGCCCTCTCGGTTCTGTAGAACATGCCGTAAGTGAGTGGGCCTGTAACAACTAAGTTTCCAGTGACGCGCGTGATGCCGGCCCGGACAACCTCGCGAGCGAGCCGCGCCACATCGATCGTCGTCAGCATCGGATCTCCCGTCGAGACCAATATCAGATCGCCGTCGAGGCTCCGCGTCTTTTTATTGAGCGTGCCGTCTGCATAAAAACTTGTCTCGAAATGATATTCGGGTCCTAGTTTCGCAAGTGCGGCAAATGACGTCGCTACTTTGATGACGGATGCGGGATTAAATCCGACGTCGCTATTCAGATCGGCGTATACTGTTCGCCCGTCCAAAGACTCGATCAGCACTCCTTGCGAGTCCAGACTAAAGCCTCTGAGAGCGAGCCGATTAACGTAATTCGTTCCCGATGCCGTCAACACGACCGCGGGTTGAATCTCAGCGTTTGGAATCGTCGGTGTCCGGACTTCTTGCGCCTGTATAGGCCAGAACAATAGAAGAATCAGAGAGGCGGTGGACAGTAGATACTTCGTCATGTCAAAAGCGCGCTCATTGTGACAGAAATATGAACAAAGGTGAAGATCATGGATCTTTTTTTGACCTTCGTGTATTTCTCTAGATGGAGAAGAGCACTTATAGAAGGGGTACGTCTGGATGCTCATCATTAACCGTAACAAGCTGGAAAAGCTCCTTATTGACGGCAACATCGAAATCACGATCTTGGAGATTGGTCGCAATCGCGTTCGATTTGGAATCAAGGCGCCGAAGGAGATCCGCGTTCATACTCACCTGAAAGCTTCTCCCGTTCCTGATAACACCGTCCAAGCTGTTGAAATCGATCAAGCAACTTCCCCCCTCGATGGGCTCCCCGCCGCTGTAGGAATGAGGAAACGACCGTTGCCGACGAAGAAATAGCAACTGACGTACCGTCTATTAAGGGCGGGCTGTCGCCCTTGTCTTGAAGCTGCGGGCTGTCGCCCTTGCGCTTCGCGCGCCTCGCGCACCTTGACTTTTCAACGTGATCCACTTACAGTTCCCCTCGGCGCATGGCAACGAAGGCGAAAGCGAAACCCAAAGCAACGAAGAAGACCGCAAAGAGACCCTCTAGCGCGCGTAAGTCTATTAGACTGAAGGCCAAAGCGGAAAGGTTTGCTTCCAGAAACGGATCCCGCTCGGTTGCGAAATCCGCCAGAGGCAGGGCCCCAAAGCGGGTAGCAAAGGTGGAATCCCGCCGAACTTCAGTGGCATCAGCAGCCACCGCGCCTCGTTCGACTTCTCCTCCGCGAGTCCGGTCAAAACACTTTGCCAACGCCGTCCAGGCGTACGAGGCCGGTATCAAGTTGATGCACGCCGAAGATTTTGAGAAAGCTGTCCGGTGTTTTGAACATCTCGTTACGGAGCATCCCGAAGAGCCGGAGATTCAGGAACGAGCGAAAGTCCTCATTCACGCTTGCGAAAAAAAACTTCATGAAAAAGCGAGGACCGTCCTCCGATCGGCTGACGATCACTACAACGTGGGCATTGCCGAATTGAATCGTCGCGAACTGGGTTCCGCCATCCAGCACTTGGAGCACGCCCTGAAGCTGGCTCCGAAAGCCGACCACGTGCTGTACGCCTTGGCGGCAGCGAGTGCGATTCAAGGTCACCGGGACAACGCATTACAATATTTGAAACAAGCCATTCATTTTCGGCCGGAGAATCGTTTTCTTGCGGCGCGAGATAGCGATTTCGAATCGCTCAAAGAAGATCCGGATTTCAAACAATTGGTCACGCCTGCGGAAAAGTAAGTAGCGTTGGCAACGAAGAAAACCAGCAAGCCAAAGATTGTTTCTATCGGTGGCGGCACCGGCCTTTCCACTCTGCTGCGCGGATTAAAAAAATTCAGGGCAGATTTGTCGGTCATCGTCACGGTCACCGACGACGGCGGCAGTTCCGGCCGCCTACGTGAGGAACTGCACGTTCTGCCTCCCGGCGACATTCGGAATTGCATGATGGCCCTTTCGGAAGACGAGCATCTCATGTCCCGGCTCTTTCGATTCCGTTTCAATAGCGAAGGGGGCCTGCACGACCATAGCTTCGGTAATCTCTTTCTGACCGCGATGGCCGGGATCACGCGCGATTTTGCCGAAGCGGTAAGGCTCACTTCGGAAGTCCTTGCCATTAAAGGAATTATTTACCCATCGACCAATTCCAACATCCAACTGCGCGCGGAACTGGAGGATGGATCGTGGGTCGAAGGCGAGACGCGCATCACTGCATCCAGAAAACGGATCCGGCGCGTACAACTCGATCCACCCGATGCGCACCCTTTGCCGGATGCTTTGAATGCGATTGACGCTGCAGATTTGATCACAATCGGTCCCGGTTCGCTTTACACGAGTCTTATCCCCAATATGCTCGTGAATGAAGTGATCAGCGCTGTCCGGGCTTCCAGCGCGACTAAGATATATATTCAAAACATCATGACTCAGCCGGGCGAGACTGAAAGGTACTCGGTCGCCGACCACGTCCAAGCGCTGGTCCAGCACTGTGGCGGAATATTGTTTTCCAATATCCTGCTCAATAATGGAAAGCCTTCGCCGGAGATCTTAAAGAAGTACAGCGCCGAACACGCGGCTCTTGTCGATATCGATCGTGATCGCCTTGGAGCGCTCAAGTTAAACTTGGTGGAACGGGATTTGCTCGCTGAAGAGGGGGTGATCCGCCACGACCCGGATCGCCTTGCACAAGCAGTACTTCAGATGGCAGGTCTGGATTAGGCGGAGCCCGGCACTAAGGATTGGCTATGGAAAATCTTCGAGTTCTCATTCTCGCCGCGGGCAAGAGTACCCGCATGAAATCGAAATACGCAAAGGTTCTCCACCGTGCCGGCGGCCGGACGCTGATTGAGCATGTTTTGCGGAGCGCGCGTTCCATTTTGGCCGACGTTTGGGTCGTCGTAGGTCACACATCGGACAAAGTGAAAGCGGCGATCTCGGAGGTGAAGTTCGTCGAGCAGAAAGATCAACTTGGAACCGGGCACGCGGTCATGGCTGCGCGTGATCAATTTGCCGGATATAAGGCTGATCTGCTTGTGTTATCTGGGGACGTTCCGTTGATCTCCCCAGGCACTCTCCATGCGTTCGTGAGGTTTCACCGCGAAGGCGGATATCACGCCTCGGTGATGACGGCGGATGCAGACAATCCGGATGGATATGGCAGGATCGTTCGGCGCAACGAGAGCGAAGTGGATTCCATCGTCGAACAACGCGACGCGACTCCCGAAATTTTGCAAATTACAGAAATCAATTCGGGGATCTATATCTTCAATACGCCGGCGCTTTTCGAGGCATTAAGCAAAATTCGGAGTAACAACGCGCAACGGGAATATTACCTGACCGACGCCATCGGCATACTCGTTTCACAAAGACAAAGAGTAGGCGCGTTCAAGATTCCGTCGGCTGAGGAGATTTTAGGAATCAACACCCGGCAGGACTTGGCCGGGATCGACCATATCATGCGGCGCCGCAAATGCGAATCGCTCATGGCGGAGGGCGTCACGCTCGTCGATCCGCCGAGCACGTTCATCGATGATGACGTGCAGATCGGCGCCGATTCGGTCATCTATCCTTCGGTCCAGATCTATGGAAATACCGTCATTGGGGAGGATGTGACGATCCATTCCTTCAGCCGCATTTCCAACTCGAAGATCGGTGCTCGCTCAACGGTATTGGAGAGCTGTGTTCTCGACAGCAGCAACCTCGGGGAAGAAGTGACATTGGGGCCGTTTTCGCGCCTACGGCCGGACAGCGTGCTCGGGGATCGCGTCAGGATTGGTAATTTTGTAGAAATTAAGAAGTCTACGCTCGGCACGGACACCAAATCGCAACATCTCGCCTATCTGGGTGATGCCACCGTAGGCAAGGATGTGAACATCGGTGCCGGTGTTATCACCTGCAATTACGACGGCGTGAGGAAATATCCAACAATAATCGAAGATGGCGCCTTTGTCGGCACCGATTCACAACTCATTGCTCCGGTGCGCATCGGCAAAGGTGCGTACATCGCTGCCGGTTCCTCTATCACGGATGATGTTCCCCCAGAATCTCTGGCCATTGCCCGCGGCCGCCAGACCATCAAAGAGGGCTGGGCGAAAAATCGAAAAAAGAAATAAATCCCTCTTCCCCTGGGTGCTTTGCACTTGACTTAACTCAAAGCGGCCAAAATAATTTGGCCTGTCAGTTCAGCGATCATTCCAGGAGGTTCGATGAAACGAAATTTTTGGATTGTCATAGGCCTCTCTATCGCGCTTCTCAGCTCCGCGATTCCACTGCTTGCTCATCACGCGATAGCTGCGGAGTTCGACACCAATAAGCCGATCAAATTCAGTGGTTCGGTGAAGAGCGTGGATTGGATGAATCCCCACATCTACATCAATATTGAAGCGAAGGATGAGTCCGGCAAGACTGTGGTTTACTCTGTCGAAGGCGGACCGCCGAACGCCCTGTTTCGCCAGGGCTGGAGACCGGATTCCCTAAAAGTCGGCGACAAGGTTGAAGTCAGTGGCGTCCGCGCCAAGAAGGCAGAATCGAACCGAATCGGACAAGCCCAAATCACCATGCCGGATGGGCGCATATTCGCGAGAGGCGCTGCGGAACAGTAACCGGTAGTCACCCTCTTCGAATCGCTGAAAAGCCGCGGACCAACCGCGGCTTTTTTGTTATATTCCCCTCCTCATGAAGCAACCTGTTTTAGGAATCGTAGCGACGATCATTGTGATGGCCGTCTCCTTCGCTCTTATTTCTTTCTTTGATTTTCCAACGTTTGCGGGGTGGGTCTCTTATAGCTTGATGTGTCTCATTCCGATGCAAATTGTCATGGGCGTTACCTGGGGCACGAACCAGCCGGGTTTTGCTGCAAAACAGCGGCAGCCGCTCAAAGGCATTTTGCTCGCGGTCACCACAGCGATAGTCGGAGTCATCGTTTGGCCTGCCTCGCTGGCTATCGCCGGTGGGAACGTGACGCCGCCTACTCCGATGCTGATGCACGTGACGATTACTTCTGTTGTCGTTACGTTCTGGGGTGCGATCATCTTCGGTGGATGGCCATTCAAGCCTGCCATCAAGAATGAAGTCGCCGCAGGACTGACTCTGCTCGCTGCGTGCTACGTCGTGAATTATTTGTTCTTCAGGATCTTCTTCGACTACGGATTCATGCAAGGAGCACCCGTTTATGTCGCGTCGTTGGATCCGCACGGGATCTTCAGTGCGTTGAACATTTTGGTTTTCGAGGTGTCGTTTTTGATTGGGCTTTTCACGATGGCAAATTTCGATCTCTGGCCACTCACCACTTTTCCCGGTGTGATGCGGCAGCCCTTGCTCGGCATCGTTTGGACCGTGGTCGCACTCGCTATCGGTGGCTTCGCATTCTGGATCGGCGTTGATGTCCTGAAAATGGATGTGATGGCATTTCTGGTCACTGCTCCGGTGCCGTTCATCTTCGGATCGATTGTCGTCTTGAACATGCTGCAGAATTCGTTGTTTGGAAAGGTGAAGCAACCCGCGAAAGGCATTGCCAATGTGGTTGCAGTTATTGTCATCGGAAGCGCGCTCGGGCAAATGTACCGTGCGTTCGGCCCGACAATATCGGGGACACTTCGTCCCGGGCCTCCGACCTATGATTTGGAAGTCTGGACCGCCTCGGCACTCTTGGCCGTGACGTTCCCGTTGCTCATCTTTTATGCCGAGTTCTTCAGATTCTGGCCGCTGACGAAGACCGATTGACGACGACCGCCGACCATCTCGCAAATTATGGATTGTTGGCGATCACAGACCGCCGCTACAGTCCTTCAATCAGTTTCACTAGCGCATGGAGAGTACTGTTGACCGGCGTCGCGACGCCCAGTTCTCTGCCGCGGCGAACAACGAAACCGTTAAGCGAATCGATCTCGGTGGAACGGCCGCGCGCCAGATCCTGAGCTGTCGAGGAGGTCGCATTGGCCATCGCGTCGCCGAGTTTCAACGCGGCGTCGGTAAGCTGCTGGACATCAGGCAGAGCAACTCCTGAGGCTCGTCCTACGAGAACGACTTCCCGAACCAGTTCCTCGACGATGTTACGCGACAGCGGATTATCTTTAATTGCGCCGTACCGCTTTTGTGTCACAGCCGAGATCGCGTTATATGCACAATTCATGACCAGCTTCGTCCAGAGTTCGGCACCGATATCGTTTGAAATCCGGTAAGGGACACGGGCGGCATCGAACACTCGAACAATACGCTCTAAATCTTCGCGTCGCGGAATTCCAGGCGAAAGCTCTCCAAGAACGATGTCCCCTCGGCCACCGTGTTTGACGCGGCCCGGGCCGCTCATAGCGACCGCAACGTAAACAACCGCGGGAATCGCCTGGATTCCCGTCGCACGCCGGATGCGCTCAACATTGTCCACACCATTTTGGAAGCTGACGACGAGAGCGCCCGTCGGAAGATGTGGCGCAACCGCTGCTGCAGCAGTTTCGGTATCGACCGTCTTCACGGACAACAATACGATTGTCGCCCCACTCACGGCGCTCGTTTCGGTCGCGGCATCAAGGTGGACAAACTCCTGAAAATCCCTGCTCTCGATGAACACACCGTCGCGCCGGATGGCATCGACATGATGGGCGCGGCCAATCAGCGTCACCGGAACTCGCGCTCGGGCGAGCATTCCGCCGAAATAACAACCGACTGCGCCGGCACCAACAATTGCTACGCGCTCCGCATCCACGACACCTCTATAATAGGCGGCGAGGACCATATGAAGAAGATGCTATTCGTACTGTTCGTATCCGCGGCAATACTGCCGCTCGAGGTTGCTGCCCAGGACGTCGGGTGGGTGATCGACGCGTCCGCCAAAGCCATGGGCAGCGCCACACTCCAGTCCATTCGATATACGGGCAGTGGTACCAACAATTCCGTTGGCCAGGCGTTCACAGCCGGCGGGCCGTGGCCGCGCTTCAAAATCACCAAATACGTCGCGCTGGTGAACTACACAGTGCCCGTCATGCGCCAGGAGAGCGTTCGGGTCGATAACGAAAATCCGCCCCGCGGCGGCGGAGCGGGCGGCTACAACCCGGCCACTGGCCAGGGCGGCATCCGGCCGGTCCCCGGCGACATCATCCAAAACCAGAACACGGATGGCCGCACAGAGATTGGGGCTCTCAACATGTGGCTGACGCCGCACGGATTCCTTAAGGGCGCGGCGGCCAACGGCGCGAAGATAGCCGGTACGCGTGGGAAGACCAAGCTCGTGTCATTCACGGCGTTTGGCAAGTACACCGTCACGGGTGCAATCGACGACCAGAATCTTGTCGAACGCGTCGAGACCAAAATCGATGGCGGGTTGGCCGGCGATACGGTTCTGGAAGGCAGTTACTCGGATTACAAAGATTTCGCTGGCGTGAAGTTTCCAATGCACATCGTGCAGCGCCAGGGTGGTCATCCGATCCTCGACATCACCGTTGCCGACGTCGAACCCAACAGTTCCGCAGCTCGCGAAATCACCGGTAATCCCCAGAGGGGCGGCGCTGGCGCACGCGGAGGGGAAGGCGGCGGGCCAGCTGGAATCCGAACCGAGAAGATCGCCGACGGCATCTGGTTTTTGAATATGGGAGCGCCGCAGAGCGTGCTCGTCGAGTTCAAAGATTACCTTGTCGTTATCGAAGGAGGATCTGGGGACGATCGAACCGTGGCGACGATCGCCGAAGCCAAGCGGATGTTTCCGGCCAAGCCGATCAAATATCTCGTCAATACGCACCATCACTTCGACCATTCCGGCGGTATTCGCGCTTACGCCGCCGAGGGGATTCCGATCATTACGCATGAATCCCACAAGCACTACTATGAAGAGCAAATCTTCAAAAACCCGCACACGCTCAATCCCGATCGTTTAGCGCGGATGCCACGGGCTGTGATGATCGAGACTGTAAAAGATAAACGTGTGTTCACGGACGGCAACATGACTCTCGAGTTGCACCTGGTGCGCGGGAATTTACACGCCGAGGGAATGCTGATGGCGTACGTACCCAAAGAGAAGTTGATCATTCAGGCCGACCTGTTTACACCGCGTCCCGGCGTACCGCCGCTGCCGTCTCCGAGCCCCTACACGACGAACTTCGTCGAAAATGTCGAGCGTTTGAAGTTGGACGTTCAACGCGTCGTACACGTTCATGGCGGTACGGATTCCTGGACCGAAGTCTTGAAGGCGGCAGGGCGCTAAATCGGTTGGTCGCCTATGAAAGGGCGCGTTATACTCTCGAATACCTGGAACTTCTACTTTACATAAGGAGGCCGTATGGCAAGAAAGTTTTGTGTTGCCGCTGTTTTTCTCGCGCTCATTATCGCGGGAGATAGCCTGCGCGCGCAGGATGTACGCGGCGTTGTGCAAGCCGCAGTGAAAGCGATGGGTGCTGCGAATCTGAAGACCATTCAGTATTCCGGCACCGGATGGAATGCGGCCGTTGGCCAGAGTTTCAGTCCACAAGACGATTGGCCGCATTTCGAGGTGACGCGCTACACGCGCACCATCGACTACGACGCCCGCTCATCGCGCGAGGAAATGATTCGACGACAAGGAAACAATCCACCTCGCGGGGGCGGCGGCACACCGCTACAGGGCGAACAACAGCAGGTCGCTATTGTCAGCGGCAACTATGCCTGGAATCTGAATGACCAGACTCCAGTCCCACAGCCAGGCCAGTATCTCGCCGGCATTCCCGTTGCCGAGTACAGACAGCTCGACATCTTGGTGACGCCACACGGCTTCTTGAAGGCGGCGATGGCGGCGCAGAACGCGACCGCCATCTCGATCACGTTGCCGACGCCACCAGGCGCTATCACAGCGAATGGTAAGGCGACGCTCGTCTCATTCACAGCGATGGGAAAGTACCGGATCAATGGAACCTTCAATGATCAGAACCTGCTCGAGCTGGTCCAGACATGGATTCCCAACCCGGTATACGGCGACATGCTTTATGAACTGCGCTACACGAATTACAAAGACTACGGTGGTGTGAAATTCCCAACCGTACTCCATATCCACCAAGGTGACCCGCGGCTGAGCGTGGCCCATAACTCAATGGAGATCACCATCAACAACGTCCAGCCCAATGTCAACGTCGCGGCCATGACCGTGCCGGATGCCGTGCAGAAAGCAACGGCGCCTCGCGAGCGCGCAGAGTCGCAGAAATTGGCAGATGGAGTCTGGCTCGTTGCGGGCGGGAGCCATAACAGTCTCGCTATCGATTTCCGCGACTTTGCAGCGGTCATCGAAGCGCCGCTCAATGAAGAACGTTCGCTTGCGGTGATCAGCGAAGTGAACAAGCTCATTCCGAACAAACCGATCAAGTACGTCGTGAACACGCATCACCATTTCGATCACTCCGGCGGCCTTAGGACATACCTTGCGCAAGGTACCACCATCGTGACGCACCAGGCGAATAAGGAGTATTACGAGAACGTCCTCTTTAACATCGCTCCACGGACGCTGCAGCCGGATAGGTTCTCCACGTACTATCCGTATTTCTCAGGCGGCCGGAGGCCGCTGCCGATCGAGACGGTGAATCAAAAGTACGTCATCAGTGATGGCGTGCGGACGGTTGATCTTTACCCGGTGCAGGGACTGAATCACGCAGCAACTATGCTGCTCGTTTACCTGCCGAAGGAAAAGATCCTCGTGAATGCGGACTTGTACTCGCCACCCGCTCAGGGCGCACCGGCGCCGGCTGTGAACGCGAATATGAGAACCCTACGCCAGAACATCCAGCGGTTGAAATTGGATGTCGCGCAGCATGTGCCGATTCACGGCGTGCCGGGCCCCAACGATCAGTTTATGCGGATTGTGGGGGCTAGTAGTAATTGATAAATGACAATTAAACATTGAACAATGAACATTTTTGCGGAAATGTTCATTGTTCAATGTCCACTGTTCATTTGTCATTTCGGGGAGGGAGTGTTACATGAAATTTCGATTCGTTTTTGCAATCCTGATCACAATCGCACTTTTGGCGTCCATACCCGCTCTCGCGCAAGCTCCGAAGGCGCCCGCGAAAGCCTGGACCCCGGCGCGCACGCCCGACGGCCATCCGGACCTGCAAGGAATCTGGAACTACTCCACGCTGACGCCCATGGAGCGGCCTGCCGAGCTTCGAGACAAGGAGTTCTTCACCGAGCAGGAAGCGGCGGCATACCAAAAGCGGTCGATGCAAACCCGAAACGTGGATCTCGACCGCGAAACCGCTCCAACGGCCCGCGGTATCGTCAACGGGACTGTCGAGACAGCGGACCTTGCGAACGCCTACAACGAATTCTGGTGGGACCGAGGAACACAGCTCGTCAAGACTCGCCGCACCTCGCTAGTGATCGATCCTCCCGACGGCAGGATTCCTCCGCTCACGCCCGACGGGAAAAAGAGAATGGCTGTACTCGATGAGGCGAACCAGCGTCCAGCCCAGGGCCCTGAAGACCGCCCAGTATCTGAGCGCTGTATCGTGAGGCCCAACAGTGGTCCGCCCATGACGCCGACCGGCTACAACAACAATTTCCAGTTGGTCCAAGTGCCCGGCTACGTCGTGATCTTCAACGAGCAGATCCATGATGCGCGGATCATTCCAATCGACGGGCGTCCGCATCTCGCACAGAACGTCCGGCAATGGATGGGAGACTCCCGCGGCCATTGGGAAGGCGACACGTTGGTTGTCGAAACCACCAACTTCAACGGCAAAGCAAACTTCAGAGGCTCGGGCGAGAAGATGCATCTGGTGGAGCGCTTCCGGCGGACCGATAAGGACACGCTGCTGTACGACTTCACTGTGAATGATCCTCAATCGTTTACTCGAAGCTGGAGCGGACAGATTCCGATGTCCCCCGGTCCCGAGCACATCTTTGAATACGCTTGTCACGAGGGGAACTACAGCTTGGCGACGACACTCAGCAGCGCCCGGGCATTAGAAACGGAAGAAGCCGCCAAAAAAGGATCGCGCTGAGTCTAGCCGCTGGGGCATGGTCAAGAAACGCTGTTTCATTCTGGCGATCATCGGGTCCTGGGCGATCAGTGGAGTTGCTGCTGCGCAATACTCCCAGGCCGACGTGGAAGCCGGGTTCAATCTCTATAACGCGAATTGCATTACGTGCCACGGCGCGAATGGTGATTCGATTCCCGGCGTCAATCTGCGGACGAACCAATTCAGACGCGCCGTCACGGATGCCGATCTGAACCGTTTGATTCAAACCGGCATTGCCGGCACGGCCATGCCTCCGGGCCGCTACACGACTGCCGATCTGGCCGGGCTCGTTGCGTACATCCGCTCGATGCGCGACTTTGCGGCCGCACCCCCCCGCGGTGACGCCCTGCGCGGCCAAACGATCTTTGAAGAGAAAGGCAACTGCACGAGCTGCCATCGCGTGAATGGAAAAGGATCGCGAGTAGCTCCGGACCTGAGCGACATTGGCGCGATCCGCTCGCCCGATGCGCTCCAGCGATCGCTGATCGATCCCACCGGATCCATGCTGCCCCTGAACCGTTACGTGCGCGCCGTCACGCGCGATGGCAAAACGATCACGGGGCGGCGGCTGAACGAGGATACGTACACGGTTCAGCTCATCGATACGGAAGAGCGTCTCGTATCGCTCATCAAATCGGAACTGCGTGAGTACACGGTGCTCAAAACATCCGCTATGCCGTCCTATAAAGAGAAGCTCACCTCAGCGGACTTGGACGACCTTGTCGCCTACCTTCGAACCCTGAAAGGAGCGAGGTAAACCTATATGAAGGCCTCGGTGCGTTGCGTCCTACTTGCTATGCTTCTGCTGTTTCTCGTCATACCCATCCTGCGGGCGCAGGTTTCGAATGAACGGCTGCTCCGCGCGGCAGACGAACCCCACAATTGGATGATGTATTCGGGAACGTATGCGAGCCAGCGCTACAGCACGTTAAGCCAGATCGCGCCAGCAAACGTGAAGAACCTCGAGCAGAAGTGGATTTTTCAAGCCGAATCCCTCGAAAAGTTCGAGACGACGCCGCTCGTGGTGGACGGAATCATGTACATCACTCAGGCTCCAAGCGATGCCGTTGCGCTCGACGCAAAAACCGGCCGTGTATTTTGGATCTACCGCTACTTTGTTTCGCCCGACGCAAGGCCCTGCTGCGGATCCGTCAATCGCGGCATGGCGATTCTGGCTGACACGTTGTTTCTCGCGACGCTCGATGCGCACCTTGTTGCTCTCGATGCGAAAACCGGCCGGCCCATCTGGAATACCAAGGTTGCGGATGCAACCGCAGGATATGCGATGACTGTGGCGCCGCTCGTCGTGGAGGACAAGGTTATTATTGGCGTGGCCGGCGGGGAGTTCGGCATTCGCGGATTCATTGCCGCCTATGATGTGCGGACCGGACGCGAGGCGTGGCGATTCAATACCATCCCCGGTCTAGGTGAGCCGGGTCACGAGACCTGGCAAGGTCAAGCCGACGCGTGGCAGCACGGAGGAGGAGCAATCTGGACGACGGGATCGTACGATCCGGTCCTCAATCTGACCTACTGGGGCACCGGCAATCCAGGACCGGACTGGAATCCGGGGCTGCGCGAAGGCGATAATCTTTACTCCGATTCCGTTGTCGCTCTCGATCCCGATACCGGCAAGCTCAAGTGGTTTTTTCAATTCACCCCTAACGATCCTTACGACTACGACTCGACTCAAGTCCCTGTCCTCGTCGATGCGAATTGGAACGGCAGTCCGCGTAAGATGATGATGTGGGGCAATCGTAATGGGTTCTTCTATGTCCTCGATCGAGCTACCGGCCAGTTTCTCGCCGGCTATCCCTTCGTGAAAGTGAACTGGGCCAGTGGACTCGATGCTAAAGGGAGGCCCGTCCATACTCCGCAACCGGAGAACGCGCCGACGTTCCCTGGAGTTCAAGGCGGGACAAACTGGTACTCGCCCTCCTATAGTCCACGCACGGGATTGTTTTACCTGTCCGCATGGGAAGACTACGCGAGTGTCTTCGTAAAGGAAGAGCAGAAGTACGAAGAAGGCCGGCGCTTCGTCGGCGGCAGACCGACGAGTCCGATTCCGGGTGGCCAGAACATCCCTTCACTCAAGCGCGGTCCTATTAACGTTTGGACCGAGGCGGCGGGTCACGGTGCTGTGATTGCCATCGATCCGCGGACCGGCGACAAGAAGTGGAAATTTCTGATGACTGACGTCACCGACAGCGGAATTCTAACGACCGCATCCGATCTGCTCTTCGCGGGCGGGCGCGAAGGATACTTCCACGCGCTGGATGCGCGGACTGGAGAACTTCTCTGGAACGTCAGTCTCGGAGGTCAGGTCGCCTCAGGCCCTATGACTTACCAGGTCGACGGCAAACAGTACATCTCTGTCGCTGCAGGTCACTCGCTTTTCACGTTTGCTCTACGCGAATAGCCCGTTTCGATCCGACTTCCTCGAATCATTTCGTCATGCACGGCCACGGCAAGTTCGGTTTGGCCAGCCTCATCAATCTCGATCTTCTGGCTTTGACCGGCTCCTTAGTGATTGCAGCACCGCTGAAAATCGTGAATGGCTCCGGCAGCCCCGTCAGAGTGATTGCGCTCAAACCAACGGCGACCGGATCACGCTGACTCCCCCAATATTTAGTTATTACTCCCGCTTTGTCCTTCGTAAATCGTGAGCGTCGCCGGACCATAGTAGAGCGAGTTGAACAGGAGCTTGTACGTGCCGCGCACTTGAGCTCGAAATTGAGGCCGGATCGAAAGAAGAATAATGCGGCCCCGGCCGACCGGCACGTCCACAACGGCGGTTTTGCCGAAAATCTTGCTCTCCCCAAGAATCCAGCCGCTCATCAAAGGATTTGTCAGCGGATAGGTCCCAACGGCTTTCGCGCTACCTGTCACTTCGAAAGCGGCATTCTGTTCGACGAACGCCGCGGTCTCTCGAGGCATACCGTACGCGATCGGATTTTCCGTATCCAGGACAAGCTTCAAGAGCGAACCAGGTACATAAAAATCCTGTGGCTTCACTCCTTCGAGAACGTTCTTGACCGGTAGCGCGAATTGTTTGGCGGCGAACTCCGTCGCCTTATCGAGTGTGACGAGCGTTCCGCCTTCATTCACAAAGTCCCGAAGGTTCTGCACGCCCGCTTCTCCGATACCGCCGGCAAATTCGGGCGGGACCGCGCCGTTGCGGTGCCCCTCGATGATTTGAGTCTCTGTCAGCTCGCCGGGAATGAGGATGACGTCGTATTTCGAACGTAAGCCGCCGGTCCGAATATCTCTATCGAGGATATTGGTGAAAGGAAACTCGTAGTTCTCAAAGATCAGGCGTGTCCAACCCTCATCCATTGACGCAACGTAACTTTTATAAAGAGCGATCCTCGGCGGAGTCAGCTTATATGCCTGGACATTGAGCCGGTCATTTGCCGCGATGAAAGTCACGGACAGCTCGCGCGCGATCGCCTGCAGTTTGATTTCGATTCCGGGCGTGCCATGAATGATCATCGTCCCGGCGGCATACCTTTTGCCTTTAATGGAGATGGGCTTGGCGGCCCAGTAAACCTCGGCCTTCTCCTTCATTAAACGGTTTAGCGCCTTCATCGAAGCGTTGCTGTCATGCTCCAGGAGGTACGCCTTCGCCGGTCCACTATCGACAGCTCCTGCGGGTGCGTTGATGTTTTCAAGTTTCGTGAGACTGGCCTGGAATGGCTGGTTGACGGTGATGACCTTTACACCCATTTGCATTGGCAACGTGTGCGCCGTAACGTCGTAGGGCCGCTGCGGCGGTCCACCGGGATATTCACGCAGATCCGGATAGACCTGTCTTTCCATCATCGTTTTGGCGAATGCACCGAACGGCTGAGCCACACGCACGACGTAACTACCCTTCGGATACTCGACACCATCGGCGGTGAATGCCGCCTCCGCCCGTTCGATTTCGACTTCACCGAACCGCAGGACATTCAACATTTCGACAGCAGTTACAGGATCACGTTGATCGGGCGGAATCACGAAGGCATACGGCGAACCGTTCCAGGAAACGGCTCTTTTTTGTACGGTATAGAAATTGCGCAGCCAGCGTTCCCGGTAATACGCCATATGCTCCAGAGCGCCCATCGCCGCCGTGAGCTCATAATCGACGATGTCGCGCAGGTGCCACTCTCCTCCACGCCAGAGCGCAGGAAATTTCCAACTGACGGTCCGCGGATCGTAACCGAGGCCAGGCCGCAGGTCGGTGAAGTTCTGCTTGATGGGCGATGCATATTGCACGCTGGCGGCTTCGGTCAGAATGCGAACGGCTCCGTGATAGTGCTGGTAGGCGCGAGCCGGAGTCCACGAGTCGTAAACCGAGTTCGTCGTAATCCCGGTCTTCCCTTCCCCGATGAGACGATTCATCATGGCTTGGCCGATAAAGGAAGCACCTTGAATGAGGATCGGATCGATGTTCGGCTCGTACGGATCCATGAACGGAGGAACAAATAGCCGCGCTCCGGTGTTTCCCATTTGATGAACGTCGTATAGAACCTGCGGATGCCACTTCTTATACACACCATCGATAGTGTTTCGTGTTTCGGCCAGCGTAAACATGTACCAATCGCGATTGTTATCGTGTCCGGCGTAGTGGTGATAGATTTCGGGCACGGGCGCCGCTTCAAACGGAGTCTTCAAATTCTTCCTGTACCAATTCACAACAATGTCGAGACCGTCCGGATTGAGCGACGGCACCAACAGAAAAATAACGTTATCTAGAATATTTCTTACCTCGGCCGTGTTCTTCGCGGCCATGTTGTACGCCAGTTCCATCGCCATTTGGGCAGCCGCCACTTCCGTTGCGTGCACCGAACAAGTAATCGCAATCACGGACTTCCCTTCGCCGATCAACCTCTCGGCCTCCTCGGCAGAAAGACCGCGGGGATCGGCCAGACGGCGCGTGATTTCTTCATAGCGAGAGAGCTTCGCGTAATTCTCTGCGGACGTGATCGTGACTCGCAGGAACGGTCTTTTCAGTGTGGTTTGCCCGATGACATCGACATGGATGCGGTCGGATGATTTGCCGAGTTCATTGAAATAGCCGGTAATTTGCTGCCAATCTGCCAGCTTGTAATCGTCGCCGACGCGGAACCCGAGGTAATCCTGCGGCGATTTGATCTGGGCAGATACTCCAATACAGAAGAAAACAATCAGTAGCAACGCGAACGCAACAAACCTCGCTTTCATAGCTCCCTCTCTTTTGCCGGAATTGTAATTCAACCATACCCTGGCTTATGCTTCTGCTAAAAAAAGGGGGTGGTGTATGTCGTGTCTTCGAAACGCGGCAATTGCGATTTTCTTATTCGTTTCGATCCTTGGAGCGCAGGGGTTTCGCGCCACCGTCGTCGGGCGCGTAACGGATGATACGGGAGCGGTCGTACCGGGCGCGACGATTACGGTCACCAACACCGGCACAAACGAAAGCCGCAGCGCGGTCGTCAATGAGAGGGGCGAGTACTCGATACCGCAACTGGCGCCCGGCCAATACACATTGACGGCGGAATACACAGGCTTCAACAAGGTCGTTCGTTCCGGCATTGTGCTGGAGACGAATCAACAAGCGCGTTTCGACGTCGTCCTGAAGGTCGGCGGCATTACGGAGGAGGTACAGGTCAGCGCCTCGGCGCCGCTCGTCACGACAGAAAACGCGTCATTGGGAAATGTAGTCGACCAGAAAAAAATCGTTGAATTGCCGTTGAATGGACGCGATTACCTGCAGCTCGCGTTCATGCAGCCGAACGTGTTCGCGACCGCGCAGGGATCCAACCTCGGTTTTCGCGGAGGTCTGAACGTTGCGGGTAATAGCGAAATCGCCAATCAGTACATTCTCGATGGCATCGATAACAACGATGAGACCACGAACCAACCGTTGCATCGGCCGATCCTGGACGCCGTCCGCGAATTCAAGATCCTGACGGGTACATACTCCGCAGAATACGGCCGGCAAGCCGGCGGGCAGATCATGGTTACAACGCAGTCCGGGACGAATGTGTTCCATGGCTCCCTCTGGGAATTCCATCGCAATTCCGCATTGGATGCCCGGAACTTCTTCGCGCCCCAAAAACCCGGTTTCCGCCGACACCAGTTTGGCGGCGTTTTGGGCGGACCCATCAAGAAAGACCAGACCTTCTTCTTCGCCGCGTACGAAGGACAGCGCCGCGGCCAACAGGAGGCCAGCCTTGCGACGGTTCCATCACTGCCGTTCCGGAATGGGGATTTCAGCTCGATTGCGACACCGATCCGGGATCCCTTGAATGGAACGTTTTCGGGCAACCGGATCCCGCCGGAGCGGTGGAGTAAACAGGGCGCCGGTCTGCTGGCTCTTTATCCTTTGCCCAACCGCATCGGGTCGCCAAATTTCGTTTCCGCCGCTGCCGGCCATTATAAGATTAACCAGTGGTCGGGCCGAGTCGATCACCGTTTGAGCCAGAGCGATTCCGTTTACGCCGCATATGAATTCGCGGACGGATCGGAGTTCTATGCGCTATCGAATCCGCTCTGTTCGGCCCGTGATGTCCCTGGCTACGGATGCGACGAATTGCAGCGAACCCAACACGCTGTAGTTGTTTGGACCCATATCCTCTCGCCTCGCCTCGTCAACGAAGTGCGTGTCGGTTACACGCGATTTGGTTTCTATCGCCTGCAACAGGACCGGGACGTCAATGTCATTCAGGCGCTCGGCATTGGTGGTTTGACGGATGCTGGCAAGACGCCGTTCAACAACGGAGCGCCGCAAGTTCAGGTTAGCGGATTTGCGACGATCGGCGGTCCTACCAACCTGCCGCAAGGCCGGCACGATAATACGTATAACTACATCGAGAACATGACCTTCATCACCGGTCAACACTCGATGAAGTTCGGTTTCGACATCCGTCGATTCCTGTTCAACTCCTTCTTCACCTCCTTCGGCCGCGGGGGTTTCCAATTCGATGGCACCTTTACGGGAAACCCAGTTGCCGACTTGCTACTGGGAATGCCTCGACAGGCCGATCGTAATCTGGGCACGCCATTTCACAATTCAATGACGTTTGCTTCGGGCTACTACTTTCAGGACGATTGGAAAATCACGCCGGAGCTGACCTTGAATTTGGGATTGAGATACGATCTGGATCTTCCCGAGGTCGAGCGCGTCAACAAGATCGCGTCGCTTGATCCAACCCGAGGCACGATCAAAGTTGCTGGTGGACTTGAATACTATATTGATAACACCAGTCCCACGGGACTCAGCTCACGTCCGCAGCCCGATGTGGGACGTCGCCTATGGGTAACAGATAAAAGCAATTTCGGCCCTCGTCTTGGTTTGGCTTGGCGTCCTTTCGGTGGAACAAGCACGGTGGTCCGTGCTGGATTCGGGACCTTCTACAACCATCAAATCGTCGGGAACGGCCTGACTCCACTGTCGCGCAACTCGCCTTTTCGCTTGCGGCAAACATCGGGACCATTTCAAGCGACGGATCGGCCGGACCTCGCGGATGCGTTTTCCGGAATCCCCCAGGTGGTTGCACCGGGAATCGATCCGAATTTCCGCACATCATACGTGAATCAATGGAGCTTTGGAGTGCAGCGCGAGATCGCCTCCAATGTGGTCCTAGACGTTTCGTACCTCGGCTCACAGGGACACAGACTTCCGATAGCCTGGAATATCAACCAAGCTTTTCCGGGACCGGGCCCCGTCAATAGCCGCCGTCCATTGCCAGCGTTCGGCAACATCACCGGCGGCTACATTTCATCAATTGGAAACTCGAATTTCAATGGCCTCACCGCGCGCGCCGAGCGGCGCATGACGAACGGACTGAGCTTGATCACGTCATATACATGGTCGAAGGCGATCGACGACGGCGTCGGGATCTCCGCCGCGAGCGACACTAGCGGCTCTAACGGATTCGCGCAGGATGCGCGGAATCTGCATGCCGAACGCGCTGTTTCCGACTTCGACGTGACGCATCGATTCGGCTTCAGCTATGTATATGATTTGCCATTTAGCAAAACTCCTAATAAGACGCTACGAGCGGTTGCGGGCGGGTGGCAGCTTACCGGTATCTTGACGCTTCAAACCGGACCGCCTTTTACGGTCTTCTCGGGGCGTGACGAGAGCAACACCGGAGCACCCGCATTGCAAGATCGACCGAATATCATCGGCGACTGGCACATTGCCAACCAGGGTCCTGACCGCTGGTTCAATACGTGCACGTTGCTGCCGAACGGCACCCGGAGAAATTGCCTGCCCGGGGACAATCCAGCTTGGCTGATCAACGCGGCCGGAACATTTGGCAATGCCGGACGGAATATCATCCGCAGCGATGGACTGAAGAACTTCGATCTGGGCGTGTCGCGATCGTTCCGCCTAACGGAAGAGGTCTCGCTGCAGTTGCGTTCGGAATTCTTTAATCTTCCGAATCACGCGAACTTCTTTTTACCCCAAGAAAGCGCGGCGAGCAGTTCCTTCGGCGCTGTCCAGCGCGCAGCATTCCAGTCGCAGACGGGAGCGCAGCGCCAGATCCAGTTCGCTGCGAAGATCCTATTCTGATGTATAGGGCGATCAAAAAAATATTCCCCTCCTCGCAGAGCAGGGGTGGCGCGAAGCGCCGGGGTAGTCAGTTCGGCCGGCACTTTCGCCGTTTTCTCTTGAGGCTTCGCCCTATGCGGGCTCGCGCTTCGCGCCATCCCGTCCGCGCCTTCGGCGCAGCCACCCCTCCTCTGCGAGAAGGGGAATGCGTAGTTTTGATCATAGTCGCGTTCCTTGCCATTGGACTTCTGGGCAGCGCCGCCGCCCAAAGCCCACCCTACGACCTGGTCCTTCGCAACGGCCGGATCGTGGACGGTAGCGGCAGCCCGTGGTATCGCGGCGATGTTGCGATTCGTGGCGATACGATTGTGCGCGTAGCGCCATCGGTTACGGACGCCGCTACGCGCATCATCGATGCCGCTGGCCAGGTGGTCACGCCTGGGTTTATCGACATTCACAGTCACGCGCGAGAAGGAATCTTCGACTCACCCGCTGCCGAAAACTACATTCGCCAGGGAGTGACTACCATCATCGAAGGGCCCGACGGCAGCTCACCCTTACCGATTGCTGAATTCCTAGCCAAGCTCGATGCGTTGCCCAAGACAGTGAACATCGGCACGATGGTCGGCCAGGGCTCGGTCCGCGCCGCGGTTATCGGCCTCGCGGACCGGAAACCCACCGCCGGAGAGCTCGACAAGATGCGCGCACTCGTCGAACAAGGCATGAAAGATGGCGCCTTCGGCCTCAGTTCAGGTCTCTTTTACGTGCCGGGAAGTTTCACTTCCACTGATGAAGTCATCGAGATGGCAAAAGCCGCGGCGCGTTACGGCGGCATCTATATTTCGCACATGCGTGATGAAGCATCCAAAGTTGTCGACAGTGTTAAAGAGACCATCGCGATCGGGGAGCGCGGCGGTCTTCCGACGCAGGTGACGCATCACAAAATCATTGGAACAGGAAATTGGGGCAAGAGCGTCGATACGCTCCAGCTTGTGGATGATGCCCGGAAGCGGGGGATCGATGCGACGATCGATCAGTATCCATATACGGCATCGAGTACCAGCGTCGGTGCCGCGCTGCTTCCTGCCTGGGCGCAAGAGGGCGGACGCGAGAAGATCCTGGCGCGCCTGAAAGATCCCGGCTTGCGCGCCGACATCAAAGCAGAGATGGTGCGGGCGATTCAGAATGAGCGCGGCGGCGGCGATCCAAAGAACGTCGTCCTCGCGCGCTGCGAGTGGGACGAGTCTCTTTCCGGAAAGAATCTGGCCGACGTCACACGCATGCGAGGCATGGACGTCACTCTACCAAATGCCGCGGAAGCCGCGATGTGGATCGTCGAGCAAGGCAACTGTTCAGGAATTTTTCACGCCATGGCCGAAGAGGATCTCCGGCGAATCCTGCGGCATCCCGCAACAATGATCGCTTCGGACGGCGGAATTCCGCTCTTCGGTAGAGCGAATCCACACCCGCGAAACTATGGCACCTTTGCGCGCGTACTCGCTGTGTACGTCCGCGACCTCAAGATCATTACCCTCGAAGACGCGGTGCGGAAGATGTCTTCATTTCCTGCCCAACGCCTCGGCCTCGCCGATCGTGGCTTGATCCGGCCGGGAATGAAAGCGGATATCGCCGTGTTCGATTCGGCACTTGTGCGGGATGCAGCCACATTCGAAAGACCGCACCAATATGCTCAAGGGATGTCGACCGTCATCGTCAACGGAAGAATCGTGCTTGACGGCGGATCCATGCTCCCTGCCCGTCCCGGCCGAGCGCTCTACCACGGCCGCTGAGAAGCCTCGGCCCCTTACTGCTTGTCCAGGTCGATGTGGTCAATGTTTTGAATCATCCGAACTTCGGCGTTCCGGCCACCGCAAACTTGAGCATCAACGCGGCCAGCTTCGGCCGCATTACCACCGCCACCGGAAACCGGAGATTCACCATCGGAGCTCGCGTGAACTTCTGATGTGATTCGCCAGTCACGGAAGTAAAATGGCTCTGCCCTTTGCCGCTTATGAAGAGAGGCAAACGATTAATGACTGAGCAAGAACGCCAACGCACGATCGACTTCATCCTGCGGAGCCAAGCCGATGCTGTGATTCGCCAGGACCGTTGGGAAGAACGCATGGAACAACGGATGGAACGCTGGGAAGAACGGTTCGAGCGGGACATGGAGAAATTGAGGGTCGAGGTTCGCGAATTTGCGAAAGCCGCCCACGAAGCTCTCGAGGCAACCCGCACGCTGACAAGACACGGCGTCGAGCACGAGAGAAGAATCCGACATCTCGAAAAATCAGAGAAACGAACGACTCGGCGGATCGAGAGTATGAGCGACGTTATGCGCTTTCTCTCGCGCCTTGAAGCGCGTTCAGCTAAACGAAGGGACGAACTCGAGAACCGCTGAGCCGTCAAGGAGACACACATGAGACGAATGTTATTCTTGGCAATCGCGGCGGCGATTTTCGCCATCGCCGCGTTCGGTTTTCAAAATCGGGGCCAGCAGGGGGCGCGGGGACAACAACCTGCGCCGAACGCCGATCCTTATGCCAACAATGCGGCGCCGGGAGCCACCCAATTCCCCCTTGCCGCTCCGTCGGGGAAGGACAGTAACGCCCTCAATGCGGCGCCGCCGGGTGCCGTAAATCAAGGCCCCTTCGATCCGTCGAAGTGGAAATATGGAAACGCTTTCGATGCTCCCAAGGAATCGAAGATTTGGAATCCGGTCAAGCTCAAAATGATGCAGGGCGGCAAAGTCACCGGCGGCACGCTCTTCAACTCTACCGATCCCGCTATTTATTGTGCGATGGCAAACGCGGGTTACGATTTTATCTGGACCGAGATGCAACATGACACGCGCGACTGGGGCGCGGTTGGCCGCATGTGGCGCACGTGCCCGGACGCTAAAGCTGTCCCGGGTGTGCGCGTCGCCTACACAGACGAGCGCGAAATCCAGCACGCACTCGACGCTGGAGCGCTTGTTGTGGTCGTGCCGACCGTCGACACTGTCGAAGAAGCGATCGAAGCGCGGAATTGGGCTTACTTTCCGCCTCTCGGCCGGCGAAGCCAGGGCGGCGGCGCGGCATTCGATGCCTCCATGTGGGGCAATGTGCCGGGCGGCTATCGCAACACAATCAACGACAACATCGTGTTAGTCCTGATGATTGAAACCCTCGAAGGACTGAAGAACGCCGACGCAATCGCAAAGGTTCCCGGTGTAACCGCCGTGTTTGCGGCGAGCGGAGATCTCGGAAACTTCTCCGGCTATCGCCAGGGCACGCCCGATTACGAACGCGCCATCAACATCGTTCACGATGCTGCCATCAAGGCCGGCGTGCGACTGTGCGGCCCGATCGCTTGGCGCGACCGTCCGGATTTTACCTGCTTCCAGGCAGGCAGCGAAGTCGCAGCCATCACGCGTGGCGTTGCCGCCGAACTCGGCCCGCTCGCGAACACGCAGCCGAAGCCGGAAGTCGGACCGTTCGCGCAGCCGCGGCGATAAGCGGGTCGCGAGAGATTTTGAATCCGGCGCACGAGTTCGATTCGAGTCGCGAGAGACCTCTTCCGAAGCTACAACTCATCCCCGTAAGAGCGGCCGCGTCAAGCACGTGGGACCGCCGGCACCGGGAAAACAAATTTCGGCGCCGTCGAATTCGGTGACTCTGCAGCCGGCGGATTCGAGGAGTGAGCGTGTGATCGGATTTCCGCTCACCATAATGACGTTGCGAGGAGAAAGGGCTAGAACGTTACAGCCGAGCGTCGGGTATTCCTGTTCGGGAACATCGATAAGTTGGATGCCGCGCGCGGTGAGAAGCTCAAATAACGGCACCGGCAAAATGCGGCGGTAAACGACGGCGAGGTCGCGGTCCAAGAGGCTGATGAACGACATCAAGTGCAGCACGTCGTACGGGCCGTTCCAGTAGGGGAGTTCCACGGGAATGACCTTTGCGCCAAGCGGAAAGAGCAGTTCGGAGAGTTGTCCAATACCGGCGGCGTTGGTTCGGAAACCGCGGCCGGCGAGCAGGGTATCGTGATCGAGCCAGATCATGTCGCCAGCCTCCGCAGTCGCAGCGCCTTCGATGAAACCGAGAATGGGCACCTCACAACTCCGAAGGGCGTCAGCAAAAGCCGGACCTTCGCCGCGACGCGCAACTTTCCCGGTTTGAAAAATTACAGCACCGCGATCGGTTATCAGCACAGGATCGTGCACGTAAAGAGAATCCAAGCCGGTGCGGTCATCCGCAGGAAGATAGAGAATCTCCGCGCCCGCTTCCGCGATCAATGAAACGAAGCGCGCATGATCACGTGAAGCGCGAGCGAGATCCGGCGGACGCGCATAGGCGAGGTCCTTCCATTCGATTTCGATTTCTTCTTGGGTGCGAAACGCTTCCTCGGGCCTCTTCACGATGACGCACTTTAACGGCGCCACCATGCTCTGGCTTCCGACAGATTTCATCGTTCCGATGGAAATTTGATCGCGCGGCGAAGCGATTCCACTGTCTGCTCGGAGCCCGTAAAGAGATTTTCCGGATAGCGCGCGCTCTTGGTCATATTGATATAGATCGGATCGGCCTTGTACGTATTGAGTGACAATCCGGCGAGGTACTGAAGGCGAAGATTGCGGTCGCGATTAATGAGGGCATCTTTCGTCCACGGCTTCAGATCGGTCGCGCTGCCGGCGTAGGTTGCGACGAGATCCACCGCGGAATAGATGCCGATTGCGCGCAGCGATTGTGCGACCTTCGCGTATTCCGGGCTCGCCAGGCGCGCTTGCATTCTGTCGACATCGATTTTGGCCTGTTCGACCTGCCCTACCAGGACCACATCGTAGCCTTGACCCTGGATCGTATTTGCGAAGACCATGCCGTTCGGAAAGGCTTCCAAAAATGTGGCGATCTCGCTTTTCACGGCTTCTTCGTTGCTTTCGTAGAGTTGAACGAATTGCGTGACAACGCCGCCAGGATTGAGATGCTGCTTCGCGATCTCGAAGAACTCGCGCGTGTACAACGCAGCCGCACCCTTCACCCATGGATCGAGAGGATCGGACGTGATGCCGTCGAATTTCTGTTTCGTCGTGAGAAGAAAATGCCGCCCATCATCCAGCTGCACGCGAACTTTTGGATTGCGGATCACATCGAAATTGTGTTCGGCGAAATAGGTGGAAACCACTTTCGGCACCAGCGGCTCGATCTCGGCGATGGTTTCCTGCTCAAGCCGAGGCTCGATGCTGACGGCGCCCGCGGTGACTCCTGCGCCGCATCCGATGACCAAAATCTTGTGGGGATTTTCCGGTATCAACGTCGTGAGGTGGCCGAGCATCCGTTGAAGCCGCATATCCGCGGGATCGCTGGATGCCTGTACTTTGCCGGCATTGTGATAATTCCGAATGCCGTCGGGTAGATCGGAAACAGCAACCGATGCCGTCAAGCCTTCGCCCATATATATGGTCTTGTTCGCCGCGCCGCGAACCGCGGCGAATCGGCCGTATTCCACAAGACGCGCCGGCAAGGGATGGACCGTCGCGAGGGCCAATTCGGTGTAACCGGCGACGATCAGTAACGAAACCGCGAGCGAATACTTCGACAGCCGCGTTCCCGATTCGGCTCCGAACGCGGTAGCCCCGGAAGCAAACAACGCGGAAATCGCCGAAAGGATAATCATGAGTTGTTGCGAATGCTGGCTTCCGATCCACGATACCAACAGCAGGCTCGCGCCCAATGATCCGGCGATCGCGCCAACCGTGTTGGCGCCATAAACACCTCCCACGAGCCGCGCCGGATCCTGACCTCGCGATGCGACTGATGCGAGGGCCAGAGGAAAGCTCGCTCCCCACAAAATCGCCGCAGGCAGAACCGTCCAAAGCGAGCGCACCAGATCGAGTTGCATCGTGAACAGTGGCGTGTTCGAAATGGAAGGATCGATTGGCCAATACGGGAGCGATTCCGCCAGCATGAATGCCGCCCAAGCCATCGCCGCACACAGCAACACCTGGCACCACGCTAACGCGACCCGTGGCCGCGCGAGTTGATGCGATAAGGCGGAACCTAGTGTGCTGCCAATGCCAAGCCCGACAAGGAACACGGCGAGGACGAGCGAGAACGTGTAAACCGTTGCGCCGAACAGCAGCGAAAGGATTCGGGTCCAGATCACTTCGCATGCCAACGCGGTCAATCCGGAAAGCGCAATCGACAAATAGATCGGCCACGCGCTTCGCGCGATGGCGTCCTGAGATTCTGTACCCGTTGCTGCGTATGCTGTCGACCTCGAAACAACGAGAGCGATGAATGAAACCGCAACATTCAATGCCACCGCGACGAACGTCGTTGTGGAAAGGTCATGAACGCGCATCAAGTAAAAACCTGCGAGCAGGCTCCCAATGACGGCGCCTCCGATGTTGCCTCCGTAAAAGAAGCCGAGCCAGGAAACGCCACGAGGAGTGGTCTCCACCCATCGAGAGATCGCCGGCAGTGTCGCGCCCATCAAGAGCGTCGGCGGAATCAAGCACACGCCGGCGACGATGCTCCGGACCAGTAATCCGAAGGAGCCCGATCCCGCCCAAGCCGTGTAGGCGCCGGCAACCAGCGGCATGCCGAACAGAATTGCGAGGCCGATAACACCGATGCCCAGTTCCATCAGGGCGTAGAGTCTCAACGGATGATGGATTCGTGAAACTAAGCGCGGAAAGAGCAAGCTGCCCAGACACATTCCACCCATGAACGTTCCCAGCAATATGCCTAACGAAACGGTAGATGAGCCGATGACCAACTCGAGCAATTGGAACCACACGATCTCGTAAATAAGCGCCGAGCATCCGCTGCCGACGAACATCAACAACAGTAATGGCAGGAAACGCCGGGGCCTAACTTCGGCCGTCTCGGCCACGGCGACTTCACTCAGACTCATTTCATGCATATCGGCAGGAAACTCCTCACCGGGGACCGAGGATCGTATCACGGATTCAGCCGCGAAGCGGCGCCAAGAGCATAGCCCAGGGCGCCAGCCCTGGGCTATGCTCACTTCGCCGCTTCGCGGCTGTGCCTCTTCGGGGCTAAAATGCTTGGTTATGCAAACGCGGCGGCAAATGCTGAAGCAAGTCGGCGCGATAGTCAGCGTGGCTGCATTCTCGCCGCGTGCTCTCGTTCAGGCGCAAGCGCGGTCGCAGGGCTTGGCGGCCGTTGGCAACGCGCTGGTGTCGCTCACTCCAACGGAAGCCGAGACGCTGAGGGCGATCATTGCGCGGCTGATTCCGGCCGATGAAAACGGCCCCGGCGCACTGGAGGCGCGCGCCGATCGTTTCATCGACCGCGCGCTCGGAGGAGCCCTGAAAAATTTACGGCCGGTTTACGGTGCCGGTCTGGCTGCAGTCAACAGCTATGCCCAATCCTCGAAAGGCATAGCTTTCGTTAAGCTTTCGGCATCCGATCAGGACGCGGTCCTCACGGCCATCGAACAGAATCAAGCCACGGGTTTCACAGGCGGGTCCGCCCAATTTTTCAATCTGCTCCGGACCCACACCATCCAGGGAACGTTCTCCGATCCATTCTATGGCGGGAATGAAAATTTCATCGGGTGGGATCTCATCGGCTATCCCGGCGCGCGCATCGCTGTTTCCGCGAATCTCCAACGAATGGACGTCAAACCGGAGTCGAGCCGCAAGTCGGCGTATGACTACGGGATGTTCAACAAAGGCGAGATCTAACGCATGCTAGCCCTCGTGTTGAAGACTCTCGGAAAACTCCTTGTGGCTGGGGCGTTGATTATCGCCATTGCGCCGGCAGCGGCCGCTCACGACATTCCGAACGACATTACCATCCAGGCTTTCTTCAAGCCGGAAGGCCAGCGGCTCCACTATCTGCTTCGGGTGCCGCTGAAAGCCATGCGTGAGGTGGAATTTCCGAAACGCGGACCGGGATTTTTGGACTTTGCCCGTATCGACGAATATCTCCGAGATGCCGCAACGCAATGGATCGCTCAATTCACCGACGTGGAGGAAAGCAGCACACGATTGCCGAAGCCCGAGATCGTCGCGGCGCGGGTCTCGCTCGAGTCGGACAAGTCTTTCGCATCATATGAAACGGCGCTGGATCACGTACGCGGGCCGAGATTGCCCGACAACACGGAGCTGTATTGGGAACAGGCGATGTTCGATGTGCTGATGGACTATCCGATCGAATCCGACCAATCGGAGTTTGCGATCCATCCAAGATACGAACGCTTGGGTTTGCGTGTAGTCACGGCTTTGAGGTTCATGCCGCCGACTGGTGTTGTCCGGGCATTCGAATTTCTGGGCGATCCCGGGCTCGTGCGCCTCGATCCACGGTGGTATCAGGCGGCTTTGCGGTTCGTGGAGATGGGTTTCTTCCATATCCTCGATGGAACCGACCATCTACTGTTTCTCTTCTGCCTCGTGATTCCTTTCCGGCGCTGGCGGCCGCTGATCGCCGTCGTGACGTCGTTCACGGTTGCACACTCGATAACGCTCATCGCGTCGGCATTCAATCTCGGACCGGATGCGTTATGGTTCCCGCCTTTGATCGAGACCCTTATTGCGATTTCCATCCTTTACATGGCGCTCGAGAACATTGTCGGAAGCAGTATCGAACGCCGATGGATAATCACTTTTGCATTCGGTCTGGTCCACGGCTTTGGGTTTTCCTTCGCCCTTCGCGAGACACTTCAATTCGCGGGTTCGCACCTGCTGACATCGCTACTATCTTTTAATGTCGGCGTCGAACTCGGGCAGCTTCTCGTGTTGGTGCTGCTTATCCCCGCTCTCGAACTGCTCTTCCGTTACGGGATCGCTGAAAGGATGGGCACGATCATCTTGTCGACGATCATCGCGCATACCGCTTGGCATTGGATGACGGAACGCGGGGACAAGCTCCTTCAATACCGATTCCAATGGCCCGAGCTGACGGCGGCGTTCATGTTGACCGTCACCCGATGGCTGATCGTCGCAGTTGTGCTCGCGTTTTTTGCCTGGTTAGTCCTTCTTCGCCGCGGCCGAAGCGCTCTTCCCGCTGAAAATCCGGAGATCGATTGAATCGGCCATCGATTTGTAGCCGGCATCATTCGGATGCAGGTGGTCGCCATCATTGAATCCCATTTTGAAGACCTTGGGATTCGCCGGGTCTCGCGTGACGGCATCGTAGTCGACGACGACATCGAATGTACCGCTCGTCCGGATCCAACGGTTAACAGCCTGCCGGATTTCTTCACCCTGTTCGCTGTAGTAAGCGGCACCCTCATAAGGCGTCAGCGTGCAGCCGATGACTTTGATGCCATGCGTATGTGCACGCTCGACCATCTGCTTTAATGCGCCGATCAGATCATCCGGCGTAACGGGCGGCCCGGCGGTTGCGTTCGCCCGCGTGGTCTGGCCGATGTCGTTAATACTTTCCATGATGAAAAGCCATTTGACGCCCGCCTGTCCCAGGACGTCCCGGTCGAAACGCGCCAGAGCATTCACACCAGCGCCATCGGCCAACACGCGATTTCCCGCGATGCCTTCGTTCAAGACCGCGAGCTTGGGAGCGCCGGGCGTTGTCAGGATCCGCTGCGCAAGAAAGCTTGGCCAGCTTCGATTGGCATCGACCGTCGACGTTGTACCGTCGGTAATGGAGTCGCCGAAAGCCACGATGGCTGCAGTATCGGCAGGCGCCATGACGTCGAGACCCGTTATCCAATAATAAGACCGTGTTGTCGTGGCGTCGTTGAACACCGGTTCTGCGGTGACGTTCCCTTTAGCGACATAGGTCGTATGCAGCCCCGTATTGTGCAGGGTGAGTTGGCCGCTATCGCCGGGAATGTACACGCTGATGGCGACGTCGCCGACTTGAGGCACATCGAAATCGACGGGATCGCTGATGACGTGCGCGCCTTGAGCAATGGTGATACCCGGCTTTCCGTTGAACATGAGCGCTCGGTCCGATCCGGGAGCGATCGCCGACTCCTTACCTCGCAACGCAACGTGCACAGCGCCGATCGCGAGCGGGCTGTTGCCGAATGCGTTCGAAAACGTGACACGGGCCCGCCGACCTCCCAGACTGGTATGCACGATCATGCGAACCGTTTGATCATTGAACGAAGTCGGAGCGGGTGGTGGCGCGGGTCCTCCGCGTTGTCCGCCTAACGGAGCCAGCAGACGGGCTTGTGGCGCCGCAGTCCACGTCGTCACCCAGTGGTCCTGCGCCTCCGCGATCTGAACCAATGCCAGAGCCGCCGCCAGCAGAAGGATCAAATTCCGCACTTTCATAGGACCTCCAATAGCCGCGAGGATTGCAGGCGCGATTATACTCCCCTCCTAAGTTAGGAGGGGAGCCGAGCGAAGCGAGGCGGGGTGGTTCCCATTGGAACCACCCGCATTGCGCGACGCTATCGCATCGCGCAATGCTGCCCTCCTAACTTATAGGAGGGCTGTGCATGAAATCTTATCGCGAGGAACTGACGTTTGAAACCAAGACGCGGCGTGCCTACATCAACATTACGCCACAGGTTGAAGCAGCGTTAAAGAAAAGCGGCGTGAAGGAAGGCTTATGCCTCGTGAATCCGATGCATATCAGCGCAAGCGTCTATATCAACGACGACGAGCAGGGCCTTCTGAAAGATTATGACGACTTTCTTGAACGGCTCGTGCCACATGAGCCGGTGAGTCAGTATCGCCACAACGACACCGGTGAGGACAATGCCGATGCGCACATCAAGCGCCAGGTCATGGGACGCGAGGTGGTAGTGGCTATTACGAACGGCAAGATGGACTTTGGACCCTGGGAGCAGATCTTCTACGGAGAATTTGACGGCAGACGGAAAAAGCGCGTTCTTATCAAGATTATTGGTGAATAGAACCGAGACCCTCACCCGGGCACGCTGTTGGCGCGGCCGCGCCCAGAGGGAGAGGCGTGGTACAATCGGCGTCCATTTTAAGGGGGACCTATGCAAAAGAAATTAGTCATGATGATTCTTGCACTGGCCGTCGTGATGCCGGCCGCCGTTTTTCCCCACGGACCGCAGGGTCAGCGCGAAGGCCGTGGTCAGCGGGCGGCCGCGCCGCCACCGCCACCAATGGCAGTCAAGCAAGTCAAACCCGGTGTGTATATGGTGATCAACGGCGGCGGCAACTCCACCGTTCGGGTTACGGATCAAGGAATCATCCTGGTCGATACGAAAAATCTCGGTGACCAGTTTTATAACGATCTTGTCGCGCAAATCAAAACGGTAACATCGCAGCCTGTGAAGTACGTCTTCGTCACTCACGTTCATCAGGATCATGCCGGAAATATCGGAAAGTTCGTACAGGCGGGCGTTCCAGTCATCACGAACGAAGGGTTGAAGAAGAGTCTGGAAACGGGCGGCGTCGATGGGAAAGGCTACACATCACCGGCGGGTAAACCCGCTCCTCCAAACGTCACTTACAGCAAAAATAAGAAGGTGAAACTAGGGAACGCGACCGCTATTGCGTATCACTTCGGCCGTGCCCACACGGGCGGCGACACGGTCGTCTATTTTCCCGACGCGAAGGTGGTCTGTTTGGGTGACGAATTTGTCACGACGCCAAACGGCCCAAACGCGGACTATCCCAACGGAGGCAGCGTCCTGGAATTTCCCAAAGTCATCGCGCAGGTCTTGAAGCTGGACTTCGATACGGTGATTCCGGGGCACGGTAACGATCCGATGACGAAGGCCGACCTCGAGGCGTACCAAAAGAAGCTAGACACGATTGCGAAGAAGTCAGTCGAACTGGCGAAGAAAGGAACCCCGAAAGATCAGATCCGGCAGCAGATCCAATCGCAGACGCCGGATATTGGAACGTGGCAGATGACCGGCGTTGTCAACGACCAGCGCCTGGATGCGTTCTACGAGGAAGTGAAGACCGCGAAGTAGATTTCTACGCTGTAGCGGCGGTCTATGACCGCCGACGATCCTGAAGCGAGACATCGCCGGCGGTCATAGACCGCCGCTACAGTTATTAACAAGTTTTTACACCGCCTGCCTTCATGCCGCCGAATATAATCCGACTAATGTCCCGTCCTAAATCCAGCGTCATGTTAGTTGGTCTTCTTCTTATTCTTCTCCCTGCTTTGGCAATTGTTCAGTACCGCTGGATTGGGGAAGTTAGCGCTGCCGAGCGCGACCGGCTGGAGAGCAGTGTCCGTTCGGCATCCGACGGGTTTGCTTCCGACTTCGCCGCCGAGTTATCGCGAACAGCGATGTCGTTTCAGGTCCGCGAGGGCTTTCCCGAAAATGGCGGTGCGGTCCTCCAACGGTATCAGTCTTGGTTGGAGAACGCGTCCTATCCGCGACTCATTCGTTCGATCGGCCTGATCCGAACGTCTCCAGACGCCACGCCTGATTTTTATAAATTGGACATGCGATCGGGAAGTTTGGAAAGCGCGCCGCCTCCACCTGAAGTCGCCAACTTACGAGATCGGTTTCGGCCGGGGCCGCTGAATTTTTCAGTGCCGGCCGAAACAATGGCGTTGCTGGTTCCAATCTTTCGAGGTGGCCCCGCGTTTGGCAGACCGCAGGCCGAAGAATTCGGTCCGCGTAGCCCGGAAGATTTTCGTCCGCGGCGTCCAGACGAACTTCGGTCCCGTGGTCCCGGCGGCGGACCTGGATTTGCGGTGCGCATGGAAGGAGCAACCCTTCTCGAATTAGATCGCGAAATCGTTCTCAAAGAAATTGTTCCCTCTCTGGTCGAAAGACAATTTTCGTCAAACAACGAGACAGGTTACCGCGTGGCGATTGCGGCAGGTGCGAACCATCCGCAGATCGTGTATTCGTCGCAAGGCGAGTGGACAGCAGACGACATGGCCACACCCGATGCATCGGTCTTCCTCTTCGGAGCCCCGCCCCCACCGCCTGGCGAGGCGCGGCGCGGCGGCCGTACTCGCGGCCCCGGTCCATTTCTGCGAGGCGCATTTCAGACTACGGTTCTGTCCCAGCCGTGGGAAGTTTTGGTAAAGCATCGCGCCGGCTCTCTCGAACGCGCTGTCGAACAGTTGCGGAGACGGAATCTGGCGATCAGCTTCGGAGTCCTGCTCGTGCTCGCAGCCGGACTGATTACCGTGGTGATTTCGAGCCAGCGCGCGCGAACACTGGGCCGGCTCCAGATGGAATTTGCCGCTGGGGTTTCGCATGAGCTTCGCACTCCTTTGGCGGTGATTCGGTCGGCCGCTTACAATCTGCGCCGAGGCATCGTGCAGGATAAGGAAGGCGTGGAACAATACGCCACCATCGTCCAAGACGAAGCCCGGCGTCTTTCGGATATGGTGGATCAGGTTCTGTTATATTCGGAAACTCAATCCGGCCGGAAAAAATATAATCTGGCGACGGTTGATGTAAATGAAGTCATCGATCGCGCAATTGCCAATCTAACTCCGGCGACCGACATCGACCAATGTGATCTGACAACGCATATTGATCCCGACTTGCCGCCCGTTCTAGCAGACGCGTCTGCCCTGGTGCAGTGCGTGCAAAACCTTCTCGGCAACGCCTTGAAGTACGGCAAGACAAGCGGCAAAGCACAAATCGAAATTGCTACAGAAGTCGATAGGAGTTCCAAACAAGTTCGGCTCAGCATTACCGATCATGGTCCTGGAATCGACGCAGCCGATGAGCGCCACTTGTTCGATGCGTTCTACCGCGGCGTCAGAGTCGGCTCCAATATTCCGGGCAACGGACTGGGTTTGCATCTCGTCAAACGCATCATGCAAGCGCAGAACGGACGTGTCAGCTACGCTCCCGTGTCTGAGGGGGGTTCTCGCTTTACGCTGCATATCCCGGTAGCCCAATGAGTCACGCTAGAATACTTCTCGTCGAGGACGAACCCAACCTTCGCCGTACCCTGACGGATCTCCTCAGAAGCGATGGTTATGTCGTGGAAAGTTCCGATGACGGCCTCAAAGGCCAGGAACTTGCAACGAAGAATCCATTCGATCTCATCATCCTCGATGTCATGCTTCCATCCCGCGACGGATTCGAGGTCTGCCGGCGTCTTCGAGAGGACGGAGTGAATACACCTGTTCTCATGCTGACGGCCCGCAGTGAACTCAATAACAAGGTCCAGGGTTTTAAGGCGGGCAGTGACGATTACCTGACGAAACCATTTGAGACGCCCGAACTCGAGGCCCGCATCGAAGCGTTGCTCCGCCGCGCGGCTCGAGGGGCACGCGCCGAACTGAAGTCGTACGATTTCGATGGCATCCATGTCGACTTTGCAAGATCCGAACTCATCAAGAACGGAAAATCGACTGTACTTGGGGAACGCGAATCGCGTTTGCTGCGGTACCTGATCGAACGAAAGGGAACCATACTGTCGCGCGATGAACTGCTGCACGAAGTGTGGGGCTACAAATCAATTCCATTGACGCGGACCGTCGATGTCCATATCGCGTGGTTGAGACAGAAAATCGAAGACGATCCGAAAAATCCCAAGTACATCGTGACCGTCCACGGGCAGGGCTACCGCTTCGGCAGGTAATTCGGGGTCAGACGGGTGAATTCCCTATTTTCCGAAAGGTTGCTTGGATGGAAAATAGGGAATTCACCCGTCTGACCCCGAATTACCTCAGTGCCTGAATTTTCTCTTCTAGGTCGCGGCGCTCTGCCGCATCGGATGCCCACTTCAACGCTTCTTCGTAAGCCGCGAGAGCGAGGTCGCGGCGATTTTCGCGTTCGTAATAAGGACCGATAAAAAAGCTCAGCATGAAGGGAGAGAAACGCGGCGTGGCCAGCGCTAACAGTACACTTGTAGCGATGCGCCGGACCTCTCGACTGCTATCGGATTTCAGACGCGCTCTGAAGTCATCAAACATCAACCGATATCCTTGTGGTATGTCGCTGCGCTCGTTCTCCACGAGCTGAAGCTCGTTTTCAAGGGCGGTGGATTCGCCTGGCGGGTAAACTGGCTCGCTCAAATATTTGGGCTGCGCGGGAAGACGCGCGATATCTTCGGAAACGAGGGAAATGAAGCTCGCATCTTCTGCGAGTTTTGCATAGTTCACGCGGTCGGCCGTATCACCCGGCCCGTGGTAATCCTTGTGAGTCGCGTGAGTGAAGAAAAGGTAGGGCACGTGCTTCACGGCAAATGGGGCGAAATCGCTCCGAGGACCGATCAGATCGGTGCCGGCAACCAGCATTCCGGGCCGCGACCGTTTTTGAATCACACCAGAAAGGTCCTTCGAGTATTCCGCGCCTAGGACGAACATCGTCCATGTTGAAAGATCCATAAAAGGCCGGCCCATGGTATCGAAGATGATTGCAGCCTGCGCGTCGTCGAGCGGATAGAGGGGATGATCCGAATAATAGCGGGACCCGTTCAATCCCTGCTCTTCATCATCGAAAGCAACCGCAACGAGCGACACCGGCAGCTTTTTGGTTTTCAGTTCGTTCATGATTTCTATCGTTACTGCAACACCGGCGGCATTGTCGCTGGCGGATGCCATCCCCGGTCCCTGGCCGTCATAATGAGCTCCGAACAGAAGATAGCGTGGCGCAGTCCCGATTCGACCGATCACGTTGCGACGCATGCGGCCGAAATCCTGCATTTGGACATCACAGCCGATTTGTTTGAATTGCTGCGCAATGTAATCGGCCGCAGCCGCCGCCCCCGCTGTCGAGGCTTGGCGGCCTTCGCGTGCAGGATCGGCAAGCCAGGTCACGTGGTCCTTGAGACGGTTCGCGGAGACTGCGGAAAGAGTGAGCAGCGCGAGAACGACCGATGCGACGAATAACGGAAGCGTTCGAGTACATTCCCCTGCTCGCAGAGGAGGGGAATATTTCGGTCTAAGATTCATGTTTTTAAATCTCCGAGCGCAACCAAAGCAACGACGTATGCGCCCAATCCGACCAGCAGGGTAACCGTCACACCCCAGAAGACGGCTACCGCGACTCCAAGCACGGAAGAAATGACCGAAAACGCTCCGTTTATCGCCCAATACCACGCCGTTGGAGCATCTTCATTCACAGCCAAAGTCTTCTTGATGCCCAACGGAAACGCCATTCCCATGAAGAAGGCGGAAGGACAAAGCAACAAGGCCGAAATCGCAATCCGCACCGGCGTTGATGCCGCCGTGAGCTGGTGTGTGACAAAGGGACTCGACAGAATGAATGCGGCAAGAAGAACAGGCAACAACCAAATCCACTTGCTCATACGATACGAACAAATGCTCCCGCAACTGGATACTAACAAAAGGACGAAAAGCACGACCGTGAGACCGTAAATTGGATGCCCAAGAAAGACGATCAACCGCTCGAGCTGTCCAATCTCGACCATCATGAACGCCGCGCCGATGGCGGCAAAGTAAATCATCAGACGACCGGAAACGGCTTCACGCACCTTCCTGCGAAACGCGAGAGGACCAATGATCGCGACGGCGCTCAATCCGCTCACAATTCCCAGCGCCGTGCCAAGGACCCTTACGGCTTTCAAATTGAGTTGGTTCATCCCCTGGAACGTCGATGGCTTCAGCAGATCGCCAGCGCGAACCATGTGAAAGAAGAATGGTGAATCGTCGGTAGGAGCTTGGATCTTGAGTGGATACGCTCGGACGAATTTCTCGTATAGAGTTCGGTTCGCGACCGCTTCGAATTCAGGCCGTTCGGCGAAACGAGGTGTCAGGACCGGCAGAAACTGAAGCTCTTTCGAAGTGTTCATCACACGTTCAATATCATGATTGGAAAAGGCGGTTTTGGAGACGAGGATTGTGGCGACACTATATTGCCCGGTTTCCGAGTTATCACGCTTGCGAAGGATGATGATGTTCTGGCGTGGATCGGCCACACCCGAATCGATCAATGACGCCGCGGCAAGCGCAGTCAAGCGTAATGTCTCGGCCGGCTGCGGTTCGTAGTACCAACGCGACATCGTCAGAATGCCGTCCGGCGTAAGATGGTCTAGAAACGTCAGCCACGCCTCCTTCGTATAGAGGCCATTCTCGGTAAGAACGTATGCCCCGGCCGAGGTAGCTGCCCAAGTATCGATCAGCGATGCCTGGATAATTCCGTACCGCTCTCGAGAGCGCGCCACGTAGCTCCGCGCTTCGTCATGCACGAACGTAACGAGGGGATTCTTTTCGAGATTGCCCGCATAGTCTCGGAATCGGCACGTCAAGATCTCGATGATGTCCGGATTGATTTCAACGCCGGTGACGTGCCGCTGTCCGAATACCAAGGACGTCAGGATGTCTCTTCCTCCACCGATGCCAATAACCAATACCGAAGTTGGATTTCGCAAGTAGTGCGCTAGCGCGGTGACATCATATTTGAGATGTTCGAGACCATCCAGATTGCCGTCGAATTTCGTGATCACGGTTGCAGCGCCGGAGTCGATATCCACATACAGCTGCTCGAGATCTCGCTGAGGACGATAAACCGGACTCATTCCCCAGCCAAACGGCTGGCTTCGCGTTTCCCGAACAGCGATTCGCGAGAGTGCGTTCCATTTTTCATACAGCCCGCCGTGCCAGTTCTTACCCCCCTTCACCCATTGAATGTCGATCAGCCTCACCGATTGATTCACTGCTGCTATGCCGAATAACAAAACACAGCAACCGGCAGCAATCCGTCGTGTTCTTCCAATTGACGCCGAGCCAAATGCCACGGCCGCAAGTGCCGCAATGCCGGCATTCAGAATGACCGCAGTCGGTGCGTGGATGTGGTTCAAGATGGGAATGGCGAGCAGGCAACCCGCTGCCGACCCGGCGAGATCGGCGGCATATAGAACTCCCGTGCGTCGAGAAAATCGCGTGAGTGCAACGCAAACCACCATCCCGCCACAAACAAACGGAACGGCGACGAGAGTGAAGGCCAAGACCGTCCAGGCAATCTCCTTCTCAGGATCGGCCGGAATGTACAATTGCCCTGCAAAACAAATCGCGCTCGTCAAAGCGAAAAGCAAAGCAAGATTCCGAAGTGTCGCGTGCGGGTCACGCTTTTTCATCAGTTCGATGAAGATGGCTCCTGCAGCCAGTCCAAACATCGCGAGCGATATCGCCATGAAGGCGAAGTGGTACCACATCGTGACGCTGAAGATGCGCGTGAGAAAAAGTTCAAATTGCAGAAGCGATAGCGTGGTCAGGAAGAGTCCCGCGTAGGTGGAACGCTTCGGCTCATCAGGAGAAGCGGCCACGCTCTCCCCTCAGAACTTGAAGACCACGCCGAAACCGTACTCGATAAAATTCAGCGACTGGCTCTGGGTTTGCACGGTTTGTGTCACCACAGAAGCAGGAAGATTGAATTTCACGCTCGGGAGCGTATAGCCGCGAATGTCAAAGCGTACGCCAACCGGTCCCGCCGGCAATATCTTCACGCCGCCGCCATAGTTGATGGCGAACTTGCTTCCGATATCGCCGAGAGCCGGCCTGCCGGATTGATCCTTGGACCATGAAACAATGGCACCCAAGCCAAGTGTTCCGTACGGCCTGATCTTCGGTAAAGGAGCTTGTAGAAGAAGATCGCTATTATAGATAAAGGCTTTGCTATTGCTCGAAACAAAATTCGGAGCATAAGCCAGTGTGTGCTCGCCACCGATGACTTTTCCGTGGCTGTATCGAATACCAAAGACCCCGAACGTCGTCGGATCGAAGTTGCCGGTTGTGGTGGCCGTTTGTGTAGCGGACTGCAGCGTCAGTTTCCCCCGGTGTTGTGCTGCGCCGAACAATGTCAAATCGGAGTCGGCGTACGCCGGAAGCGCCGCCAGTATGCATGTCAGTACGAGAAAACATCCAAGAATTTTCATAGCAGAAAATTATAATCCAGGGTGTTAGGTACGCATGAAGGCTATTTCCGCCGTTTTTTTACTTCTCTTCGCGGCCCACGTTGCCTTCGCTCAAATCGATGAAGCACGCGATGCAATCGATCGCGGTGAATACGTTCGGGCTGC
>QHWY01000143.1 GCA_003223875.1 Acidobacteriota bacterium | reverse complement strand
TGAGCTGTCCTGCGAGCGGCTTTACATGCGGTATCTTGATTCGACACTCGACGGAACCACGCCGCAGTTCCTCCACGACATCGAACAGCGTCTTTCCGCAGTAACTTCCTTACGCTTGATCGATTCGCCGTGGCTGAGCACGGATGAGTTGAAATGTGTGGGGCCCATCCTTGACGCCTTCCGCGCCCGCGGAGGCCGAATCGAATACAAACGTTCTAAGCAGTAGTTCCCGGAGAACGACGCCTGCTGATCTACAAAGAGTCCTTTTTTGCTATCTTCGCGCGAAGTTGTAGCTATGATTAACACCCTAACCCGAGGCAGGATGCCTGTGCTTCCGCCTCTACTTCCAAAAGCGAGGTCAAGTCCATGATGAAAAGATTAGTTCTTTCTTTGGTGCTGATTGTGTCGATGGGCGTCGGTGGGTACGCAGCGAACTGTAAGGATCTCCCGAGTGAAGCCGACCTGAGGGCGGCGATGATCGCCTCCGCAAACGCAACCGCCGGTGGTCTCTTCAACGGCGCAAGAATGTGGGCAGCCGTAGTCCATCGCGATGGCGAAATTTGCGGCTCCATTACATCGACAGGCGATCCAACCCAAGTCTGGCCGGGCAGCCAGGCTATCGCTAAAGCGAAGGCGTATACCGCAAACGCGTTCAGCCTCGATCCGCTTGCGTTATCGACTGCGATGCTCTACACCTTTACTCAACCCGGGCATTCCCTCAACAGCCTCGGGCAGTCGAATCTGTTTAACCCTCACTTTCTTGCCGCACCGACGGGACAGGGGGGAGGCAACAATCAGATTGCCGGCGGTTTGATCTTCTTCGGCGGAGGAGTACCCCTATACAAAAATGGAAAGATCATCGGTGGACTCGGTATTAGCGGAGATACTGCATGCACCGATCATGAGATCGCAAAGCGGGTTCGCAATAACCTGGGTTTTAATCCGCCGGGTGGCGCGACTGCGGATGACATCGTGTACAGTCCTCCGGATCCACCTTCCGTGTTCGCG
Organism: Acidobacteriota bacterium; assembly: GCA_003223875.1. Taxonomy (GTDB): domain Bacteria; phylum Acidobacteriota; class Terriglobia; order 20CM-2-55-15; family 20CM-2-55-15; genus 20CM-2-55-15. The sequence goes on along the minus strand of QHWY01000143.1, from coordinate 7,247 downwards.
CATCCTGTTTGTTTGAATACCTTCAGGAATACCTTGTTTATTGGAAACGAAGCTCCGGCCAGCTATCCGAAAGCACCGTAAGCGAAATCGGTCGGAACGAACCACAAAGGCACAATGAGGACCACGAAAAAAGCACAAAAAATCGAGTTTTTGTGCCTTTTGGGGCTCCTTTTTGTGCTTTCTGTGTACCTCCCCGATTTATTGGGCAAAGCTGCTTCCAATCCAAAGATCGAATTTGCCTCGCCGGATTCGTTGCGCCTATAATCCGCGCAATTCGAGAAGACAACCTATGTATACGATGACAATGACACTCGTAGCGCTGCTGCTCGGAGTGGAAACGATGGCTTACGCGCAGACATGGCAGCCGCCGTCCGACAGCCAGCGTTGCCCATCGAAATGGGGCGCAGGCGATCAGCGAGGTTCGGGAAACCACATGAGTCGCGAGACGGTGCTGCGCGCGACGAAGTTGATACGAACCGGCGAAGTGTTTGAGCTGGGACACGTATTGAACGACTCCATGCCGTTGTCCGCAGGACGGCGTTTCGAGGTACTGACGAAACGCACGCGGTACGATGACGGATCGAACCACCGCGGATCGAACGAAGAACTCGTCGTTGCTGAGATCGGCCAAGTTGGGACGCAATTCGACACTTTCAGTCATCAGATGATCGGCAACACCATGTATAACTGCTTCAAACTCGACGATATCTCAACCCGAACGGGTTTTTCGAAACTAGGCGTCGAGAATGTCGGCGCGTTAATGACCCGCGCCGTAATGATTGATGTGGCCGCGCTGAAAAATGTAGACATGCTGCCGGCTACCTATGAGATCAGCGTCCAGGACCTCCAGCAGGCGCTGGCTGCGCAGAAGCTAACACTCCAGCCCGGCGACGCAGTGATCATCCACACTGGCTGGGGCCAGCTTTGGGGGAAAGACAATATGCGTTTCCGGGCGAGCGCTCCGGGCATCGGCGTAACCGCTGCGGAATGGCTGGCTCGGCAGGATCCCATGCTGGTGGGTTCCGACAACTCAGCGATTGAGGTCTCTCCCAATCCGAATCCGCAACTCGCCGGTCCCGTTCACCAGATCATGCTCGTCGTGAACGGCATTCATCTGCTGGAAAACATGAAACTCGATGAAATTGCCGCCAGACGCATATACGAATTCGCGCTGATCCTCGAACCGCTGAAGATCCAGGGCGGCACCGGCTCGACGGTGGCGCCAATCGCGATTCATTGAATTCAAGGATTGTCATTCCGGGAGGGACGCTCTTTCTAAGCGCGTTCCTTCTTTTCGTTTGCCAACCCATGGCCGGCAAGATGCTTTTGCCTTACCTGGGTGGAGCGGCGGCCGTGTGGACGACCTGTGTTCTCTTCTTTCAATTCATGCTCTTGATGGGCTACGTGTACGCGCACCTGCTGTCGCGCATCGCCGATACAAGAAAACAAATGCTCGCGCACGTGTTTGTGCTGCTACTCCCTTTAGCGTTTCTGCCTATTCGGTTCGGCGAGATTTCGACCGAGGCATTGTCGCTTCATCCCTCCGCCCAATTGCTTCTGATGCTCACGACATCGGCCGCTGTTCCGTTTTTTGTTATCTCATCGACAGCGCCGCTTGTTCAGAATTGGTTTTCCCAAGGCCGGCATGAAGCCTCCCACGATCCTTACTTTCTGTACTCCGCGAGCAATGTCGGCAGTTTGCTCGCGCTGATTGCCTATCCCTTCATCATCGAACCGCGCATCGGTGTTGCAGCCCAAACGCGCCTGTGGTCGGCTGGCTATGTTGCTTTAGCCGCCTTGATCCTTTCGACCGCCGTTCTGCTCGCCTTCCCCTCTGGGAGAGGCCGGCGCGTTCGCGAAGCGCGAGCCCGTCAGGGCGAAGCCTCAAGAAATGACCCGCCGGGTGAGGGTCTCAATCTTCGACAACGTCTCTTCTGGACCGCCGCGGCGTTTGTTCCATCTGGGCTCATGCTTGCGGTGACAAACCATATTGCAGCCAACGTAGGCTCCGTGCCGTTTCTGTGGATTCTTCCATTAGCGCTATATCTCCTCACTTTCATCCTCGCCTTCGCGCGACGCGTTCGCGCGACGTCGGCGCGAATATCCCGTTTGATCCCAGTCATCCTTCTCGCTGTTTTCCCGCTCGTCGCCGCCGCTGTTGTCGCTCCGCCGGGTCTGAATTGGATCGTGATCGGCCTTCACCTTTTGCTTCTCTACTGTGGCGCCTTGCTATGTCATACGCGGTTGGCAGAGAGCAGGCCTGATCCTCAACATCTCACCGAATTTTATTTCTGGATCGCGCTCGGCGGCGTCCTAGGCGGGCTCTTTACCGCAACGCTCTCACCGCTTCTTTTCAAAACGGTGCTTGAATACCCGTTGCTCGTTGCTTTAGTGCCATTCTTCCGTGCAGGCCGCTCTGAAAAAGCAAGCCTCACGATTCCAGTGGTACTCGCCGTAGCTCTGTTGCTGACTTGGTTCATCTTCCGTATCACTCATCTGGACTCGGATACCCAAGCCATCGCATTGGTGCACACGGCACTGCTCTTCACCGGTTACAAGCTGAGGAACAATGTGCAGCGCTTTGCCTGGTCTTTCGCGGTCTTGATCGTGGCGTACGCGCTGATATTGCCGGGCTACATCGAAGGCGCTAAGCGGATTTATGTGACGCGCAATTTTTTTGGCGTGAAAAAAGTTCTGGACGATCCGGATGCGCACCTCAGAAAGCTGTTGCACGGCGACACGATTCACGGAATGGAAAGCACGGAGCCGGCGCGTGCCGGCCAACCGCTGTCGTATTACTATCCCGGCGGTTCAGTGAGTGACGTTGTCGAAATGATGCGGGAGCGTAACAAGCTGCAGCATTTCGGAGTGCTCGGACTTGGCTCGGGAACCATGGCAGCTTTTGCGGATGCGCGTCATCGCGTGACCTTCTACGAGATTGATCCCACTATCGAGCCGATTGCGCATCGCTTCTTCACGTTTATTCCACGATGCGGATCCAATTGCGATGTCATCATCGGCGACGGACGGCTCGAGGTCGCGCGCGTTCCGAATGAAAGTTTCGACTTGCTGTTGCTCGATGCGTTCAGCTCCGATTCCGTGCCGACGCACCTGATATCACGTGAAGCGGTTCAGCTATATCTTACGAAACTCGCTCCGGATGGAATTCTGATGTTCCACGTTTCGAATCGTTACCTCAATGTGGAGAAGCTGGTTTCGTCCCTCGTGACCGATGCAGGCTTGGTCGCGTACTCGCGCTTCGATGACGCAGGAGATTTAAGGAAGCTCGGCAAAAGCAGCGCCTACCATATCGTCGCTGCACGCCGGTTGGAAGATCTGCAGGCCATTGCAGCCCGCCCAGGCTGGAACCGCGTGACCCGGCCGTCCGATTTCGAACTCTGGACGGACGATTATTCGAATTTGCTGAGCTTGATCCGCTGGCACTAGCTTCTCCGCTGCGCAGAACGCTTCTCATATGCCCAAACTGCTAAGCATCGACAGAACCGCTCGCGTTGCCGGTCCGGCATTACTAGTGTTGCGTTTGAAAATTGCGTTGACGAATTCCCCTCCTCGCAGAGGAGGGGTGGCGCGAAGCGCCGGGGTGGTCAGTTCGGCGAAATCCAGGACGTGCCGGTCTGACCACCCCGTCTGCGCCGCTTTCGGTGGCTTCGCGCCATCTTATTGGTGGCGCATCCACCCCTCCTCTGCGAGGAGGGGAATGCGGCTCTGCCGAACCATAAGTAACCGTATTTATGAAACGTACCACTAGCGAGACCACGTGCAATAGCTTCGTACTGTGTGTTTTAAAGGATGCTATGATCAGGGGAAAGAGACGTGCTGCGGATCGTGATCAATTGAACGGATTATCAGAGGATTTGCCCAACAGATCGGGGAAGGTATACAAAAGGCACAAACGGCACAAACGGAAGCCGAAAAGGCACAAGAAACCCATTTTGTTGTGCCTTTTTGTGATCTTCATTGTGCCTTTTTGTGGCTTGCTTTGCTTTTGTTTGGCAAAGTGGGTGAGGGTATAGATGGCGTCGAAGTACGTTCTCGTCTGCCAGAACGTGGACTGCATGCAGCGCGGCTCAGGCGAGTTATTCCAAAAGCTGAAAGACAAACTGGCCGGTTCCGAAGATATCGAAGTGAAATCCTATATATGCTTCGGCGGTTGTCAGTCGGGACCCAACATTGTCTTATATCCCCAAAAGGTTTGGTACTGCGGGGTGAAGCAAAGTGACGTGGAGGATATCGCGGCACACGTAGAAGGGGGTCCGGAAGTCGAGCGGCTAACGCATGGGATCGATCCGACGTTGAAGGACCTCATCTATCAAGTCCTGGATGCCGGCTTGTTCTAGTCATTCATGATCCTCTTTCCTGAAGGTAGACCCACAAAGCGGCAGAGTTTCGAGGAGTACCGCGCCTCAGGCGGATACGAATCCGCCCCCGAAAAGTTTTCACCTCAGACGATCCTCGAGGAAGTCACCGAATCCGGTTTGCGCGGGCGTGGGGGCGCAGGTTTTCCGGTCGGTAAAAAATGGGAAATCGCTCGAACGACGCCAACAACGCCGCGTTACGTCGTGTGCAATGCAGGTGAAGACGAGCCGGGTAGTTTCAAAGATCGTGTATTGCTCGAGCACCATCCGCATTTGGTTCTCGAGGGTACGATCCTGGCAGCTCGCGCAATCGAGGCGGACAGCGCCTATTTTTACATCAACGAAACTTATGCCGATTGCGTTAGCCGGATGACGGAGGCAATTGCGGAAGCAACGGCAGCGGGATATTTGCGATCGCTCAAAGTCTCGATTCATCGGGCGCCGACGGTCTATGTAGCAGGGGAAGATTCTGCAGCTCTCGAAGTCCTCGAAGGCAAGGCCGCCAAGCCGCGACAGAAGCCGCCATATCCTGCTACGGCAGGTCTGTTCGGCAAACCGACGGCCGTCAATAACGTCGAGACGCTGGCGAATATTCCTCTGATTCTGAGGAACGGCGCATCATGGTTTCGCCGCTACGGTACGGCTGAAAGTCCCGGCACAATGATCTTCTGCCTCGGCGATGAGATGAACTCGCCCGGCGCATACGAATTTCCATTTGGTACTCCTCTAAGACAACTTTATGACGCCGGAGGCGGGCTCAAGAATGGAAAGACTCTCAAAGCCATTCTTCCCGGAGGCCCATCGTGCGCATTCCTAACTAGTGATCAACTTGATACGCCGCTCGATCCGGAATCATGCAAGCGCGCGGGCACGACATTAGGCTGCGGTGTTATGCGTTTCTATTCGGAAGACACGTGTATGGTCGTAGAGACTCTTCGGATCGCGCAATTCTTCGCGCGTGAGTCTTGCGGCCAATGTCCCGCATGCCGCATGGAAACGTCCATGCTTGCAACGATGCTCGAACGCATCAACGAAGGCAAAGGCAATCCAGCGCTCTTCGATCAGTTTCAGAAGATTCTCGACTTCAACCGCGGCAAAGGTTTCTGCGCCCTTATTAATATGCCCGGCCCGCCCATCACGAGCGCCCTCCGTCTGTTCCGCGACGAGTTCGAGGAACACGCGCGTACCGGCACCTGCCGCTACGCGTTACCGGCTCGCGCGGACGTGTAATCCGCGGGGGACGCATATTTCGGCAGTTGTCTTCGGCGAGGAGTTCAGATCACTCTGGCCGGAAAGGAAACCTAGTCAATGAAACTCCAAATGGGTGGCACGTTCATGGGCGCGACGAGAACTGTCGACGCGCAAGACAGGGTGACCGTGTACGGCTGGGAAGCGTTAGCCGGATCGGTGATCGGCTATTCCATGGACGGGTTCGATCAAATGATCCTTGGTTTCATGCTCGCTTCCATCTCCGCTGAGCTCGCGTTGACAAGGACTCAGGCAGGCTCGCTTCTTGATTCCGGAGCTCAAGGGCAAAGAGCTCGAATAAGCAGGCGGCGGGCTCGTTAGGGGGGCGATGTTCTGGTACTTCCGAGGCAACTTAGAACGCCGTGATGACCCAACATTCGCCGGCGCCGCCGGACCGCCAGAGTCATCCCGCGATCCGTGAGTGTATAGTAGGTGGCTACGGGAGGATTTAGGCCTATGAAGATCTTGACCTCCGTGATCATCTTGACTGCCTTGGTGACGCCGCTCGCGGCGCAGTGGCTGCAACGTCCCACGCCCGGCATCCCGCGCACCGCCGATGGCAAACCGAATCTCACCGCCCCAGCGCCGCGTACCGCCGATGCCAAGCCCGATCTCACGGGTCTGTGGCAAATGCTCAGCGCCGATACCGCTGTCGGCAATGTCGCGCTCCGCAAACCCGGGGACCTCCAATCCGCCGACATTCAGCCTTGGGTGCAAGCCTTGCTTCAGCAGCGCGCTGAAAACTTCGGGATCGATAACCCGCATTACCGATGTCTGCCCGACGGTCCGAACTACAGCACCGGAGGAGGTATGAAGAGAATCCTTCAGACTCCCGCGATGATCGTTATCCTGCAAGAAGATCTCACTTACCGCCAAATCCACATGGACGGCCGCGCCTTGGAGACGGATCCCAACCCGAGCTGGATGGGATATTCGGTAGGCCACTGGGAAGGAGATACGCTAGTGGTGGAGAGCAACGGATACAACGACCGCACATGGCTCCTTGGCGGCTATCCTCATACAGAAGCGTTGCGCATGACGGAGCGCTTCCGGCGCACCGATTTCGGCCACATGGAAATCGCAGTGACCTTCGATGATCCCAAGGCTTACAACAAGCCCTGGACATTCCCACTGAGCGCGCGGTTGGCTGCCGACACGGAACTGATGGAAGCCGTCTGCAATGAACGTCCTGACAATGGGCAACAGCATTGGATCGGCAAGGCCTCGGATGCTCAGAAATCCGCGGCCAAGGTGGCTCCCGAAATCCTTGCGAAATATGTCGGCGTCTACAAGGGGATTTACCTTCGAAACCCCCGCACGGTCGAGGTCACTTTCTCCGGCGGTACGCTGTCCGTCTCCGTGAACGGAGGGCCGAAACAGCCTGTGTTTCCGCAGTCGGAGACCAACTTTTCCGGTACCGGACTGAGCTACCAGTTCATCCGGGACGACCATGGTATCGCGACCCACGTCGTTGAGGGTCATATATCTGGTGACTACAAGTTCGAACGCCAGAACTGACATCAGGAAACTGCGTTGAAATGGTGGCCGCGCCGTCCCGTTTGCGTCCCTCGGGATACGTAAACCCTTGGCAACTTATGAGGAGCTATCGAATTAGACCTCCAT
>QHWY01000142.1 GCA_003223875.1 Acidobacteriota bacterium | reverse complement strand
GGACCTGGGGACCGTTGGGCACCGGCCAGAAGAGATTGGCATACGGTAGCATGCCCGGCTTCAGATTAGGAACGGGAACCAGGGCAGCGCGGGCAGCGAAAGGTGCGCTGGCCGGACAAGCGCTGGGAGTAGCGAGATAGCAAGGCAGCAAACCCTGGCGGGATGGCCCATCCGGGTAAATCGCCCGACTGGTCTGGGAACGCCGTTGCCGGAAGCCTTCGTAGTTTCCGAACACGAACAGTTTGTCTTTCTTCAGCGGGCCTCCCAGCGTTCCTCCGAATTGATTCCGTTTGAACGGCCCCTTGGCTTCCTCGATCCGGGCATCCAAAGCGCTGTTACGCAGATATTCGAAGAGGTCGCCATGCCATTGATTGGTCCCGGACGTGGTCACAATGCTGACCTGTCCTCCAGCCCGTTTCCCATACTCGGCGCCATAGGTGTGCTCGAGGACGTTGTATTCGCGCACGGCCTCGACGCCCAACAACTGGGAACTGGCTCCGGAAGGCGTGATGAACTGATGGGTCGCGTTCCCGCCGACCCAGTCGACGCCGTTGATCATAAACCGGTTGGTTTCCTGCCGATGGCCCGCCACCGAGAAAGCGGGAAAACCGCCACCGCCTCCCATATTCGAAGTGTTGTTGACAACGCCGACGTTGAGAACCAGAAGCTGATCGAAGCTGCGGCCGTTCAGCGGAAGGTCCTTCACCTGCTGCTCCGTGATCAATCCCGACGTCGAACTCAGTGTCGTGTTCACCAGCGGCGCTTCCTCGCTGATCGTGATTTGCTCCGCGGCGCCTCCGACTTCCAAAGTCAGATCGATCACGGCTTGTTGACCGATGACGAGATTTATGCCGGTCCTGACTTGCTGCTTGAAGCCCGGCATCGTTGTGGTGATCTCATACGCGCCCACTGGGAGTAACGCCACATTGTAGCCGCCGCTATCGCTGCTTATTGCCGTTCGCGTCTGGCCCGTATCGGTGTGCTTGACAGTGATACTCACCCCCGGTATCAACGCCCCCGAGGCGTCTTTCACCACACCCACAATGGTTGCCGTGGCGGTCTGAGCAAAAGCCAAGCAGGGTTGCAATGCGATCAATACAACAATCGCTGTTAGGACTGGTTCAAATACACGGAGACTGACACCCATCCTCCTTACCATAATCCACTCCTTTCGAACTTCGACTTATCTATCGAACACCAAAACGAAAATATGGCAGGCGTCTTACGCCTTGGTTCCGCGCCCTTCCTGGGCGTCTATAACATTTATGAAAACGAATTTTGTGGGCCTAGTAGACGCGAGTTGGAGAACTTTGTCAAGAAATGAGAGAGGCAAATCAGAACGAGCCGCGAAGCGGCGCTAAGAGATCAGCCCAGGGCGCAGCCCTGGGAATCGGATCGAATTTCCAGCGGCAAGCGGCTTTGCACAAAAAGTGCATGATGTCGGGCTCCCCGCTGTAGCGGCGGTCATAGACGTCTATGACCGCCGACAATACAGCAATTTGCGAGAGCGCCGGCGGTCATTTCTTGAGGCTGCGCGCTATCGCGCTTGCGCTTCGCGGACCGCCGCTACAGCGGCCATTCTCGACTTTCTGTGCAAAGCCTCGGCTTGCTTGTCATTCCAAACACTTCAGACCCAGCGCTTATGCGCTGGGCTATTTTCTCACGCCGCTTCGCGGCTTGCTCGAGCTTCAGAAAATCAGCTTCAGCGCGAACTGGATCTGTCGCGAGGTCGTGGCCGTATTTGTAATGACCCCACCCGAAGAGCTGTAATCGCGGCCCGCGAAAACAACCTCATTCGGGTACGCGAAATTGGGGTGATTCAAAACATTGAACGCCTCGGCGCGGAACTGCACATTCAATCCCTCGCTGATTCTTATCCTCTTCAAGAACGACGTGTCGACATTGAACAGGCCCGGACCACGCAGCGATCCGCGCGCCACGTTGCCGAAGGTGCCTTGGACCGGCAGCACGAAGGCTCTCGGATCGAACCACTGATCCGGTCTCCCCAAAATTACCGGCCCCTTAAAATTCGGATTCCAGTTGGGTACGTCGGAATTACTGTCATCGCCGGTCCCCGAAGTATTGGAGCCAGCCAGCGGCGTGAAGGGGAATCCGCCCGCAACCCTGAGGCTGCCATTCCATTGCCAGCCGCCGATCAGCTTGTCCACGACCCCAGTGGAGCCGCTTCCGAAGCGCTGCCCATTCCCAAAAGGCAACTGATAGCTGGTATACGCGTTGAACTGATGGGCGAGGCTGTAGGATCCCACGCCCCGGTTCAGCCTGCGATAATAGGGGCTATAAAGTTTCGATGGCTCGTTTCCGGCGGAAGGCGCCAGGATGGCGGAATTGTAATCCATGATTTTTCCGTAGGTGTAATTCGCCTTAAAAGTGAGCCCACGGCTCGCGCGCTTAGTCAGCGAGACATCCAGACCATGGTAGCTCGAGGTCCCTTGATCAAACCATTGCGTGCCGCTGCCGACGTTGGGATTTGGCCGCGCCCCCGGTGGGTGATATACCGTTCCCTGCGCTACTAAGACTCTTTTATCGACGGGAACAGGGTTGCCATTCGTGCCGGTCCCACCGCTGATGCATCCTTGCGGGTCCTGACACACTAGCGGGAAGATTGAGTTGGGATTAACAGAAAGCGGAGTATGGTAGGACTCACTCCCCACATAACCCACCGAAAGCATGAGGTCTCTCGTGATCCCGCGTTCCACCGTCAGGCTCCACTGCTGGCTGGTGGGTGTGAACAGGACGGGATCGACACCGCCGAAAGCATAGATCGAGCAGGCTGGAGGTGAGGAAGGCGCCCCGGGCGTGCCGCACGTCGGCGGCAGTGGGGTGTTCTTCGGAAGAGGAATGAGAGGGAGGGTCGGACCGACCAACTGCTCGCGCGCGTTGAACGGTGGATTGGCATAGGTCCGGTTCGCGAGGTTATCCTGCAGATCGTTGTGGATTCCAAAGCCGGCCCGCACGGCCCAGCGTCCCGTGCCGGTCGGATCCCAGGCTAGGCCAACGCGGGGCTGCAGCAACAATTTGGCGTGATTCTCAGTCAGGCACGATTTGGCCATGCGCGGTTCCGTCGAGATCACAAAGTTTTTGTCAAACGTGTAGTTCGAACAGCGGCCCGCCACTTCATTCCAACCATCGGTCATTTCGTGCCGCAACCCTAAGCGCAGGGTGAGATTCGAACGGAGCTTCATTTCATCCTGGACATACCAGGCGCCTTGCGTCGTCCGGTATCCAATCGGCGCCGGATTGCGGTTCAGGTTGAACGGATTGCTCGGATTGTCCTGAAGAAACGCCAGCATGGTCGGATAGCTGGCGCCACCTGCTGAAAACTGAGCTGCCCCAACGGAGTATTCGTGGATCCGCTGCACCCAAACACCCGCGCTGTAAGAGTGCTTGCCTTTGGTGAAGCGCAGGTCATCGGCCAGGCTGTAGTATTCATTGATCCCGGTATAAGGGTTGTTGCCCGGCGCCGGCGTGACGGATGATGGGGCAGTCGTGGTCGCACCACCTCCGATGACAACCGAGCCGGGACCACTTCCCTCAAGAAATATCAGATTCTTCGGTATCGCTGGCCCCAGACCGTTGGTGGTAGTGACCGTAGTTGCGTACGGACGAACCCACCCCAAGGTGGCGGAATTGACGACAGTGGGGGAGAAAACACGCGTTTCCGTTAAGCCGAACGTTTGGCTGCGTATTACGTTGAACATCGTATAGTACATGTCCGCCTGCGGCATATCTCTTTCCCCGTCGCTAATGGTGTAGTTGGCGAAGAGAGAGTCTTTGGCGGACATGACGTAGTCAAAACGGGTCATCACAAAATTTTCATAAATCTTCTGCACTGCACCGTTGTAGTTGTAAGCGGTTCCGGTAGGCAGGCCGTCGACAGAGGGTACCTCTGGACCATTGGGTCTCGGCCAGAACAAGTTGGCATATGGCAGCATGCCCTGTTTCAGATTGGGAACGGGGACGAACGAAGCCCGGTCCGGGCAGTTGGCTGTAATATTACTAGGGAAGGCGAGGTAGCAAGGCAGAAGACCCTGGCGGGATGGCAGGTCCGGATAAATCGCGCGAGTGCTCTGCGCCAGCCGCTGCTGGAAACCTTCGTAGTTTCCGAACACGAACAGCTTGTCTTTCTTCAGAGGACCGCCGATGGTCCCTCCGAATTGATGCCGTTTGAACGGACCCTTGGCGTCCTCGAAGTAGTTCTTGGCATCCAGAGCGCTGTTACGATGATACTCGAAGAGATTGCCGTGCCATTGGTTGGTTCCGGACGAGGTCACAATGCTGACCTGCCCTCCAGCCCGTTTCCCATACTCGGCGCCATAGGTGTGCTCAAGGACGTTGTATTCCCGCACGGCCTCGACACCCAGCAACTGGGAACTGGCTCCGGAGGGCGTGATGAACTGGTGGGTCCCATTGCCCCCAATCCAGTCGACACCGTTGATCAGAAACCGGTTGGTTTCCTGCCGGTGGCCCGCTACCGAGAAAGCGGGAAAACTGCCGCCGCCTCCCATATTGGAAGCATTAGCGATGACGCCGGCGTTGAGAACCAAAAGCTGATCGAAGCTACGCCCATTCAGCGGCAGCTCCTTGACCTGTTGCTCGCTGATGAGTCCAGACGTCGAACTCAATGTCGTGTTCACCAGCGGAGCTTCCTCGCTGACCGTGATTTGCTGCGCAGCGGCGCCGACTTCCAAGGTCAGATCGATCACCGCTTGTTGACCAACCACGAGATTGATGCCGCTCCTCACTTGCTGCTTGAAGCCCGGCATAGTGGTAGTGATCTCATACGCGCCCACCGGGAGCAACGGCACATTGTAGGCGCCGCTGTCGGTGCTTATTGTGGTTCGCGTCTGGCCTGTCTCGGTGTGCTTGACGCTGATACTCACTCCCGGCATCAATGCTCCCGAGCTGTCTTTCACCACACCGACAATGGTTGCCGTCGCTGTCTGAGCAAAAGCCTGCCAGGGTTCGAATGCGATCAATACAACGATCGCTGTTAGAAACCCAAACAAACGCAAACTGATACCGGCCCTCCTTACCATATTCCGCTCCTTTCAAATACGAATTTACAGAGTAAAAAAAATCAAATATGGCAAGCGTCTGCATTTATAAAAACGAGTCGCGCCGGCCGCGCCGTCAGGAAAATAAATGTTCCGCTACAACTGTGCTTTTTTGAGAATAATTAGGGACCGAACTTGTCGGGTTTGTCAAGAAAATCGAGACGAATTAAGGCCTTCTGGCTACGACGGCGTTGAACCGGCCCGACCGCGGAACGCACTGCGCCCGGCGTTCCCGAAGGTGCCCGCAATTTAAATTCTGACGTCCACGGTAGGACTTCCGTAGGCCAGCACCTGATCGTCGACCGTCAGCAGGCGCAATCCCTCGTGTCTTGCTTGAATGATCAGAAGCCGGTCAAACGGATCCCGGTGTAGAAGTTCGAGCGTTTCCACGGCGGCCGCATGGTCAGCGCTGATTGGAAGATCTCTGACAGCATCGGCTGCCAGCCGCCTGGCAACATATGATCCTACAGATTCCGGCAAAGGGAGCTTTCCCAGCCGTCGCTTGATCGCCATCTCCCACACGCTTGCGGCCGAGAGGAACACTTCATTCCGAGAATCGCCGATCTGCCGGCGCGCGATTGCCGCGAGTCGCTCTGGCTCGGTATTCCACCAGAGCCAAACGTGCGTGTCGAGCAGCAGTCTCACGATTCAAATTCGGCGAGAATGTCTTGCGGGAGCGGCGCGTCGAAATCTTCAGGCACGGAGAAGAGTTTGCGGTCCCGGCCAGGAATACGTTTAGTGACGAGCTGACGGAACGCAACCAGCCGGGCGACTGGCGTGCCGTCTCGAGCGATGATGATTTCTTCTCCTGCCTGGACCCGTGCAATCAATTTGGAGAATTGGGTCTTCGCTTCATGCATATTCACGGTCAACATGTATCTAGACTAACATGTGGACTAAGTCGCCTTCAAGCCCTGGCGCCCCACCTTTCCGGGAAGCACGCTTGCGATAAAATTACGGGCAGGAGGAAGCGATGGCGAGCGTTCCTTTGACAGAACAAGACGTTAGCGCGGATTGGCTGGTTCTGAACCTCCAAGAGGTCCGCTTATCCGACGAACAATTTGTCGCGCTTTGTGCGGACAATCGCGAACTTCACCTCGAACTCACCGCCCAGAAAGAGTTGGTGATCATGACTCTGCCGGGAGGAAAGACAGGGCGGCGGAATGACATCATCGAGCTGATGTCGCCGAGCGATAGAAGACCCGTAAGGTTCAGGATGGCCCAAGCGAAGATGGCCGAATACATCGAGAACGGGGCGCAGCTCGGCTGGCTCATCCATCCCTTTGAAAAGAAGGTTTACGTATACCGTCCCCGTAAACGGGTTCAATGCCTCGAGAGTCCCGCCACCTTGTATGGCGATCCGATCCTGCCAGGATTTGTTTTTCCAATCAGCGAGATTTGGCAGCAGTAGATAATCGCGCGCTCGGCCGGTCGCACTGCCCCGCTTTACCCGCAGCGGTGACTGACTGGGTCGCTCCAATCGCCGGAGCCTGTGGACCCCCCGATGGCACGTACCCGGAAGGAATACACCTTGCCGGGCGTCAATCCCCCAATCGGTATCGATCGGGAATTGGTAAATACACCGGCGTCTCGTGAGGGCACCAGCCCGCCATCTGCTCCAACTTCCGTGCATACCACCTGATAGGCTCGAGCATTCGGGACGGCGCGTACTTGCAGATTAAGCTGACCCGACCTTCGACGCGTGATATTCAGAATCACGGCCTTCGGAAGTGGAACTTGAGCGCGGCTCCGATTCCGCGCCGGAAACCCGCTCGACAGTAGAGTCGGCAGATCATTATTCGATTTGTCTTCGACATACTGGGCGAGCCGAGACAACAGCTCCATCACCTTCCGGCGCGCCTTGTTCCTGGTGGCCGTAGACAAGGTACCGCCTTTCGCCTGAGCCTGGATAGCGAGGCTGAACTCATCGAGCGCCTGTTCGAGAATTTCCATACGGACCGGCGGATCCGGAAAAGACGGATTGCCGCTCATGCCGACCAGAACCCTCTCGCCGATAGCAAGAACCGCCATGGCGCTGGCATTCCTAAAGCCAAGCCGGATTCGATGGAGCATGCGGTTGATACCGTCCGTGACAATCTGTATTGCGGACCGAAACGATCGGCTCTCTTATAACGATCATCTTCTCCGTGAGCAAGTTGATTGTGTTCGGCCGGGAAATGATCTTTTAGGGTGCGGAGATAATCATGTCCGCTGCGAAGAAGATCATCTCCGGTACGGAAATGATCATGTCGCGTTCAAACTATATTGCTTCGATGCTGGCCTTAATCGTCTTTGAAGCCAAGATAACCGTGTTCAAGCCGGAAATTATCGTCTCGAAGCTGGAAATAATTGTTTCGACGACGACCAAGAATGCTTGACTCTCGCAATTGACCGCTACGCGCACAAGCAAGACCGCTACAGTCACGGAAAAGACCGCTACGGTGGCAACAAAGACCGCTACGATCGCGAAAAAGACCGCTACGATCGGCTGGGTCTGTAAGCCAAAGAAATGATGCGATTTAGATAGCCTTCGAAAAGACCGCTACGATGGCATCAATAATTATTTCCGTCCTCGAGAAGATCGCTACAAGAACGCACTCGATCATTGACGCTTTAACAATAACCCTGTCGCCGCCGGAGTTGATCGTTTCGAGTTAAAAGTTAATCATGTTGAAGCCGAAGTCCATCATTTCCGGTCCAGAGTTAATCGTTTCCAGGCCGAAATGGATTGTTTGTGAGGCGAAGTTAAACGTCTCGAAGGCAAAGGCAGTTATCTACGGGCCGCACTTGATTAACTGCGTGACGAACATAATCATCTCGGCGCCGCTTTGCTCAGGAGCATCACTACTTTCTCCCTCCCGGAGAGGGCCGCCTTGTTTCGTTCACACTTTCATAGACGGCCCCTACCACTCCGTTAACGAGAGCTATTCGGCTCCTTGCTGCCCACGAGAACGAGACCGACCTTATTTACTCCGCTCTCCGCGATGACCAGGTTGCCGTCGCGTGTCGATTTCATATTGCGTACGACGCCGCCACCGCCTGGGATCGCCCAGCTCTGGAACTTTTCGGTTTTGATGTCGAACCGCACAAGCACATTGGGCCGGATCGCCGACTCGACGTACCAGATCGCGCCGTTGAGATAGGTAATCCCGTAGGGTTGCGATCGCGGTCCACTTGGGGACGGCCAGTCGGTGACCTTGCCGGTCTTCGGATCGAGGCGGCCAAGATAGCCACGTGAATAGTCGGCGTACCAGATGATGTCGTCTGGGCTGATCGCAATGCGCCGAGGCCGGCTCTCGGAGTTAGGCAATTCGTATTCTTTGATAGCCACCGTCTCGGGATCGAATTCGATGATCTTGTTCGTGCCAAAGTCGCACACGAACGGGACACCCTTGGAGGT
>QHWY01000141.1 GCA_003223875.1 Acidobacteriota bacterium | reverse complement strand
TGGGTTTCAACGGAAAGAAATATGACGCGACACTTGAGATGATGCTGTGTGTTCCGGAGCGGAGACTCGCCTGGCGAACTCTCGCCGATCACCACGCCCCTGATCATTTCGCCGCGGGAGTCGTTTCTTTCGCATCGCTTTCTGAGCGAAGCACGTGCGTGACCCTGAAGTTGACCTCGAGCTTCGGCGGCGCCGTCTCTAGCCGGGTGGACAAATACCTGCGCAATTTCAAAAGCCTGGTCGAAGGCTGCGGAGATTGAAGGACACAAAACGGTTTCAGGTTAAAAAAAACCGCGGTGTAGGCGGCGCCGCTGTCTCCTGATATTTCGGTTGCTTAATGAAGTTATGCCTTCGCCGGAGCCGGCGATTTGTGGGTCGTCGTGAGGTAATCGTAGACGGCCGAGAAATCCTGGGTGGCGTGGCCTTCCCTCATTGCGAGTCGATACAGTTCCTTCACAGCATTGGCCACGGGGATGGCCACCCCAGATTCGTACCCACTCACTGATGCGAGATGCATGTCCTTTTGCATCCAGCGCAACGGAAATTCGGCTTCGTAATTCCCACGCTCGATTTTCTCCCGCTTCGACGCGAGAAACGGTGCGACCGCAGGCGTGCCAAGCAATGAATCGAACAACATCTTTGACGATAGCCCGAGCGCTTCGCCCAACGCCATTGCTTCGGCGAACGCGGCCATTCCGGTACCTAACAACAGGTTGACCACCATTTTCATGGAAGTTCCAGTGCCTTGACCGCCGGTGTGGACAATCGTGTTGCCCATGCACAGCAGTAACGGACTAATCGTTTCCAAATCGTCCGGAGCAGCGCCCACCCAAAAGGTGAGCTTCGCTTCGGCGGCAGGTACGGCGGAGCCGGTCACCGGCGCGTCAACAAAATGAATCTCGCGGCGCGCTGCCTCGGCGCCCATCTTCCTCGAGAACGACGGATTGACCGAACTGCAATCGACCCAAAGTGCGTTTGGCCGGAGGCGATTTAAAAATCCATCAGGGCCCACAGCGGCTTGTTCGACCGCGTCCGGATTAGCCAACATTGTGAACAGCACGTCCACCTGTTCGGCGAGTTTCGCCGGCGAATCTGAAAACGTTCCGCACGGGCCGAGCAAGGGCTCGGCTTTGGCGCGAGTGCGATTGAACAAAACCAGTGAATGGCCCTGCTTCTGCAGGTTCGCCGCCATACGACTACCCATTATGCCCAAACCAATGAATCCAATGTTCATTCTCGCTCCTTCGTTCAGACTGCCATGACTAACTCCGGCTGGTAAGTAGTTCTCCCTTCGATCTCCGCGATTTCTTCGTCCGTGAGATAAAGCTCAGCAGCACCGATATTTCTTTCGACTTGCTCAGCGCTGCGTGACCCGACGATCGCGCCGGTCACTGCAGGATTGTGGAGTGCCCAGGCAATGGCGACCTGCCCCGGAAGACGTCCCTGGCGTTGGCCGATCTCTCGCAATCGCTCAACCAGCGAGAGATTTTTCGAAAGCCTCGGCTCATGGAACTCGACGTCACGACTGCGCCAATCGCTGGCCGGCAGACGTGCTGCTCGTGCACTGGTCATCGCACCAGTCAGCAGCCCGGATGCCATCGGCGAATAGACAATCACGCCAAGTGCTTCCGATCGGCAGTAAGGCAGGATTTCGTGCTCAACTTCGCGATTAACTAATGAGTACGGAGGCTGCAAAGAAGTGACGGGAGCGATCGCCTGCGCCCGGCGCATTTCATCGACGTCAAAGTTCGATACGCCGATCCATCGGGCCTTTCCTTCCTTTTGCAGTTGAGCCATTGCAGTCCAGCCTTCTTCCAAGTCGTCCGTCGGCCAGTGAATCTGATACAGGTCGATCACATCGACATTCAGCCGGCGTAGGCTGTCTTCGCACTCGCGGCGGATGGAGTCCGCCGTCAAAGAGCGATGAACATATCCCTGTTCGTCCCAACGCAGACCGCATTTGGTGAAAACGTATGGGCGTGGGCCTGGCCAGGTGCGCAGCGCAAGCGCGACGACTTCCTCGGAGTGGCCCATTCCATAAACGGCGGCCGTGTCGATCCAGTTAACGCCGAGCTCGAGCGCGCGATGAATCGCAGCGACGGACGCCTTGTCATCCTGCTCACCCCAACCAAACTCCCAACCGGATCCACCAATAGCCCAGGCACCAAAGCCAATTGGTGTGATGAACAAATCGGAGTTACCTAGCGGCTTCGTTTTCATGTTAGACTTGATTACAGATTTTGTTTTCATGTTTCCTGTTTCATAGGTTCAACCGTTCCCGATCGAATGTCGTTCAACTCGCCGTTGCCTGCGGCAGGCCCAGCGACTGCAGCGTGTCAGTCGATAGACTTCCGGTTACGTTTAGCTGATTGGCGATTTGATATTTCGCCACCGCATCGCGGGTCGACGGTCCGAAAACGCCGTCGATGGAGCCGTTGTAATAGCCAAGGGACAGTAACTGACTCTGAACGGCTTGGATCGTGGCACTATCACCTGGCGCAATGTCATAAGTGGCCCCATTGTTATCGTACGGGTCAACGTCCGTGTAGTAATCGTATGGGTAGTAGTCGTCGGCGTAGTAGGGAAGGTAATCCCATGGGAAATATCCATCATCCAGTCCAAACCAGAAACCGTTGATAAAGACAAAGAAGTGACCGTGATCAAAATGTGCATGCCGCCGATCCCAGTCGCCGTGCCAATTTGTGTCATGACGTTCAGCGATGTGGTGGTCGATTCGGCCGTTCACTCCTCGTTGCGGAAGTGTTTGCGATGGACGCACTGCTGAAGCCATTGCGGCACGATTCCCTGTGATGTTGGGAGTAACGGATCGAGTGGGCCGTCCATCATAGACGGGCTGCCTGGATGATGGATGACCAAACGAAGAGAACCGGGATCCTGCGCCGGCAAAGTTCGAAGCGCCACCTGAGAAGCGCGCTCCGCCAAAACCGACTCCACCGCCGCGACTGCCGACTCCGCCTCCAACATGTGCGACACCCAAAGCCCCACCATGAAAGCCGCCGCCGTGGAACCCACCGCCGCCGAAACCACCACCGCCATGGAAGCCTCCTCCACCACCACCACCGCCGTGTCCGGCGGCCCATGTTACAGGACCGAGCGCCACGAAGGTGATGCCAACTATTAAATTGATTATCTGTTTTATTTTCATGTCTTACGATCGCTCCCGCTGTCCTACACAACCATGGCGCGTTCGCGAGATTTTGTGGTGCCACCGGAGATGTATTGATCGCTCCCTCTTCAGAGAGTGAATGCTTTTGGCTTCTAGCCGCGGTCGCTGAAGCGCGGCCCCGGACCAGCGTCCCCGTCTATGACAACGGCCAGACCATTGGGAAATCCAGAGCCCCGATCGAAATTGTGATGGTGCCGCTCAAAGAACGAGCCGGCACCATCATGATCGGATGTTATCGTTCAACTAGCCGCTGGCTCCGGCAATCCGAGCGACTGCATTGTGTCGGGCGATAGACTTCCGGTTACGTTTAGCCGGTTGGCGGTTTGATATTTCGCCACCGCATCACGCGTCGTCGGTCCGAAAATGCCATCGACTGGACCGTTGTAATAGCCCTGCTGGGCAAGCTCCTCCTGGGTAGCTTCGACCGTGGGATCAGCCGCCGGAACACCGTTGTTATAGTAGTCCGTGTTATCGTACGGCTGACTATCCGCATAGTAATCGTATGGGTAGTAGTCGTCTGCATAGTAGGGAAGGTAATCCCATGGGAAATATCCATCATCCAGTCCCCACCAGAAGCCGTCGATAAAGACAAAGAAGTGACCGTGGTCAAAATGGGCATGCCGCCGCTCGCTGACCGCGGCGGCCAAGATGAACGATCGCGGCTACAGCCTTCGCTCGGGAGACAATCACTTGAAATGCGGCGCGGAGAAAGGGCGTGTCCATAAACCGCTTTCGGATCCAGCTAATGAGCAAGAGTTCAATTGCCACGATCACAACGGCAATGGCGGTAGCGGTTCGAAAATTTGGAATCAAATATGGTAAAGTGTGATCGATTCCTCCGGCCGTGGTCATTAATCCGCAGACGAAACCACGAAGCAGAGGTTTGCCCCGGCCAGTCAGGCTGCCGTCATCAGAAGCCTCTTCAGCGAACGCCATTGAAATTCCAGCTCCGACGCTGGCGGCGAGCCCGACTAGGAGGGCGCGTGGCTGTTGTGGTCGCAAACACTGCTGCAAAAACCGGCGGTTTTGATGGTGGTGGCTTACCACCCGCAGCAGAGTTATGAAAAAGCAAAAGCGATGCTGATGCGCCCGAAGCGATGCTGAGTGTTAGAAACCTACGCCTTGTGTAACCGGAACGAGCATCATCCGCAGAACTCATCGGTTTTCTCCTCTTAGCCTGGGTTGCTCGGTGTGATGATTCTCTTGGAGCTGCCGTTCCTCTCGAGGTAAGCCCTGTAAGTGTTTTTCCAAAACGCGGTAAATGCGTAGGTCTTGTCGGGTTCTGCGTTAACGCGTCGTTGAGTCGGCGGTGTACGCCTATAGCCCTGTGGAGTCGTGCTTACCGACAAGACATGTGGCCCGGGAGGCAACACCCCCTGGTAACTCTGATCAACTCCTAAATCCGCAACGTGGACACCGTCGACGAACAAGATGAGGTACTGGAAAGTCCCAAAATTGGCTGCCCTCGTCACAACCAAACGAGCGTCATCCTCAGAACGGGCCGAGGCAGAGTTCGATCTGGCCACTCGCGCCTGAATGGGTGTGCTTGCAGCAAAGCTGCATGCAATGGCAACCATGATTAGTTTACCTGAAACGTAATTTAATATTTTCATGATTCACCTTTCAGCCGGAACTCCATGGCGGCCAGTGCGCACTCGTGGGATTTTCTTCTGCTGCGGGTGAGGGTACCGGCCTTGCCACTTTTGAGGGGGCTCGGCGAGTAGAACGTCGGGGCGAACAGCCAATCAATCGCATCATAATATCCTCGCCCGAGGCGTACAGATCTGTACTGTTGTCGCGTCGCTCGGTCGGTCGAAGATCGATGCGGATATCCTTCCTCCTCGCGGCTGGCAGCCTTTAAATTTCTTGCAACGCACCGCCTCCTATTTATGAGATCGCTTCTGCCATACAGCTAGCTTTAGGGAGCATCATAACGAACACGCCAGCTGCCGGCCTCTCGAGGCAGGTCGTCACTCCCCTCCAAGCGACCGCCTGACTCAACTGGTCGTGCAAACGAGGTTGCCATTATCGGGGTTAAGTGCCCAATAGATGCCGCTCTTCTCGTTAAAGCCGGCGAGTCGTCGGCAGCTTAGTGCCACCGACGACTGTCTCCCCCTCAAAACTCGCCTACCTGCGCGACTTGAATTGCCGCGCTCTAAGGTCCAACCGTGATCACTCCAAACAGGCCGTTTGCATAACTGTCCGGGCCCGCTGTAAAGAAGAGTTGGTTGTGCGCACCGTTGTTCGGGAAGGCATCATGGCCAAAACTGCAGTGCCCACATATTGTCCACCCTGCGGCAGAACCGCAAACCTTTGATATGCCCGTCTTCCATCGGTGGCTAATCGAGCTTCGGGATGCCCGCAGCAAACCAAGCTCCGCTGGGCGTCACACGGATAAGGAGCACGGGGCTGCCGCACTCGGCCGGTGGCGCCGGCATCAGCACATCGTCAATCCGGAAGTCGCCGTTCGCCGCCAGCGGGACACCCGTAATGTTCGTACTGAATTGGGTGAAGGGCGGCGTGGCTTCACAAATCAGCGTCGCGAACACACTGGCGTTGCCGTTCGTGCCAATCGTATTGCCTCCGCCCAGCAGCAGGCCTCGGCCGTCGACGCGGATACGCCCGTCGACCTTCACGTCCGCTGTGAAATCGGAAATCACCCAGATTTGACCGGCAGGGTTGACGCCGCGGACAATGTTCCGAATCACGTCAGGGAAGCTGCCGTCAGGGTTGGGGGTACCCGCTACGTTAGCTACAGGAATATCACCGATGGCTCCCTTGAATCTCACCAACGTATCATCGGCTATTACCGACGAAGCCAACAATCCCCCTATGAGGACCATAAGAATAGATGCAAATAAACTCTTTTTCATAACTTCACCTCCATTTTTATTTTTGTCTTTATCTTATCGCCCGTGTCTGGCGTGATCCGCTGCCTGTGCCAGCTGGGTTAGGACAGCAAAGAACTCCGGCGTTTGACCGATGAACAGTCCGTCGGCGGTAAAGGCGTTGAGCGCGCCCGTGGCGGCGCCGTCGGTCTCGGTGGGGCGGATGATCGAGCAGATCGGGAAGGCGCGATCGAGGAAAATTGTCGGCTCGGGCATGATCAGGTTGGTCTGGGTCAGTTCGCCGTCGGCGTTGAGGTCGGGGAAGACCAAACCGTTCGTGGGATCGGTCAGGGG
Source organism: Acidobacteriota bacterium (assembly GCA_003223875.1). Classification (GTDB taxonomy): domain Bacteria; phylum Acidobacteriota; class Terriglobia; order 20CM-2-55-15; family 20CM-2-55-15; genus 20CM-2-55-15. The sequence goes on along the minus strand of QHWY01000141.1, from coordinate 1,619 downwards.
AGGCGCATTGCCGGCTTTGTCTTGCCAGGTCTGGAAGTGCATAATCTCGCTGCCGCCTATGCTGAGCAGGATTCGCAACACCTCGTTGTGGGTGACGCGCTGGGCGAGCGAGGCGTAGAGGCTGGTACCACCTTGCTCGATCCACGCGAAGTGGAAGCCGGCCGTGTTGGCGATCGCTTGCAGGTGGTCGGGCGGGGTCAGGTCGGCGTCGGTGCGGGGAATTGCCGGAAATTGCCCGGCAGCTAGGCCCGGGACGGCTTGCGGGAGGGTGTCGCCGAAGTCGGGGTTCAGCGAGTCGCTGCGGTAGCGCGTCCAGAAACTGGTGTTGACGGTCAGCTGCATCAGGTTCGTGAGCCGTCCGATTTGCTGCGCGCCGGTCGCCTGACTGCTGGGCAGAGTACGAAACTGATCCAGATTGACGGGCTCGGCCCCTTTCGAAGCCAGATAGGCGTTAAGGAACGTGAAATGACTGATCTCATCGTCGGTGTTGTCGTGGATGTACTGGTCCATGTCCTCGTCCAACACCGCAAGCGCCGCGGTGTAGGCTGGATTCCCGGTTCCGCCGGGGACTTCGGGGTCTTGGATTCCACCGAGTTCGTTGTATTGCTGCCACAAATCGGCTTCGATGATTTCTGCTGCCGCCAGGAATCGAAGAATATCCGCGTCACCCCGCGTGAGGCCGCCACTCGCTCTCGCCGTGGGGGCATTAGCCAACAGTCCGGCGCCGATGGTTCCTGCTCCGACGGCGAGTGACGTGCCCAAAAAGGAACGGCGGCTGATAGAACTTTTTAAAGGTTTAACTCTCTCTTCCAAGTGGTCCTCCCGAGTCTCGACTCTATTCATGGCCGGCTCCTTCACATTGTTATTCGATGTCGAAGTGGTGAATGATGACGCTGTGGATCTGTTGGTTGATTTCATACGAGGACTAGGCACGCCGGTTGCGTCTGCTGCAATAGCGCGTCCGAGGGATTTTGTAGTGCTACTCGTGAGGGGAGGTTCACTCCCTCTTTGGAGGTAGGGAGATACCTATGTTTTTCCGCAGCCTTTCGCGACATCTTTCTGAGCGCGGCAGCCATGTTACTCACAACTGGCTCTGCGTTGGCTACGCTGTGTCGCCGCGCGATCCAACTAGATTCGTCATACGAAAGCCATGTTGCGGCCGCTGCATCTTTCCAAAAGAGTGCCATGGGTGTTGCCCTTACTCGCACAGCAGATCCGTCGGCATCCTCTTTCAGGAGACTCGTCTGTAAACTTGTTTGTACGTGATAGTTTGAGACAGTCGGGGGCTCGTTTCTGTCACTTGCATAGTGAGCGTCCGCCCATCAGGGCTTAGAGTGTAATCATTAACTCTGCGCCCGTCTGCTGACGTGAATGTCTGCGCCAAACGCCGGCCTGCCAACTGCATGCTAGCGTTCACCTTTGCTCCGTGAGGACCAACCCAAGCGACAGGTGCACCCTTCGCCGGTGTCCGTAACGGCGGCTGGTTATCCACGGTGACGCTGATTTCATTCGGAGAAGAAGTGATGGCTATCTGGCGGTAAGCGGGGTTCAGTTTCTTGAGGCGCTCTCGAGCGATATCTCGCGTCAGGAAGTTCAGCTTCCCCACCGCGTCCTCGATC
>QHWY01000248.1 GCA_003223875.1 Acidobacteriota bacterium | reverse complement strand
TCGCCCGCCGCGCGCAGTCGCTCGATTCGAAGACGCGAACGATGGCGGTCGAGCTCGATGTCATGAATCCGGACCAGTCTCTGGCTCCGGGCATGTATGCAACAGTGAAATGGCCGGTCCGCAGCGCGAGGCCGGCGCTCTATGTTCCGAAGACAAGCGTGGTAACTACGACTGAACGAACATTTGTCATTCGCGAGAAGAACGGAAAAGCCGAATGGGTGAATGTCGGTAAAGGCGCTGCAGATGGGGACCTCTTTGAGGTGATGGGCCCGTTGCAGCCCGGTGACAAAGTCGTGAAGCGAGCCAACGACGAATTGAGGGAAGGCACAGCTCTCCAGAATCCGACAAAATAGAGGTAGAGACGCACGGACTAAATCTGCCCGTCAATTGCGGCCTATGACATCAATGTTTCTGGCTGCCCCAGTCCTGATATGTGCAGCATTGCTCCCGCTGTTCGTTCAAAATACCGCCGAGATCCGCGGTAAGGTGACGGATTCGACGGGGGCCGTTCTGCCTGGCGTCTTAGTGACGCTGACAAACAAAGGAGGCAACCAGGAACGTACGCAAACAGCCAACGGCGAGGGCAATTACCTTTTCGCATCCCTGTCGAACGGCGACTACGTTCTCACGGCCGAGCTTTCCGGATTCAAGATTCAGATTCGCGACGGAATCACTCTGCAGGCCGGCCAACATATAAATGTCGATGTCACATTGGAGGTCGGAACTATCGCGGAAGCAATAACCGTAACCGAAGCGGCTCCATTGCTACGCACGAATAACGCGGAAGTCAGCGAAGTCATCGAGAACCAGAGACTGAACAACCTACCGTTAAATGGCCGGCAGTTCGTTCAACTGTCGCTGCTCAGCGATAACGTCTATCTCACGCCGGTTGGCACTCGTGGCGCAGCCTTGGCACAAACCGGAAGGCAGGTCGTCATAGCAGGCCAACGAGTCGGTCACAACATGTATACACTCGATGGCGTATCCATCACGGATCAGTATTTCAATAACCTGGTGATTTCTCCGTCCATCGCTGCTTTACAAGAATTTAAGATCCAGAAATCGATCTATTCCGCCGAGTTTGGCGGCAAAGCCTCTGCAAATATCAACGCGGTTACAAAATCCGGAACGAACGGGTATCACGGCAGCCTTCTGGAGTTTCTGAGGAACGACATCTTCGACACGCGAAACTATTTCGATCCCGAAGATAAGGCAAAGCCTCCGGTTCGGCTGAATCAGTTCGGCGGCTCCTTAGGAGGACCGCTCGCAAGAAACCATCTATTCTTCTTCACGAATTATGAAGGCTCGTTCGAACGGCGCGGCCTCACGCGAACGTTTTCATTGCCCTCTGCGAAAGTTCGTTCAGGTGATTTTTCACGACTGCCGACAATCTACGATCCATTGCGCCTGGATCCACAAACGGGCCAACGCTTGCCTTTTGTGGGAAACCGGATTCCGCAGGAGCGGCTGAATCCTGTAGCCCTGGCATTTTTGCAGAAGGTGCCGCTACCAACGTCGAGTGGCGAGGTCCAGAACTTTCTTGCCTCACCTTCAATCAAGGATGACAGCAACCAAGGCACTGTCCGGTTGGACTACACAGTTTCTCCCAAAGACTCCGTGTTTGCGAGAGTCACGGGCGCAAATATGGTTACGTTCCAGCCCTACGGAAACAGCAATCTGAACGAGACACTCGTGCCTGGTTTCGGTTATCAGATCACGACTCGAAGCCGGAACGTCGCGTTCAGCCACACGCATGTATTCGCCCCCAATCTGGTGAACGAATTTCGCGCTGGCTATCTTCGTGTCACCGGGGGTCAGGAAAGCGAGAATCGCGGCGTGGATTTTGGAAGCATGTCCGGTCTTCAAGGCGTGACGCATGACTCGAAAAAGATGGGATATCCGGCCATCAATTTCGCCGATGCGTATAGTTCAATGGGCGATCCCGCGACTCTGACCGTACGGCGAAACGATAGCTTCGATTTTTTCGACAACATTTCGTGGACTAGCGGTGCCCACAGCGTCAAGTTCGGCACATATATTTACCGCCTGCGGTTCAATCCCCTCAGCTCACCGAATGCCAGAGGAAGCTTGAACTTCACGCCGCGCTTCACGTCCTCCGCGCCTGCTCTGGCCGACGGAAATGCTTTTGCCGATTTCTTGCTCGGGTATCCTTCCAGTGCGCAAGCAGGGATCGGACGCGGAGAAACGGATGGTCGAACGCTGTGGACGCATTTCTATGCTCAGGATGACTGGAGACCTTCCGGCAGAGTAACGCTGAACCTGGGCTTGCGATATGAAATCAATGCGCCGCTAGTGGAGACAGGCAATCGGTTTTCGAATCCTGAGTCGAACCGATTCGTCATCGCAAGCGATAGTGATGGAAACATTCATCCGGATGCGAATGCGTTCCTGCCCTCGATTCCTGTTCCTTACGTTACTTCAAAGGACTCCGGATATGATCGGTCGCTGGAAAGACCGAACTACAACCGCCTAGCGCCCCGTGTAGGCTTTGCCTGGTCGCCTGGCAGCTCGGACCGATTGGTCGTGCGCTCCGGGTTCGGCCTGTTTTATAACCAGGCCGGATACAGCATTAATGAGAACCTCGCGTTGAATCTTCCGTTCTATTTCAACAAAACCATCACGATTCCCGTGGATCAGGCTGTGCCGGCCTTCACCACAGCGAATATATTGCTTGCGCCCAATACCGGATCGATCGGCGGCTCGGGTTTGAATTACAACTATCGATCGGAATATGCGGAATCCTGGACGCTAAGCGTGCAGCGGTCGCTGCGAGCGGACTGGGCGGTGATGGCAACGTATCTCGGATCGAGGGTTGTCGGCGCCGACAACAGCACTTACTTCAACATTCCGGAGCCGGGTCCTGGTCCGATCGACGCGCGTCGTCCGAATCCCGCGCTGAGCGCGATTCGGACTATCGTTTGGGACGGTTGGTCCAATTACCATTCGCTGACATTAAAGCTTGAAAAACGGTTCGCTAACCGGTTGGGATTTGATACCAACTACACGTGGTCAAAGGCAATGGATGATGCTTCCGACGCTGGCGCAACGTTCCATGAGTTCAATGTCCCACAAGATGTCCGGAATCTTCGCGCGGAAAAAGGACTGTCCAGCTTCCATCACGCACACCGGTTCGTTTTCACCGCAAGCTATGAACTGCCGATGGGTTGGACATTGAACAGCATCGGCACGTTTCAGACGGGCGCCCCAATCACGATTAATCTGCCGAATGACAACGCCAACATTGGACCAGGTCCGGCGCAGCGGCCCGTTCTTCTTCACGATCCCAACTTAAAAGAAGGCCGCACCGCAGAACGCTGGTTCGATACAGACGCCTTCGCGATGCCGGCGCCATTCACATTCGGAAGCGCCGGGCGAAACATCGTGTATGAGGGCGGCGAGAGGAACGTGGATCTTTCGTTAACGAAACAGTTTCGAATCAAGGAACCGGCGCAACTCGAATTTCGAACGGAAGTATTTAACGTCTTTAATTCCCTGAATTTCGTGGGCGCCCCCGGCCGCATTGCATTCACACCCAACTTCGGCCGCCTGTTCAACGCAGGCCCATCCCGACAGATGCAATTTGGGCTGAAATTGACGTTCTGAGGAAGAGCGTTGATGAGCCAAACCGACAACAACTCAACGCCGTCATCGGTTGGACTCTGGGAACTGGTGCGCTACTTCTTGCGTCTGGGATCGCTCGGGTTCGGCGGTCCGATCGCGCTCGCAGGGTATATGCAACGCGATCTTGTGCCGCGACGCTGGATCACGACGGAGGAATACAAAGAAGGTTTGGCATTCGCGCAGATGATGCCTGGCCCGCTCGCCGCACAATTGGCGATGTGGATTGGATTCATTCGCCATGGCGTCGTTGGAGCGTAACTGGTCGCACCGAAAATGCCCCCTTTCGAGAAGCCAGCTCCGTAATTCGTGTCTGAATGGATTTTCATGTTCGGTTCATGACTTTTTAATCTGGTACATGAAAGGATTCTCGTAGGCTCCCAAGACATTAAGGAGGATTGTCGTGAAAAAGATGTCAGCTCTTGTAATGCTCGCGTTTTTCGCGATCTCTTCTCGACGAGAGATTGTTTTCGGACAAAGCGAAAAGGAAAATGCGCAGCTCGCAAACGCTCTCACCTCAGCAAAGATCTCATTGGAAATGGGCATCATGAACTCCGAACGGGAGGGCAAGCCGATTTCCGCCAAGTTCGAAATGGAGGATGGCAAGCTCCAACTGTCCGTATATACGATGAAAGGCAGTCAGTTTTCGGAGGTCATCGTCGATCATCAGACCGGACGTATCGCCAAAACCGAGGCCATCACAGGCGGTGAAGATCTGGCATCTGCAAAGCAACAAGCGCAAGCAATGGGCCAGGCGAAATCTTCACTTCGCGCGGCGGCAGAAACTGCAGTCAAGGCGAACAGCGGATTTCGAGCCGTCAGCGTCACGCCATTGCTGAAGGGTGGGCAACCCATGGCAGACGTCACTCTGGCAAAGGGGCGAGAGTTCAAGACGGTCTCCGAGAAGTTGAATTAAGTAGGGCGAGGCCGGCGGCGGCCCAAATAGAATGGAAATAGGAACACCAATAGGCAAGAGTGAGACTCGTATGCTACACACAGGCAGGTTCGTTAGCACACTGGTTTTGGCTTTCTCTATCTTACTGCCGACCGGGTTAAATGCCCAACAGGCAGGTTTCGTAACTAACTTCGTTGCCCCTCAGCTTGGAAGCACAAATCCGTTGTTCCCTGCAACCCTTGGTCTCCCCTGGTTCGGCGTCCCAAAACCACCCCCGTTCGTGAAGCCATTCGCTCTCCCCGGACGGCCAGAATCCGTTCCGCTATCACTGCCGATCAAGGCATTGCCGTTGAGCACGCTTTCGCAACCACAGCTCAGCGTCTTCATTTCAGGAAACACGATACTGCAGCGTAAAATCGCTTCCGTTGGTGGATGTCTATCGTCGGAAACCCAGAGCGTGTGCCCTTTCATTGCATCCGGAACGCGAAATTTCACGCACGATCCAGTGAAACCGTTCCTGTGATTCTTTTGATTTCGGCAGCACATATACCGCCCTGCCGAGCGGAACCGCCCCAATCTGCTGCAGCCGCCGCCAGATCTTGACTCGAAAGTAGGACGGAGACGTGGGGACGCGAAAGCAGAAGCAGCCAACGAGCCGCTTGCTTCATGCAGGCTTTAAAGCCCCGACCTGAACATCCAGAGCGTAGCGAACGGCTTTGGCGAGGTCTGCGGCGATGCCCCTTCCAGTGAAACGAACGAATATGAGCTGCGGATGTTCACCGATGGTGTGATTCCGAATCGATATCAGATCTAGGCGTTTCGCACGGAGAGCTTTCAACACCCGCTGCAGTTGTTCTGCCGTGGCGACAAACTCACCTTGAACTACGGCGTCTTGATTGGTCCCAGCGAACATAATCGACATACTCGCGCCCATTTCCCTGCCAAACGGGGTGTTGTTTAGAACGCTTATTTGGCCGATGGATGCGCGATAGATTCCCTGCGTCACCGTGCCCTTCATCGATAAGATCGTATCGATCGGCCCGCCGTCAATGGAACTGATCTTTGGAAACGCCGCTCGCACTGTACCGGACTCTCTCTGGGCCGCGGTGATCGCGTCTAGAGATTTGCGGATTCCAGTCGCGAGATCATCAAATGATCCTGTTCCACCAACATTCATTGTCAGCAGCCGCGGTTGGTCCGAGATCATTGCGTTCGCTAGTCCGTTTATATTCAAGCCCGCGTCGAGGACCGCCGTCGCGACGGGATTCACTTCTCCTTCAAGTAACTGTAGTTCACCCATCATTAACCCGCCGCCGCGGATTTCCGGAGAGAAAGCGACCCACGACTCAATCGGGAAATCCATTCTCGGGATACGTATCTTGAAGACGCTCTCATTTGGCGCGTATGAGCCGGTCTTTCCAATGATCCGCTCCATGGAACGTTGTGCGGCTGGTGGAATAGGAGGAATCTGAGCATGGACTGTAGCGCAGAAGAAGGCCAGTGCGGTGATGGGGACAAATCGAGATGGAGGATTTCGTAACATGTGGCAAATTATCCGCTGAAAAAAGTTCAATCGCAGTATAACAACGCGCTGAGTGCGTTGGGGGCGCTTCGCGTCATTGTGCGCCGTAAGTGAAGTCATCGAATAGCGTCACGCTATCGGCTTTGGTCCAGACGCCGGCCTTGCCCGCATCCTTGAGTGTATCATCGTCCCATTCGATCGCCTTTTTGCCATCAAAGGTCACGGTGAAGTGATTGTTTTGAAAATCAACCCGTAACGTGTGCCATTGGTTGGTAGCTACTTTCATACTCGCGCGCTTCTTCTCGGTGCGGCGACCCTGGATGGTGTGGTAGATCGCAACGTTGTCTTCCAGCGCATTGGCACGAGCGATATAGTAATTGTTCGCATCTTTCGCCCGCCAGATGACTCCGCCGGCTTGGTCTTCCTTGCCCGATATCGGTTTGAACTTCACTTCTACGAAACCATCCTTGAGATTCGTGTCATCTTTGATGCACACGGGATAGGTGGCTTCGCCAGATTGCTTCAAGACGTTGGGTTTGCTGGGGGCAGTGTCATCTCTCTCGATTGTCCACTTCGCTTGTCCCGAGCCAGTCTTGGTGGCGGTCCAGCCGGGAGGCGGATCGCCAGTTTTGAAATTATCGAAGTTGATTGTTTGCGTTTGAGCCATCGCCATACTCATCGGGGACATGATGACGAACAGGACTTTCGTTACCATGTTCATTGATAATCTCCTACTTCACTGCCTCGTAAACACGAATGGCCGTTTCTTGGGCACCAGGGTGCGGAACCGCGAGAAATATCCTGTGCAGGTCCGCGACAAATAAGGATGTTCTGGCGCCTGAAGCCGTGGCGATTCTGCCGGCGGCTTGATAGTGATCGGCGTCCATTTGACTAATGACATCGATATTTCCTTCACCGGCTGAAACGTAAATCCGTTTGTTTTCCGGGTCAAAGGTGAACTCAAGTTGCCAATGTAACCAGAATAGTTTACTTGGTTGATGACATTGAAATCGTCAATGGCAGTCGTGATTTTTGGGCTCTTCTCCTTCTTGGATGCATCCAAGACGAAATCCTTCGACAAGCGCAGGTCCGGACTGTCGGAAAGCGCCTGCAAATCGTCGCCGGCAAGAACTGTCGCACTGGCATTATTCGAAGGTTCCGGAGTCACAGTAACCGCGCGGTCCTCGACCGTCACCTGCTGTGCCACCGACGCCACTTTCAACTGAAGATTCAATATCTGAGCTCCCGGCCGAATCATGATCTTGAGAGGCGCCACCGCGAGATCCGGCGCGGAAGCCTCAGCAACATATTCGCCAGGAGTAATACCGGTGAAGGAATACGATCCATCGTTACCTGCGACAAGCCGTATTCGCGGTTCCAGTGTTGGCCGTAAGCGTTATCTTTGCGCCGGGAACAATCGCGCCGGACTCGTCGGTGACGACGCCACGTAAAGTGCCAGTCTGTGCAAACAAAGCCGATGAGAAGAAGAGCGAGACAAAGACCCGGAGTACCCATTTCATATCTCAAGTCCCCTAACCTGTTCCTTGTTAGAAGAGTACGTAACCAACGAATCCCGACGTTACGACACGATGCTAACCCATCGATCTGAAAATTTGCTGAAGAACAGGCCAAAAAAATGAATAACCGTTTTTCAGGCAATTTTCATAATGGCGCGATAGGCTCTGAATCGCTTGGAAAGCGACTTGTAAGATGCGAATCCTGATCGTCGAGGACGAACAGAAGATGGCCAAACTTCTCAAGAAGGGATTGGAGGAGGAGAATCATTCGGTCATGCTGGCACACGATGGCACTGAAGGATTCGACATCAGCCAAACGTATCCATTCGACGTGGTCATCCTGGACGTTATGCTGCCGGGAATGACTGGATTTGAAGTTGTCCGCCGTCTGCGGCACGCGGAGAACCACGTACCTATCCTCATGCTGACAGCGCGCGATGCCGTTTCGGATATCGTGAAAGGACTGCATCTCGGCGCGGACGACTATCTGACGAAACCTTTCGCCTTCCACGAGTTGTTAGCCAGATTGCAAGCCGTTTCCAGGCG
>QHWY01000247.1 GCA_003223875.1 Acidobacteriota bacterium | reverse complement strand
GGATACCGTGTTTCCTTGATTTGTTAAGGGTTTGCTAAGCTGTCCGATTTCCGCTCACCTCCTGAATCGAAAGTTCCATATGAAGAGACATTCATGGATAGAGGAAACAGAATTCACTCTGGTGCACCTTTACGCCTCCCCTTCACAAGCCTTTGCTGCGCCTGTAGATCCATCGCGAACCACAGGTGCGCCACAGCATCGTTATTGAAGCATTGTGTTTCGGAGCGTCGTGTCTAGGGCCTCATATTGAGCATCGCAATTCATAGTAGTGGCGCGAAGCGCGCAACGTGCAAGCCCGACGGGCGGGGCCTAAAAGAATGGTGGTCAGGTGGCCGAAACAGCTATTTAAGCAGTTGCTGCAGATCGCCGTATCGATGGAAT
>QHWY01000246.1 GCA_003223875.1 Acidobacteriota bacterium | reverse complement strand
CGGGAATAACCGCAGGCGAAGCACGCGTTCGCGGCGGCGTTCTTCTTCAAGATTGCGCGTTCGCGCGCGAAGCAGGTCGGTTAGGGAGATCATGCCGACGAGCTTGCGCGGATTCTCGCGGTCGACAACCGGCATCCGAGTCAAACCGGTCTCGGCCATGCGATACACAACCAGACGCAGTGGTTCATCCGGAAATGCCGTCACGATCTTTGTTTTCATGGCCTCGCCAAACGTCATGCTACGCTCGTGAATACGTTGAATGTCTTTGCGCGTGATCACACCGGCTAACTCGCCATTTGAAGCAAGCACAGGATAAAGACGCTGCCTGCCGTGCGCGGCTTCGACCCGTCTCGATAGGTCTTCAATCGAGACGTACTGCGGGATCGCTACAATGTTGGTTCGCATCACTTCGCGAACAAAGAGGATTTCCAGCGGATCAATTGCATATTCCCGGCTCAGATGAAATCCGCGGCGGCTGATCTTCTCGGTCAGGATCGATCGTTTCATGGTAAGGACGGTGAAGGCGTAGGCCACAACGACCGCAATGAACAAAGGAAGCAATGCGTTGAAGTCGCGCGTCAATTCCAGGACGAAGATGACGGCCGTAAACGGAACTCGCATCGTGCCCCCGAGGATCGCCCCCATGCTGATGAGAGGCCAGAATCCGGCACCTTCAAAAGGAAAGATCATCGATTCGACGCCGCCCAACGCTCCGCCGATCATGAGAAGGGGCGCCAAGACGCCGCCCGACGTGCCTGAACCCAACGCGAGCGCCCATATCGCCGACTTGACGCAAAGAATACCGAGTAGGACATGGCCGGGAACACCGGTTTGAATCAAAGCGGCAATCGTTTCGTAGCCAACGCCAAGGGCTTCAGGAAAGATTACTCCGCCTATTCCAATGAACAGCCCGCCGATTGCCGGCCACCACATCCAATGTATGGGCAGTTTGTAGAAACCGTCCTCCGACCAGTACACAAAATTCGTCAGCAGCGCGGAAAGTGCGCCCGCTAGAATTCCCGCAATCGCGCAAAATAGCAGTCCTTCGGGCGAGACGACCGCCGGGTGGGCAGGTACTGGAAACAAAGGTCCGAGCCCGATGAGATATCTCCGAATCACCGCAGCCGTTGCGCTCGCCAGCGCGACAGGCACCAAGCTGCGAGGCTTCCATTCAAAGAGCAACAATTCAGCGGCTAACATCGCTGCTGCGACTGGGGATGCAAAAGTCGCAGACATGCCGCCGGCAGCGCCGGCAACGAGGAGGGTCTTCCGCTCGGTGCTCGTGAGGTGAAAGAACTGCGCGGCCATGGATCCGAAAGCTCCGCCGGTCATAATGATGGGGCCTTCGGCGCCGAACGGTCCACCGGTGCCGATGGAAATTGCGGAGGAAACCGGCTTGAGAATCGCCAGCTTCGGCTCCACACGGCTGCCGTTGAGCAGAATCGCTTCAATCGCTTCCGGTATTCCGTGACCGCGAATCCGCTCCGATCCGTATCGCGCCATCAGCCCGATGATGAGTCCGCCGCCCACCGGTACCGCAACAACGACAATCCCAAGATGATGGCCGACCGGCGACACCAATTTCGCACCAAATCGTTGGTAAAAGAAAATGTTTGTGAAGAATCCGATCAGCTTCAGCAACCCTAATGCAACAAACGCACTCAGAGTGCCGATCGCTGTGGCTAATGCAGAAACCGTCAACAGCCGCGGGGTCGTTGTGAAATCACCCAGTTCGCTAGAGTGGTGCCTTACCGGTATGACTTTGTTGGCAGTGGTCGATTCTCGAGCCACTCCACAATTATATCGGATTACGATGTGTTGTCAGTTAATGACCTGCACACCCTTCCAAAACGCCACGTGCCCTTTGATTTCCTTGGCCGCGTCGCTTGGATCCGGGTAGTACCAGGCGGCATCGTTGTTCACTTTTCCATTCACAACGACATCGTAGTAACTGGCTTCGCCTTTCCAATGACAGGTCGTGTGGGTATCGCTTTTGCGAAAGTACTCCGTTTTGAGAGATGCCGCGGGGAAGTAGTGGTTACCTTCGACGATAACTGTCTGCCCGCTTTCCGCGATGACCGTGTCGTTCCATATCGCTTTCATGACAAAGCTCCAGTACCAAAAATCTCAAATGTACAATCTTGGAATCTGCGCGTAGGAATTATAAACGGGTGGCGGTTCGGAGCGCGCGTCAGAGTGGCGCACCTCGATTGCAGGACCAGCACGCCGGCGCGGCGGGAATGATCGATTTGCGAGATCCCGCGGAGGAAATCGTTTTTCCGCCGACAGATTTGTGAACTCCAGTGCAGCAAATGGCTTTTCCTGTAGAGGATTCGCGAAACCCGATGGAGGAAATCGCTTTTCCAGCGGAGGATGTGTGAAATCCAGTGCTGGAAATCACTTTTCCGGTGATGGACTTGCGAAATCCACTGTTGGAAATCACTTTTCCGGTGGTGGATTTGTGAAATCCACCGTTGGAAATCGCTTTTCCAGCGCGGGATTTATCAAATCCATCATTGGAAATCGCTTTTCCAGTCCAGGATGTGTGAAATCCAGTGCTGGAAACGGCTTTTCCGGTGCTGGATTTGCGAAATCCACGTTGGAAATCACTTTTCCGGTGGTGGATTTGTGAAATCCACCGTTGGAAATCGCTTTTCCAGCGCCGGATTTATGAAATCCATCATTGGAAATCGCTTTTCCAGCGGAGGATGTGTGAAATCCAGTGCTGGAAATCGCTTTTCCGGTGGTGGATTTGTGAAATCCACCGTTGGAAATCACTTTTCCGGCGCCGGATTTATGAAATCCACCATTGGAAATCGCTTTTCCAGCGGCGGATTTGTGAATTCCGGTGGAGACACGGTTCCATTGCCTCGGGGCGTTCTGCGTATTCCGGTGGCGATCGCCCCACTGCGCTAGGCCGGACGCGGGATGCCTTCTCCTGGAAAATGGCCAGGGCGCAGACCGCGATTCTCTTTCTTCCTTTTTAAGCGCGTAGTATTCTTTCATCAAACTTCTAGTTTAGAGCGTGTTTGTGTCTTCGGATCGGGGATGTGAAAGCCTTCGGAGGCAGCCTATGCGAAAATGTTTCGCCATAACCTTGGTATCCGTGTGTGTACTTTCGTGCGTCCAGGTATTCGCGCAATCCAGTAATGCGACACTGGGCGGAACGGTCGCTGATGCGAGCGGCGCTCTTATTCCAGGTGTGAGCGTCACAGCGACCAACACCGGGACGGGAATCGGCACCACAGTCATAAGCAACGAGAGTGGCACCTATCAATTTCCACCGCTGCAGCCTGGAACCTACAAAGTGAGCGCGGAATTGTCCGGTTTCCAACCCCAAACTTATAACCAGGTTATTCTCGGAATTTCGCAGCAAGTCCGATTGAATTTCACGCTGCAGGTGGGGGCACAAGCGCAGGCAGTTGAGGTGAGTGTGGCGGCGGATACTCTGTTGGCAACCACTTCGGCATCGGTCGGCGTCGTGCTCCCGGAATACAAACTACGTGACCTTCCACTGGCCGGCCGCGATGTGACCGATCTGGTTCAGGCGATGCCTGGAGTCGTCGGAACGAATATTTCCGGAGCGCCAACTGGCTTTTCGATGACGACACGAGACGGCATTCCCGTCAACCAGGGGAGATACAACCCCGGTGTCTTTACGCAGACATTCATCAGCCCGGATCTCGTGGATGAAGTTCGTATCATCGTGGCACCAGCGGATGCCGAGTTCGGGCGCGGTTCCGCTCAGGTTCAACTTGCGACGCGGTCGGGTACCAATGAGTATCGTGGCTCTGTTTTTTGGGGGAATCGCAACTCGGTGTGGGATGCCGCCACGTTTAACAACAACTTTAATAATCTCGGCAAAGATTACTTGAACCGGAACCAGTATGGCGGGCGTCTAGGTGGACCGATCATCAAGAACAAGACCTTTTTCTTCTTCCTGTACGAAGGACAGAGAACGATACAAAAGAACGTCGTCACGCCGATTGTATTAACCGAGACGGCGCGGCAAGGCATTTTCCGCTATTTTCCCGGGGTCCCGAATGCGGGTGCCACGGCTGCTGTCCCCACTGTTGATCTTGCGGGAAGACCGGTGCGTCCTCGAAACGCGACGGATGACCTGGTGTCGTTCAGCGTCTTTGGACGCGATCCCTTACGTCCTGGTCCGGATCCAAGCGGCTTAATCAAGCGGATCGTCCTCGATCCCATGCCGCTTCCGAACGACTTCGAGGCGGCCACCGGTGTGGATGGGTTGAATACCGCGCGCTATAAATGGATTCGGCGGCGGCAGGGTCGCGACACACTTTCCGGCGGCAGCGAGGGAGATTTTACCAATCGTGATCAGATCAATCTCCGCCTCGATCATAATTTCAATGCCAAGCACAAGCTGACCGTCGCAGCTACTCGCGAACATGCTTTTGCCGACCTCGACAGCCTTTCGGAATGGCCCGGTGGGTTCAATCCTTTCATTGATCATCATCCGCAGGTCTACACCGCCTCATTTGTTTCGACGCTCTCACCGACGATCGTCAACGAAGCTCGCTTTGGGCTACGTCGCGGAAAGTTATCGGCCGGCCAAGCCTACGACAATCCGAAAACAGGCAAAGAGGCTTTGAAGTATATGGGCATGAAGAACGGTATTCCGTTTACGATCGAAGGGACGTTGTTCGGCCAGGGAGGAATGGTCTTTGCGGATAACGGCAGCATCGGTAATCAGACTCCACTCTGGAATTATGGAGACAATCTGAGTTGGACCAGAGGCAAACATGCGTTCAAGGGTGGTTTTGACTATCGCCGGCAAGCGGGCAATGCCTGGAACTCCGATGAAATCGTTCCCGCCGTCCATCTTGGGCCGAGCCCCAACCCTGGCCCGCTAGGTACAATCGCGTTTGGAACTTTGGGATTTCCTATGGGATTCCTAAACGTGCAGCGCGAATATTACTGTTTCGCCTGCGGAATACCTGTCCAGAACATCGAAACGACGAATTTCGCCGGCATCAATGCGACGGACGTGCAGCGCGCTAAAGACCTGCTGACGGATCTTTCCGGTTCTGTCGCCAATATCAGCGAGGCTTTCAGCCTCCGTCCCGATCCCAAAAATATCAAGTGGCTGGATTACAGCCAGTATTACCAGAAGTACAGGGATTTTCATCAAAACGAACTCGCTTGGTTTTTCAAGGATGATTGGAAACTGCGGCCGGATCTTACCTTCAACCTCGGCGTGCGATGGGAGTGGTACGGAGTACCGTACGAAGGCAATGGGTTGATGGCCGCACCCATCGGAGGCAGCGATGGATTGTTCGGACTCTCTGGAAGAGGTTTTGCCGATTGGTATAAGCCCGGAGTTCGCGGGGAATTGACGAAAGTGGAGTTTGTTGGCAAGCACTCGCCCCAACCCAATAAGAAACTGTACCAGAACGATTGGAACAACTTCGGTCCCGCAGTTGGTTTGAGCTGGTCGCTTCCCTGGGGCGGCAAGGATAAGACGGTGCTTCGTGCAGGCTATGGCTGGGCCTTTGCAGGAAGATTTGCCGCAGGCGGAGGCCTGGGTGTGGACGTCAACGTCGGTTTGGCGCCGAGCACGAATCAGTTTGCCAACCATCCATCGACTCGTAATGAGGATGTGGACCTTCGGAACATCGTCATTCCCATACCGGAGAGAAATCCCGACGGTGTACTCCCCGTCGTACCCGTGACCGAACGCAATCAAGGCTTCACGGTATATGACAGCCGCATGGTGACTCCATATATCCAAAACTTCAACATCGAGCTTCAGCGCGAGATTGCGAAGGACCTGACCATGGAGGTTCGTTATATCGGCAGTAAAGGAACGAAGCTGGAAGGCACGGTTTATCTCAACAATCCGATGGTCGAAGAAAACGGCTTACTCGAGGCGTTCAGGACTACTGTCGCCGGGGGCAATGCATCGTTGTTCGATCGAATCTTCAGCGGGTTGAATGTACCCGGCGTCGGCACCGTAAACGGCACGACGCTCACAGGCTCTCAAGCACTGCGGCAGTTTGCCGGAACACGGACATTCCTTGCCAACGGTAACGTCCAGGGATTGGCGGACTACCTGAACCAAAACTCGAGCTTTACGGGTGAGGTTGGTGGTCTGCTGCGGCGCGCGGGGCTTCCGGAGAATTTCATCGTCACTAATCCACAATTCGGCAGCCGGACCTTTGGCGGAGCGGCTATCATTGGTAATCCCAACAACTCGACCTATCACTCCCTACAAGCGGCAGTCACGAAGCGGTTGTCCCAGGGCTTCACGAACCAGACGACTTACGTGTGGAGCCGCGCAATCGGGACAAGCGTCGTCGATCCACGATACCGCTCTACGAAGGCACTCCAAACTTTCCATCGTACGCATGCCATCCGCAGCAATGGCACGTGGCAACTGCCATTCGGACCAAACCAAATGTTGCTCGCGGCAGCTCCTGGATGGGTATCGCGCTTGGTCGAGCGCTGGCAGTTAGGTGCAATTGTGAGCTGGAATTCCGGAGCGCCATTGAACCTGACAACCAACAGCACGACTCCCAATCCATTCCAAGTCCTTCCGAACACGAATAACTTTCCGGATCTCGTCGGCACGGTTCCGAAGAGCGCCGGCAAAGTTACGATCACCAATACGCCAGGCCGCATCACCTACTTCGATGGCCTTCGACGTGTCGCGGATCCAGGCAGAGGCAATATAACGACGGCGCAAAACCTTCAAACCGCGAATGGTCAATTTGCCATTGCCGACGCCCAGGGCCGGATTCTTCTTCAGAATCCAGCGGTCGGCAAGATCGGCAATCTTGGCCAAATGTGGATTGAGGGCCCCGCGCAATTTGGTTTCGACGCGAATTTATTGAAGCGTGTGAAGATCTCCGAGACCAAAGAGTTCGAAATTCGCTTGGATGCAATCAACGTCCTGAATCACCCGAATTTCGGCAATCCGACAGTCGATATCAATTCCGTCAACTTCGGAGTCATCCCTCTTCCAGGAGCCCCGGGAAGCACTGGGGGTCAAGGGCCCGTGAACGCGGGAAATCGGATGTTCACCTTCTCGGCAAGAGTGTATTTCTAAGACTCTCGCGAATGTCCGCTAGGAGATCTCCGAATACGAAAATGTGTATCCCGAGGGTAAGCACGCAGGCACACACACCACCCAAAACCAAACAGTTCACGCATTACGGTGTTGCCGGAACTTACGGCAATGTGATCGGTCTGAACGGGGACCAATGGTTCACGGTCTTCAGAGAAGCAGACAGCCCGATCGCCCGCGTGAGCAAGGACGGAAAGGTCTCTAGGCTACTTCATCCCGCCGAGCGTGAAATGACTCTTACTCCTTGAGAGGGGAGTTCGCTATTCCGACGAGGCCTCGCGGCGGGCGATTTCGGCCTGGATGCATTGGGAGATGATGTTCCACATTTTCAGGTAGCGATCGTTGCCCACCACGAATGGATTCGGCTCTCCGGCTTTCAACGTCTTCAATTTCTCGAGTCGCTCGGGTGTGCCGTCGAAGATCGGATGGTTCTGTAATTCGACTTCAACCTTCATTTTCTTTGCGACATCGAGATAGTGCGCGATCGACTGGACGTACTGCTTCAGGCCCTCGGTGGGGATGATATTCGTTGTTAGAATCGTGCCGCCGAACAGACCCGCGATCCGTGTCTTACCTTTGTCCTTAACCGGAAAGATGAACGCGAGTGAGCCGGGCGTGTGTCCGGGAATCGCAATCGGTGTGATCGTCAATTCACCGGATTTGAATGGCTGGCCTTCCGCTAAGACCAAATCTTTTTTCGGCCGGGCCGGCGGCGCATTCTTGCCCTGGTTCTGATTGGCCGGAGGATTGGGAGGATAAATCAAATCCCAATCGGCAGCCGTCGTTCCGACTCGCGTGCCGTATTTGTCCTGGAAATATTTCGAGCCGCCGAAATGGTCCGCATGTCCGTGGCCGAGAAGAATGTATTTGACCTTTGCCGGATCGAAGCCGAGCTTCTGCAGGTGCGGTACCAGAGTCGACTCGACCTTGTTTTCAAAACCGGAATCGATCAGCACCAGGCCCTCCGACGTGGGCAGGACGTACGTGGTCGTTTCCGAATTGCCGATGGCGTAGAGGTTATCGAAAATCTTCACCGGTTCGAGATCGGGTGCGGTCTGGCTATTCGCTCTCGCGGCGCCGATAGGGCAGTAGAAGTTGAACGGCTTCAACAAAAACGTATCATTGCCGGCAAGCTTCTTCGCCGCATCCACATGGACGAGAGACTGCGGATTGTCCGGCTTTTGCGGAATGGCATTC
>QHWY01000245.1 GCA_003223875.1 Acidobacteriota bacterium | reverse complement strand
CAGCCGATATACGTTGCTAAACATCTCATAACGTCTTACCGTTCCGCATTCCGTTTGTGTCATTCTTGATTCATTAGCACGAAGAACGAATGCCCAGGGAGGAAGCCGTGTCCAAGCTGTTCGTCGGAAACTTGTCGTTCATGGTTACGGATGCCGATCTTCAAAATTGGTTTGAATCGAACGGATACCCAGTCGAGTCTGCCCAGGTCGTGACCGATCACAAAACGGGTCGGTCCAGAGGGATTGGGTTCGTAGTCTTGAAGCGGAATGATCAACTGAAAGACGCTGTCGATAAGCTCAATGGCCAAAGTCTCAGTGGCCGGACTGTGAATGTTGAAGAAGCGAAATCGCCTGCTTCGAACGAAGGGCCCCATCCGCAGAAACGCGGACGATGGTAAATGACGGTGCGCACCTCCGTAAACAACATCTCGTGACGAGCCGCCATTGCAATCATCCGCCGCACCCGATTGTCCTGCGTTTTATTCTTCTTTATCCAAGCTTGCCAAACGGCTTCGGCGAGCTGCGTGTTCTGGCCGGTCTGACACATAATTACAACCCAAGTTGAGCGATTCGTGCGTGCGAGCGGTGAGGGAAAACAGGCTGGCGCGTCGGCTGGTGGCAGGCGCGAAGAGAAAAAAGGCGTCGGAGATGTAGTCACTCATTGGGTGAAACAGTTGAGCGAAAATCCACGTCACCCCCCGGCGTGGGCTGCGAAGTTGAACCCAACTTGATAGGGACGGGAATCGGACGGTAGATGAATCGTGAATGTCGTCCCGACGTCAGCACTGCTCTCGATCGTAACCTTTCCGCCGTGCGCCTCTACACACCCACGCACGAGAGTGAGACCGAGGCCCCAACCGATTTGGCCCTTCGCCTGGGCTTCCTGTGTTCTCGTGAACGAATCAAATATGTGGGCTTGATCTTCCGGTGTTATCACCGATCCATAGTTGTGTACGGACAACTGCATCTCCGAACCGGACCGCTTCACCGTGATGGTAATCGGCTTGTCCGGAGCACCGTACTTGAGAGCATTGATGGCCAGGTTCCAAAGCGCGCGTCGAAGTTCCTCTGCGTCCCAGATGCCATGAACTCCTTCCTGCTTCAGAATGAAACGCTCGCCGTCTATGGAGCTGAGTTCTCCGATCACCACGCGCGCGATAGCCGCCAGATCACACTCGGCGAGATGCAAGGGCAGCCGCTCGTTGGCACGGATTAGATTCGTATCGAGTAGATCTCGAATCATCCGTTCAGCACGGTCAATGTTAGTGTCGATCTTCGCCGCTAATTCGCGGCGCTCGTCGAGCAGCTCTGGCTGACGAATGAGCATGGTGGATCCCATCTTGGCAACCGTCAGCGGGCCTCTCAGGTCGTGAACCAAGACGGACATGAAGCGCTCACGAAGTCCTCGCTCCAGCGTGAGGGCATCGACCTTGTCCTGCAGGTCCGCGTACAGTTTCGCATTGTCCAGATGTAGCGTGAGCTGGTCCCCCAGGGTCTCGATGCGCCGGATTTCACTCGGGGAAAATGACCGGGTATCCGAGAGTCCGATGTACAGGACTCCCATCAACTTATAACGCGGACGGAGCCGGACACCCAGCAGAGAATGTATCCCATTCCGTTTGAGAGCATCGTTGGCCTGCAACTCTGTGGTAATCACATCCAAAACGGTCGTGGGCTCCGCATGAGTTGCGACCTGGCCTGCAAACGACAATGGATCGACCGTCGATGTATACTCTTCAAGCACTCCATTCGCGACGCCCGCGGAAGCCGCAGTGAGTAACGTGCGTGCTTCGGATTCGAACAAAAGAAGGATCGCAACTTGGGCGTTCATCGCCTCCATGATCAGTTCAAGGACGTCTTTGAGCCGATCTTGAAACGGCTGTTCGCCGATCCTTAGAGCTTCACTGGCTATGAGCTGGAGGAGCCTCGTATAACGCTTCTCCGTTTGCTGATCCTTTGCCATGTGCTCCCTGAACATCTCTGCAACCAGAATTGAGGCTGAGCTCAACTCAGCGAAGAACCGTTGGATGTCCAGCGCGTCCGGATGCTGCTCGATGGGAGCGGTCTCCCACATGCGCGTAACTATGTGGCCAAGTATCGCGATCTCGTCGATGATCTCCGCGAGATCGAATCCCTGGCGGAGACGGGTCGAAAGATGGTTCTCGATCAGTTCGCGCTGTCTGCCGCTAAGCTTGCCGAGTTCGGTATCGGCGGCGGCAAGCTCAGAGAGAAAAACCGGCATGAGATTCTCAAACTGTGGCTTCGTAAGGCCCCGAGCCGATGCAGACCGGCAAGATTCTTCCGTCCAGAGTCTAACGATTTCGTCGTGTTGCTCGCGAATGATAGTGGCTATATGGGCCGTACTGGCTTTTGCACTTGGGTTTCGGGTTTCAACAGAGGAGCTCCGGCGAATCTCTTCGATGATTTCTCCAGGATCGAAGGGCTTCGACATGTATTTCTGAAAGCCAGCAGCCAGGGCCGTTTTTTCATCCGCAGGACTCGTGTAAGCGGTAAGCGCAATAACGGGAGTGGTGCGGCCGACTTCCTTGTCGTGGGCACGAATCAGCGCGATTAGTGCATAACCATTGTATTCGGGCATTCCAATATCGGCGACAATCACATCGGGTGGTGAACTCTGATAACTCTGAAAAGCTTCTGCTACGGAACTAGCGGCGCTGACGTGGCCCCCCGCCTGCTGCAATATGAAGCGGAGCATTTCGCGGGTGTCTTTGTCATCATCGACCACTAATATTCGTAGATCACAGAGACGGTCATTCGTAGTCATAGGATGCCGTTTTTGCCCCTTTTTTCTTTTTTGTAACTATCCGAATTGCTCATATAAGTGGATCAGAGACTATTAAATATAAGCGGGACAACGTCTGTCTAAGATTGCACAGGAGGATCTGCCGCCGGACATGTTGGAAGTGACGTGACCCCTTTTTCTCCACCAAGAAGAGCTATGATTTTCCCGTTCGTTTCGCGCGACCGCAGTCATGACGAGAACGATTAGGTGAAATCCGCAAATTACAATCGTCGATGGATCCAGGAAGCCGGGCGAGAAGTTGATCGAACGTGAAGAGGATGATGTTGAGTAACCGCACCATAGTATTCGTGAATATGAGGCCACTGTAGCGGCCAGTGTGCAGTTTTGCACAGTGTTTGTCCTCATCGTCGACCAAACTATCACTGTGGACATAGAAGCGCGGGTGTCATGGCTTCAGTGATTCCGGAACGTGATGCTGCTTTGGCGGAGTTTCGGAAGCAGGGACTCACAGTCAGATTGCATAGCCTAAAACGATACATGGCACATCGCGGATGGCGGCCTCTACAGCGGCTACATCGCAAGTGACGATGAACTGGTTGAGCTGAGACGCACAAACAATCTGAACATTCCTGGGATCAAAAGCCTGGGCTAGGGCAGGAAGGAATGTCAGGTCGCGGAGAGATGCTCACGAGAAAGAAGCGAATATGAAGCTAAACCAAGAACAAAACATTGAGCGAGTACTGGAGTCTGCAGTTGTCGTGCGTTGGGCAGACCTGATGCGCGGCACCGAGAGGGGATTGATCCATGTTGAATATGGCTTTTTCCCGAGCGGAACTTTGAATTTTCTAGAGGTCTGGGCATCCGTAACGCGAGGCTATTGGCTGCTGGCCTGTTCGTACTGGATGTCACCTTCCGAGCTTCACGGCGCCGCCGTCCACTTCGATAATGGATATCAATCGGAAGGTTTTGCGCAGGTTCTAGCAATTGTGATGCAACACCAAAAAGCCTTCGCTCTTCCTCTAAACCTTGGCCGGCAAGGATGGCTCCGGATCACAGCGCCCACGGAATTAGAGAGCATAGCAGCGGCCGCCTCCGTGAGGGGCGCCGTCGATTGTATCAATTTCCAGGCTCGCCGAGCCTCTGCTGGCCACGGTTGAGACATGTCAAAACGTAAGAGACCTCAATGGCTGCTGCCACTCGCTTTGCTGTTATCTGCATTATTCTGGTTTTCATTGCAGTTTTCTTCCAGCTCTCCGCAACCGAAACAGGTTTCCTATAGCGAGTTCTTATCCGAAGTCCGCACAGGTCATGTCGCGGAAGTCGGTATCGATGAGCAGCTATTGATAGCAACACTCAGGACGGAGATCGCGACCAAAGGAGCCGCACAGCAGATCTCAACGCAACGGCTCCCGGGAATGGATGAAACTTCGTTGTTAGGAGATCTTGAAGCCCAGCATGTGACTTTCTCAGGCCACCTGACGAAAGCCCCATGGTGGAGTGCTTTACTCCCATGGGTCATACCGATCGCGTTTTTTTTGCTCATCTCTGGATACGCCAATCGCCGGCTCGGTCAAACACCAGGTCCGCTCACGTTCGGCAAGAGCCGCGCCAAGATCCACGACCGGTCCACCGAAATTAACGTCAGCTTTAAAGACGTGGCAGGGGTCGACGAAGCCAAGGCCGAATTGATGGAAGTGGTCGACTTCCTCAAGCAGCCGAGGAAGTACCAGCAGCTGGGCGGAAGAATTCCCAAAGGAGTGCTTCTTGTAGGGCCACCAGGAACCGGCAAGACTCTGCTTGCAAAAGCGGTCAGCGGCGAAGCTGGCGTTCCGTTCTTCTCCATCTCCGGCTCAGAATTCATCGAGATGTTCGTCGGCGTTGGCGCTGCCCGCGTCCGAGATCTGTTTGAACAAGCCAAGCAGAAGGCTCCTTGCATCATCTTTATCGATGAACTGGATGCAATCGGAAAATCGCGCGCGGGCGGGCGCGGAGGGATTTTCAGCAATGACGAAAGAGAACAAACGCTCAATCAACTGCTGGCCGAGATGGACGGCTTCGATACTTCGAAGGGGGTCATCATTATGGCTGCTACCAACACACCTGAGGTGCTGGACGCGGCGCTGATGAGAGCTGGGCGATTCGATCGCCAAATCATCGTGGATCGTCCCGACCTCGCAGGCCGTGAAGCCATCCTTGAAATCCATGTCGGCAAGATCAAGCTATCGCCTGACGCCGATTTGAAGATCATAGCGGCGCGCACGCCGGGAATGGTCGGGGCCGATCTCGCCAATATCGTCAATGAAGCGGCACTCCTGGCCGTGCGCCGTAACGGCGATCATGTCCAGATGCGCGATCTGGAAGAAGCCATCGACCGCGTGATGCTGGGCCTGGAGAAAAAGAATCGTGTCATGACCGTCAGTGACAAGGAACGTGTGGCCTACCATGAGACTGGTCACGCGCTCGTCGCGTTGTCCGTGGAACATGCTGTTCCTGTGTATCGAGTTTCGATCATCCCCCGTTCGGTAGGTGCTCTAGGACATACGCTGCAGCTACCGACCGAGGAGAGATATCTGATGACCTTGCCCGAGTTGGAAGACCAGATTACTGTGATGATGGGAGGACGGGCCGCTGAAGAAAGCATCTACAATGGCGTCATTTCAACCGGAGCAGGGGACGACCTTCAACGCGCGTCCGAACTCATACGGCAGATGGTGATGCGCTTCGGCATGAGCGATCGGCTTGGCCACCTCACCTATGGCGCTCCGCACAATGCTCAGTTTCTGCGATTTCCCTTCATGTCCGAGGAACGCAATTATAGTGAAAGAACATCCGAAGCCATCGATGACGAAGTGCGCCGAATTTCGGACAGACTTTATCTGCGGGCGAAGACAATATTGATGAGCCGTCGGCCTGATTTGGAGAGAATCGCCCACGAGTTGATTCTGAAAGAAACCCTGGATCGTTCGCAAATCGATCTGCTGCTCGTTCTCCCAACGCGCTTATCGGCTATGACACCGAAGGGGACTGGCCCGAATTTCCCGTCACCGACAACGGCGTCGTGATTGTCGGCGCGCCTGAGCCGAGCCGCCAGCGTGTTCCGTTGCAATCCAGCCACCTTCCCGTTACGGCCCACCGCTCGATTGCGTTGGTACGACCTCGCGAAATTCAGACGAAAATGATAAAGCAATAAATGGCTACGCGACAGCTTGCCTCACTCATGCAAGACTAAATCGGTCAACAGTTCTGTCCTCACAGTAAGGCCCCCGTTGTAGTCGATCAACCCCATTTTCCTGAATTTGTTCATGAAATGATTGATGCGCGAACGCGTCGTGCCTACCATTTCGGCCAGAGTCTCGTGACTCAATGTGGGTATTTCGGCATCCGGCAGGATATTGTGTTCGCGCAGGCGCGCGAGCTTCAGGAGTACCCGGGCCAGCCGCTTCTCGCTATGGTTGAAAAGCTGATCACAGAGATCTTCTTCAAGGTCGATATTGCGCGCTAACAGAGAAGCCATGAACTTTTCGGAAAGCTGAGCTTGATCGTGAAGAGCGTGAAGCATCGCTCGTTTCTCGACCCGGAACAATGTTGCCGCTTCCATCGTCGTTGCTGTGCTCACCCGGAGAGACTGTCCGACCAAGGAGCCTTCGCCAAAAAATTCATGAGGCCCCAGCAATGCAAGAACGGCTTCCTTCCCTGTAGATGAGACAACAGTAATCTTTACTTTGCCGGCGTGAACAAAATAGATAGCGTCCGCTTGGGCGCCTTGAGAAAAAACCTTCTCGCCTTTCCGAAAACTCATTACATGCTTGCCGTCTGAGATTTTTTCAAGGAGTTGCGACACGTACAAATCTGTCGGAGGGGGAACATTGCTTTGAGCTCTCTTCGCCATCGGCACAGGTAAACTCCCTTCTTTTTTGTAGACTTGCGATAGACATTTATAGCCTAGGTCCCTCGATTTCGCAAAGAGCCCAACCCATACTCTCCGGATCGAAAAGAGCCATGACCTTCTCAGAGAAACCGGGACCGGTGAGTTTTTTGCACAGATGCCGAAGCTTGGACTTGGTAGGTATTTCGTAAAACGACTTCGTACTCCTCATCCGGACGGCAGGCGGCCAGTTAGTGAGGCAGAAAATTGGTGCTCACTCTCGATTGAATCTCATTCGACTAACGTAGATAGGTCCAGGTGCGTAATTAACTAAACTAAGTTAACATATGTCGCAAATAATATTGACAGACTCAGCAACTTAACCTATGTTGGTTAATGAGACTTGGAATATTCCAGTGACTCTTCAGATATCTGAACTAAGTCAGGCTATCTGTAATCGTGGTCTTAGAGAACTTAGGAGTTGCCATGTTTGCTCGAACAATAACCGTAAATTTGAAGGCCAACAGTTCCGCGGAATTTACACGAACGCTTGAGAGCCAGATCATCCCCTTGCTTCGAAAACAGAAGGGCTTTCAGGACGAAGTTACGCTTCTCGCCCCGCGTGGGACCGAAGCCGTAGCGATCAGCTTTTGGGATCAGAAAGAGAACGCGGATGCATATGCGCGCGAAGTCTATCCCGAAGTGTTAAAGGCCCTATCGAAGATAGTCGAGGGAACTCCCAAAGTTGAAAGCCATGAGGTTTCCAACTCCACATTTCATAAGATCGCTGCTCACGTCGCAGCCTGAGATAGGGAGATTTTCTTACTCACTCTGTGTGGGGCGGCAAAATCCGCCCCAGCGCCTATTAAGGGTCGAACGGAACTAAAGGGTTTATGAACATCTCTCAACCAGCGGCTAAATTTGATCTAGCTTCGGCTCGCTTCCGGGGCAATTCACCGCTGATATCCAGCGTCTGGCGCTTGAACAACAAATCTCGCTAGAAAGATGAGGTTTCAATGCTTACGAAAATCATGATGTGGGTTTCGATCGCGATGGTGCTTCTGGCGTTGTTAGAGCTTCCCGTTACGAGTGAGCCATTACTGCTAGAGATTGTGGTTTGTGCCTCCGGTTTGCTGGTTATGAGCCGGGCGGTTCGCTCCG
>QHWY01000244.1 GCA_003223875.1 Acidobacteriota bacterium | reverse complement strand
AAACGCGGTTTTTCTCAGGGTGTGGGCGGAGATGCGGCCACGGAGCCCCGCTGGGCCGTCTCCCGTTCGACTCGTTTGCTGAATCCCCTAATGTCCATAAAAACGACGGTGAGGTAATGGACACCCGGGAGCAGCGAATTCATTGCTTCGGCGAATCTGGTTCGCCCAGACGTCTCCGTGTCTGGAACTGGCGTTAGCTCGAGTGCGCGCAACTCAGCGTCCCGGGCTAGGCAATGAAGATTTGATGCATCTTGCTTCAGCGTTCTAAACCCATGTCCCCCCACATAGTCCGGCGAACTGTAGTAATACCCAACGATTTGATTGCGGTCGTTAATCCCGAAAGCGGATGTATCCGCTGCTCCGGGGACATCGATGCCTCCCGAGAAGGTGAACCCGTGCGTCGGGGTGTTGTTAAATTGATTGCAATAGCCGACTACTTGACCACTGTTATTGATCCCTGTGGCGGTCGTGGCGTGGCCTGCTCCTCCGCAATCAAAGTAGGTATAGCTAGAACCATCGACGTTACGCGCAAAACCGAATTGACCTGCCGGAGCAATGGAATTCCCCGCGATCGCGCCGACATTGTTGATGCCCCGCGTCCACGTTTCACCAACGTACGCATTCGGATCATCTATCGTCGTGTAAGCGGAGCCGCTGAGCAGGAAACCCCGATTCCCGCCGTTTGCATCGGTAAAGTACCGACAATCTGTCCGTTATCATTAATTCCCCAAGGAGACGTGTTTGTACCACCGGGAACATCGATGTTGGTATATGTTGAGCCATTTGCGTTGAGCAGAAAGCCATGCGCTAAACCGCTCGCGCCGCCGTAATAGCCCACGACCTGGCCAGCGTTGTTGATTCCGTAGGCTACTGTATCGCGTGCATCCGCAACGTTGAAGACCGTGAACGCGAAACTGTCTGCCCACGCTTGTGCTGAGAGGACCATAAACACGATCGTCATCAGAACTGTGCGTTTCAAGAGCATGCTTTGGGGGATCGTCTTCCACGGATCTGCTTTTGTCAACCAAGCGAACGTCTGAAAAAGTTAAGGAAGATCCCGGGACGGCGGCAGTTCGCGCAACCGTTTTCCACCGTGCCGTCCCCCCAGAAAATCATCCCGTCCACGTCCCGCAACCCTCTGAATCGCGCCCCTATACTTGCGGCACCCCGTTTAAAACGTCTATGCTCAAGCCATCACAGATTAAAATATCTTGACGAGTGCCGCCATCCTTGGGCAACATATGTCGCCATGCGACATGTCGTCAAGAAGCAGGATGGCGGCGGCAATAAGCCATTGTCCGAACCCGTTCTGTACATCCTCATGAGCCTCGCTGAAATGCCTCGTCACGGTTATGCGTTGATCAAAGACATTGAGGCGGTCAGCGGCGGACGCGTCCGCTTGAGCACCGGCACGTTGTTCGGCGCGATTCGCAGATTGCTCGAAAACGGCTGGATCCAGCATTTTCAGCAGGAGGATACGGCGCGGGACAAGCAAGCTTACAGGCTCACCGCCGCCGGCCGAAAGCAATTACAACTGGAACTGGATCGCCTGAAGCAACTGACCCGAACTGTTCATGCGCGGCTCAGGACGAGAAAGACAGAAACATGAGGCCAATCTACCAAGTATTACTGTGCCTGTATCCACGCGCATACCAAACGCTATTTGCCAGGGAAATGTTGAAGGCGTTTGAGGAAGCTTCCGAAGACTTCCGCGAGCGCGGGATAGGCCGATTCCTCGTGTTTGCTGCCGCCGAATTCTTCCATTTGATCACCGAGGCCGGAGTTCAATGGGCTGGGAGAATAAGGCACACGCTTTGTCATACGCGCGCGCGAACTGATTGCCGTTGTCTACCGGACATCGCCAAAGCCCGGCCACCCTGGGTCGCTCGCGACGCGTACCATGAAAGCCTGTCCCGCGTACTGGCTTCCAAAGAATAAGCGGGGGCACAGTGCACGTCGGACACTTCGCGGTAAGCCTCATTGCTAAACGGATCGAGCCCAGGTTGTCGTTGGGAACGGTGACATTCGCATCGATGTTTCCCGATGTCCTCTGGTGCATCTTGATGCTGGCCCACATCGAACATGTCCGGTTCAAGCCGGGAATTACAGTTCAGGCGGGAATGAGAGCTATCGATGTCCTTGAGGCACCCGACATTATATATAGCCATAGTCTCGTGATGGGGATGGTTTGGGCCGCTTTGCTGGCTGCGGCATATTTTTCACGGCGGCGTTACGCGCCGGGAGCAGTTGTGATCTGCGCGGCGGTACTCAGTCACTGGGTTCTGGACTTTACGAGTCATCCCCCGGACATGCCGCTGGCGCCGGGTATCGATACCCGTCTCGGGTTGGGACTTTGGAATTCCATTCCCGGAACTGTTGTCGCCGAAGGCGCGCTTTGGCTAGCCTCCATCCTTCTCTACCTTGGCGCAACGCGAGCGGAGGGCCGGGCAGGTATCTTCGTCTTCTGGATCACGATCCTCGTTCTGACGCTCGCCTGGCTGAACAACATCAGTGCGCCCCCGCCTCCGGATCTTTCGATCATCGGGATCAGCAGCCTGATTTATTTCTCGCTGATGATCGCATCGATGTACTGGATCAACCGCCTTCGTTCAATCGTTCCGGAGTATCATGCTCTCAAGCCGGGCGAATCGCATGCGGACTGAAACGATGAGGAAACTTCGAACTCCTAGTCCAGCGCAAACACCCACACAGCGCCGCCTTCGGGAACTTTCCGGATAATCGCCGGGAAAGAGCCGGTTCAGTGTGTTTTGATCGGAGGATAGATTTCTTGCCACGACAATAGAGTTTAATACTGCTCAAATTTTCGGCCTCCAGAATGAATACGGCATCTATGATGAGTTTATGGTGTTGCCGCTACACGACGGAGCTTTGGAGGGAGTGGGCGGAATGGTGAAATACCTGTCGGAGTTTTCAGAAGCGGGTGTTAGTACCAACATTACTTCAATGTGCGAACACTGAAAGGCATGTATGCGACTGACAACGGCATCGCTCGCCTTGGTGGCCACCTGCGCGGTGTGTGGGCACGCTGCGGTTGGCGAGCAGAATGATGAAAGTACCCGCGCCACATTGCGAGGTATTCGCCGCGTGGTTCTTGTTATCAGTTTCCAAGGTGACGCCGCCTTGCAGCGATTCGAGCAGGCACCAATTATCCGAGATGTTGAGCAGCGGCTGGAAATGGCCGGTGTCTCGGTCATGAGTTTGAATCAGGTCGTGAATGGTATCGCATCCGGCGAGAAGGCAGCGGCTCCTGCCGATTATTTATATGTCAATGCGAACACCGTGAAATCGCCGATATACCCCGTCTATGCGGCCTCTATCTCTATCGAAGTGAATCGGCGAGTGCGGCTCGATGCAGGCGAGGCCAGGGCGGTGACATGGGAGATCAATCGCGTGTTCATGTTCCCATCGATCATTTTGCGCGACAGTTTACGAAACGCGATTGGCGACGGACTGGAAGAGTTTGTTACGGCATATGTCGCGGCGAATTCTCGATAATGTGTGTTAAGGGCACGGGGCGTAAACAATGGCGATCCTGCATCCCTCCTCCGCTTCCTCGACATTCGGTGCCACCGAGATTCGGTCCTCATGGCTTGATCAACTCGAAGAGGAAGGGCGTTTACTCGTCCCATTGACGGTCGCATTTCCGATGCTTCTGCCCTATGTAGCCAGGCAGGACAAGGCCACACACTCCTTGTCACGAAGCGAGATGAGCAGTACGCAGCCCGTTTTCTTTCCTCGGTCGCCGTCTTTAATTGTTTTGGCGCGCGGTCATCTGTTACTGAACTCCTCCACGAGAACAAGAGAGTTGTGGCACGGCATTCGTCGTTGGAAAGAGGTGTATTCACCGGCAACTACGAGGCGCCTCATGCCATACGAGGTGGACCGGATTATGGGGACCCTGTGCTAGTGGCGGCTCTGCCGCCTTGTGGATCTGCCGCATACTACCGGAGCATGATGTCTATATGAGCACCTACGCATTCACAATGCTGGTCTGCACGCTGCTGGCCGCGAGACCGCTTGTGGCCGAGACCATTCCATTCGACATCTGCGCCGAGTCCACTACCTGGACGCGGCCCACTCCGGAAGTCCAGGCGAAGATATGGAATGATGGAAGGTACGGTGACGAGGCCCGCACCGCCTACGACTGGACTCACAACTTTCTCGTGAGTGATCCTGAAAGCGCCAGCATTCCATACCACATGGCAAATATATCGGGACTCTGGACGGCACGCACCAACCCTGGCGAGTGCCATTCGGCTGACAAACCGCACCGAAGCGGATTCGAGTGGATAGAGGTTTGGGTCCTGCTTCATCGCGTCGTGCAAATCACGCACGATAACAACACCTACACCATTACCGTTGAGCCTACCGGCAGGGGATTCCAGTCCGTCCTGTTCCGTCGCCTGAATCCGAGCGTGGTGTTGCGCTTTGTCACGCCTGACGGCAAGGAATTACAGCGATGGGACGAGTCTGCACCTCCACAGCAGTTCAATAATGATGCGCAGCCCGGCACCCGCGCCATCGGCCCGAATGGGGAGATTATCCGCAAGTAACCCGCGCAATCCCTGCAGCTTGGCCGTGGGTAAGTGGGCAACTTGGTTAGGTTGTGGAGGCGACCACCCCTGCTGTGCGTTCTCCTCCTCTTCTCCAACCACACATTACTTACTATTACTATTTTCTATTTTCAATTTTCATCTTACCCATCTTACCCGCCGCCGAAGGCGCGCCACACGAGACAGTTAGACGGGCAAGATGACGGGCAACGTGCTTGCGCACGTTATCCTATGCCGTTGGGCTATGCTGTATATATGAGCGCCGGTCACTGCGCCGAGAAAGACCGACTCCTTCTAGAATACCGCCAAGCGGCAGATCAGTATGCGGCTGCCGTCGCCGAACTGAGCCGCCGGATTGGCATCAGTTCACTCGATGACTACCAGAAATTGCATCAAGCCGCTGAAAGCGCCCGCATCCGTTCAAATGAAGCACGCGACCGCCTTGCGCGTCAGATCGCCGAACACCATTGCGACATTTCAAAAGCCTCTTAGAAGGGGCAAGATGTTGGGGCACCTTGCCAGAGCGTTGCGCTGGTCAAAGTTGCTGCCGCAATATTCTTGAAGCCGTTCACGAAACAGCAAATGTTGCCCCGGATGAGATTTTTGCGGAGAACATCCCTTCGCATGGAAGGCTGCGCGACTCCGGCCGCGACCGCGCCGGCCTGCCGGCAGCATCGCCGTCGCCGGACCCGACGAGGAATAGAATCCTTTCACTGTTTATCAAAAACAGCTTCAAACGGAATCCACTCGCCTGAGGGGATGAGGCTCTTGCCTGCCAGCGTCATCGTCTTTCCGTCGCTGCTGACGATGCGCCGGCCGGTTACCGTTGCCTTTCCGGATTCCTTGCCGGTGTACTCCACAGTGAAGGCGTCAACCGGCTTCATGCTCAGTTTTTTCGGCAACCGTTTGCCGGTGGACAGAAATGCGCTCAGGCTGGTGTTGTCCCACCACTCGTAATCCTTGCCGTCATGTTTCATGGCGGCCTGTTCGAAGTGAGGGCTTCCGTCGGGACCAATCGCGATCCTCGTACCAACGATGAATCCATCAGGTCGCATCTCGTATCGCTGGATAAACAACTTTGGCGGAAGACCGGGGAGCTTGGATTTTGCTACGTTCAATATCCACGTACCAAGACTCGGGTCGTTGGATTCAGCGGTGATGCTTGTTGTGGCAAAGGCCCAAAGCAGCAGAGTGATGAGGAGAGCGCGTTTCATTCGAAACTACTCCTTTCCATTTTTCGCAAACTTTCAGCCGATTCTGCCACAGTTGGACGATGAGTTAGTGCAGCATGATGCGGAGGCGTGCCGTGCTGCCGGCTCCGGTGGACATAACAGCTCAGACCCCGACGTGGTTTTACACGGCAGGGAAACCGTTCCAGGAGACCCCGGAGCCCGAAATGGCGCTGCCCTACTCCCGGTGCCTCGCTTAAACCTTCTATGCTCCGATCGGTACGCCCGGTGGCGACAATCAGGATCAAACGATTCTGCAGGCGTTCCTGAACGTCGTGGAGTTTTGGAACGATTGGTATCCGAACCTGCACGAAGCGTTCGAGTCGCCGCGCGTGCAGACGCTGCATTTCTTCGGATCCTTCTGGCCGCACGATGCGGGATTCAATCGTCTGAAGGTCGAAGCGCCGATCTCCGATGAAGTTTTCAAAGAGCTGCAGGCCCGCGGCCATAATGCCAACCGGGTCCGAGCGCAGAGCATATCGAGTTGCGCGACCGCCGTGCTCATCGATCCCGCCAGCGGCAATCGCATCGCCGGCGCCGATCCCCGTCGCGACTGCTACGCAATGGCGTATTAGGGATCCCTGGCTTTCTCCACAGCCGAGAGAGTTATTTCGCTCGCAAAGAAAGTCGTCTCGGAAACGAAGAAGATCAGGTCCGCCTCGGAGAAATGTTACTTCGGCGTGGAAACGATCTTCTCCACCCTGAAAATGATTGCCTCGATCACAGAGAAGATCGGGTTCGTCCCAGAGAAGACCTTCTCCGACCCGAAGGAAATCGAGTCGCGTTCGAAGATGATCTTCTTCTTTTCAGAGAAGACCTTCTTCGTCGTGGAGGAGATCATTTTCGTTTCTGAGAAGATCTTCTCGAAGACGAAGAAGATCTTCTCAGAGCGCTAAGTCCGCAACTCATTGATTTCTTGGATATAGCAGGTTGTCTGAGAAGATTTTCTCCATCACCGAGACGATCTTCTCCGCGGCGCAAATGATCTTCTCGGAACCGAAGACGATTTTCATGGAGCCCGACATGATCCTTGGCGTTCCGGAGACAATCTTCGTCGTATCGAAAATAATGTTCTTCGGCATGAAGAAGATCATCACGGTCGCATCGAAGATCATTGGCGCCGTGAAGAAGATCGTCTCGCCGGCGGAATTGATCTTCAAAACGGCACAAATGATTGAGTCGAAGTCATCGACGATTGCCGATAAAACGGAAATAATGTTCAACCGGCAGTAGTGGACTGCCAAAACCTGACATCCACCCGAAAATGTTTTTTTGAATGCCCGCTAGACTGGGTGGCATTTCGCGATTACAAATCGGCATAAGCTGAATCTGCCCTGCGAGTGCGGCTGCTAATCCGAAAACGCAAAATGCTGACGTGCAATCGCGGACGCTATCGGCGAAAGTGAAATCCGGTCTTGCAACCATCAGAACTAATCTGCAAAAGCGAAATGCAAGCTGGCGTTCGCCGATGCAGATCTGCGAAAGCCAAATGCAGGCTTGTAATCGTCGGGCCAAATTTGCAAAAGCGAAAAACTGTGTTGTTTCCGCAAATGCAGATCTGCAGAACCGAAATGCTGTGTTGCAGTCGCAATCGCAAATCTGAAAAACCCAAATGCAGGCTTGCATTCGTCAGAACTAACTTGCAAAAGCGAAATGCAAGATTGCGGTCACGAATGCAGATTTGTGAAAGCCAAATGCTGGCTTGTAATCGTCAGCGCAAATCTGCAAAAGCGAAAACTGTCTTGTTTTTCGGCAATGCAGATTTGCGGGACCCAAATGCTGGATTGCAGCCGCAATTGCAAAGCTGAAAAACCCAGATGCAGGGTTGCAATCGTCAGAACTAACCTGCAAAAGCGAAATGCAAGATTGCGGTCGCGATTGCAGATCTGCGAAAGCGAAAAGCAGATTTGGAACCTTGGCCGACGCGCAAAAAAGTCGGCCTTCATGCGCGCACAGCCGTCGTTTTCTCTGTTTCCGCCTCAATTTCCCGGCGAAGAGTTTCTGCAGACGCGCGATTGGCGGACTTCAGGTAATTCCAGGACAACAACAATGGCGCTCGCCATCGATTATATAACCTGAAGCCAGGATCCCGATGCCTTCACGCCAGACGGCAGAGCATTCGCCAAAAACAAAAGTGGTGAAAGTCCGCAGGTAATCTAGCCGAACTGCGAAAAAGGACGCCCTTGGCGACAAGGGAGGAGTAATGCGGGAGATGCCCGCATGCGGATTCGGCTACCGAGTTCCTTCTGTATGTTACGAACGCGAGCTGTTCGTGGGCCACTCAGTGGATGCAGCTGGCGCCAAAACCCGAAGCG
Organism: Acidobacteriota bacterium; assembly: GCA_003223875.1. Classification (GTDB taxonomy): domain Bacteria; phylum Acidobacteriota; class Terriglobia; order 20CM-2-55-15; family 20CM-2-55-15; genus 20CM-2-55-15. The sequence goes on along the minus strand of QHWY01000244.1, from coordinate 322 downwards.
GAAACAAAGGTGTTGTTGATCCAGGTATTCGCACAGGGCGAAACGTTGTCGTCTGCCAAGTCCGCCGAGATTTCGTAGTGGTTAGGGGACTGAACGGCATTTCCGAGCGCTACATTGGTCTGGACGGTATTTCCGATTGCGCCGTATCTCATCTGAATTCCGTAGTATTTGTTGTTCGACGCTGTATTGTTCTGCACGAAATTGTGCTGGGAAGCCGTGGGATCCGTCGGCATATTGACCGAGTTCACATAGATCCCCCAGGAGTTGTTCCCGACGACGTTGCCCGAGATCGCGGTTCCGGCGACGAAGCCGGACAGTAACA
>QHWY01000203.1 GCA_003223875.1 Acidobacteriota bacterium | reverse complement strand
TTGACGTAAGTCACATTGACTGAGAAATTGACGCTCGACGACAATGTTGCCGCAAACGCAGTTGGTGTCGTTTGTAGAACGAAATCTGAATTTGCGTTCAAAAAACCGTACACGTTCAGTCGGTTTGAAAAGCTTGCCATGTACACTTTGCCGTTCGCAATGGTAGGCGGGCTGAATTTGCCAAAGTTACCCACATCATCTCGGCTGAGATTCAAAGTACTATTCCAGAGTTCCTTCGTAAGATCGCCTGCGTCGAAAGCTCTGAGAATACCAGGTACGATTGCGTCTTCAGCATCACCAGTCAGCGGCAACGACGCCCAAACGATACCGCTGCCCGGAGTCGTTCCATTCGCGGAAACAGACAGGATTCCTCCCGGCATACCCGGAGCTGCCGCAACCATGCTCGTCATGATTGGGCTGGCGGCTAGCGTCGCTCCATTGAACCGAAAGGCTTTCAAATAATCAGTTTCGCCCCAAAGATAGATCAAAGGCCCAAGGCTTGGACTATTCCAGTAGACCGGTGAACCGTGAATGTGACCAGCGGCAGCATGTACGATCTGCGGGATCTGGGAGTTCCCGGTTTGCATGTGCCCGAGATTATCCTGTCGTAACAGATACACATCCCCCGTTTTGCTACCGGTTAACATGAGATTTGAATTTGGGAGCAACAGGACTCCGGAAACGCCGAGATCAAGATCGTTATTATTCAAATAGTCGTAGTCGTCCGGCGTAAACCAATCTATGACGGAGGTTACGGCAGTACTCAGCTTGAATACAGAGGTGCCGAAGTTCCTAACTCCGTTCCAATCGCCGTTGCCACTGGAAAAAAATAGATTGCCGTTCGTATCAATCGCCGGTGGCTGCCCGGATTGCCACACTCCGCCTCTCGCCCCATCCGGTGTCGTACTGAAAGCCCCGATCTGTTGCAAGTTGGAGGCGTTGTAGGCCATGACCCAGCCATGGTATGGATCGTAATCATCGTGGGATCCCCAGGCCATATAGACGATTCCATTAGCTAAAGCCAATCCTGAGCGCTGATTCTCACGCAATGGATTGAAAGTCATCTGGCCGTTGACACTGTCGTACGCAGTTCCGGCTATTGTCGCCTGGATGGTAATAGGTCCGCCCAGTTTCTCAGCGCCGGTCATCACGTCGAGGGCGTGCATACGCTGAACGTATTGCCCATTCTCTTTGGTTCGCGCGACGAGATACATCGTATTCGTTGACTGATCGATGACAGGCGTGCTCAAAATACCGATCGTGCCTTCGATATTCTGGTCGTACGGCTGAACAGTACTATCGACAGGTACTGCCGTTATTCCAGCAGCCGGATTCGTAAAATTCACCTGCCAAAGAGGGGCGGCGTTCGCTCCACTGTTGCTGTCGGCATCGAAGGCGTAAACGCTATCCTTCATCGTCGCTACATAAATGACGTTATGAATGCCTTTTCCAGGAATAAATACATTTGGCAGGTAGAGAGGCTGCGCATAGATAGATCCATCCACAGAATAAGAGAATATCTTTCCGAAGCTTGCCGGCAACACTGTCGATGTACTTAGTTGTGTCTCGCTCAGGTTTGCTCCAGTGCGAGCATTGTCGTTGTGATTTGTCCAGACGCTCACTTGAGCTCTTAAACCTGCTAAAGGCTGCAACAGGAAGAGGAAAGTCCCGATAACAATGGGAAGTTTGTGACAGCGTGAAGATAGATATCGGGGCATTTCTGAGCACCTCGCACAGCAGTAACGTTTCGCGGGTCGTCTCAACGTGGAGTAAAAGGCTACTGATACTTGAACATTTGTCAACAGTGCTGGCATGCCGGTCTAGTTAGTTTCTGTCTCGAAACTCCTTCGATTCGCCGGTCCTGACTGTAGCGGCGGTCTATGACCGCCGGTATTTCATTGATTCCAGGAAAAACCGGCGCTCATAGAGCGCCGCTACAGCGCAAAATTCAAGAGTTTCGAGACAGAAACTAGTTAGCACATCAATTGTCCGTTTTTGGCGACTGCTCACAGCTATGGGCGGGAACCAAGTATTTTTTCTACTTCCCTGGAAATGACCGCGGCTGCGAAATCGTGGCCCCCAACAGTCCAATGACCATCACCGTGCAAGTACAGCGGCGAGGCGTCCTTAGCCCGGGCGCGAAATTCCGGCAGCAGGTCAATCACGCGGACACCATTATTGGAAAGGTATTGATTCAAATTTCGGGACGGTATTTCGACATCGACATCGGCCCCGTGCATACCCGGGGTCAGATCCAGAACCTCTCGCCAACGGTCGGGATAGACCTCCCACGCTGCGGGCACCATTACGACAGCAAACTTAGCGTGGTTTTCAGCGGTCAAGTTGCGCAAGGCGACCAGCAACTGCTGCGTCACGCGAAAAGCCTTTAACCACTCGCGTTTGGGTTGCCTCCGATAGATTTCATATAATCCCAAATTTGCCTCGGCAGCGGCATTTGCCGCCGCCGCAACCGTGTTTTTGGCGAAAACGCTTCCCCACAATTGATCAACAGGCGGGAGCGTGTCCACGGTCTCACGCACAAGGCGATAAACCTTGGAGTAATTGCGAAGGGGATTCGTCACACCGGCAAAGCGCGACTTTTGATCTTCAAACGCGGTAAAGCGGGGATGTCCGCTCTCATCAAGAACCAGGTCACCGTCGCCGGTGGTCTGCGGATACGGAATATCGGAAAGCCCTTTCAGCTCTCGTGTGTTGTCTCCGAAGTCGTTGCCTACGAAGAAGAGAAGCACGAGGTCCGGCTTGAACTTCAGAGCATATTCGCGCACGGTAAGGTATTCGCGCGCTGTCCCGGCTCCGCTTACGCCAAAATTGATGACTTCAGAACGGGTTCCGGATTTCTCGAGATTGCGTTGGATCACCGAAGTGATCGAATCCTCAAATGGAACTTGTAGCGCCTCGACCACGGAATCTCCGATCAAAGCGACGCGGCGCTTTTCCGGCGCCTTCTCGACGGCATGGTCACGGTCGCGAAACCCCGCTGAATTCACCCTGACGAAAACGTCGTAAAGACCCGGCTTCACGGATCGCCCCTGTTTTCCTGGAATCAGTCGCATCCCGATCACCGGATCCCACTGCCAGAAAAAATCCGAGAGAGGCACGAACATGCGCACCAGCGCCTCAGACGAAGCAGTCCCTAGAGTCAGACCGAGAAAAATCAGGAGGCCAAGGGAGATCAAACGCTTTGTCATGAACTCGTATTACATCCCTGCAGCGGCTTCAAAAATGCGCTGACCTGGGCTTTGCACAAAAAATCCTGGGCGGTCATAGACCGCCCCTACAGCTTGGGGTGCGCAACTGTAGGGGCGCTCTATGAGCGCCCGCGATGTATTTTTTGTGCAAAGCCCGCTGACCTGCGGCAGGTGCGGAATCAATCAGCTACTAGAACAATGTGTAGATGAACGGCGTGACCCGAGCGCTCTGCGACATCACTATCAACGCGGCAGCTATTACATTCACCACGAGCATTGGCGCCACCCACCACCAGCGGTTTTCCCACGAAAAGTGCATCAACCGCCGCACGGCATTTGCGTTTCCGGGAACAGGCATCAAAATGTGTTCTATTTTTTCGCGGAGTGCGCTGGAACCACTCAGGACGGCAAATCCGAAATAACCGATGACTACAGTCAGCACGACTCGATAATAATCGACGGGTAGGACGAAATCGGCATACCTCGCCGGCGTTACCACAGCTTTCAGCATTGTGAGCGCTTGATGAAGATCATTCGTTCGGAATAATACCCATCCCAACGAAATGCTGAGGAAGGTTAAGAGCCAGGAAAGGAAACTTCCGATCCGGCCATCCATCATAACCCCAATGCGCCGCTGATATTGCTGGCCGACTCTATGAAGCACCAGCAACATGCCGTGATAAGTGCCCCACAACAGGAAAGCGACCGTTGCACCGTGCCACAGACCGAACAAAACCATCGAGAACGCCACCGCAAAAAAACGCCACCACAGATCACGCCGACGCGTGGCCATCGGGACAAAGACATAGTCGCGAATCCATGACGAAAGCGACATGTGCCACTTGGCCCAGAACATCGATGGCGTCGTCGACAAATAAGGGGCGTCGAAATTCTGTTCGATTTCAAAACCGAAGAAACGGGCCGCGCCGATGACAACATTGGAATAACCCGCGAAGTCAAAAAAGAGCTGGAATCCGAAACCTATTGCGATGAGCCAAACGTCGACTCCGCCCCAAACCGCTTCCATTTCAACCGCTCTCGAAAGAGCTGCGCCGAGGAATTGCGCCAGGATGAGCTTCATCCAGAGGCCGATCGCGATTAGGCGCAAACCGGCAGTCACATCGGTCACGGAGAGCCGGTGCACTTTTCGAAACTGCGGAAGCATGTTCGGGAGCCGGCAAACGGGCCCCATGAGCACCGTCGGCCAAAAGCTCATGTATAACAAGAACTCCAGGAGCGAAGGCTCGATCTCTTCTTCGTGATAGACATCGAATAAATAGCTGAGCGCCTGGAATGTCCAAAATGACATTCCAGCCGGCATAACAATGCGGTGGATGAGATCGTCAGGGGAGCCACCTGCGAGAGCAGGAAGATACTTGAAAAAACAGAGCAGTCCGACATTCGCGATCACACCAGCCCACAGACGCGGCAATGTTTGCCGGCGCCGCAGCAGCTCGCCGAAAACAAAGTTGAGAAAGGAGCTGGCAGCCAGAATCACCAGGAACCCTGTTCCCCATGCCGAGTAAAACATGTAGCTCGCTGCAAGCAACAGCACCTGCTTCGGGATCCGCCTGGAGGCTAAAGCCCCTCCGCAAACGAGCAGGAAGGCCAGAGCGTAATGGATGGCCGGTGTCATTTGGACTTTCTTGGCTTGCCCACGCGCTTGGCTGTAGCGAGCATCAGATTCACAGTGTCCATATCTTTCGCCTGAATCTTCCCAGCCGGAATGCGCAGATTCGTCACATCTTCAACTTTCACCAGGATATCCACGAGTGCAAACGAATCGATCAGACCGGAGGAGACGAGCGGCGAATCCGGGGTCAGTTCAGTGCCTGGACGATGAATGATTTCCTGAAGTATGTACCGTACCAATTCTTGTGCCTGGGCCGCTTCATCCATTGCGTTAGGCTCCGCGCAGTTCCGGTTGTTCGGCAATTAACTTTTCGCGTGTCGTCGATCGCGCAGGCTTACCTGCCGTGCTCTTGACGATCCATTTTGGCGGCCTGAGATAGACCGCGCCCACCGCGACACCCAACTCCGCGACCACCGCATTTCGCACAGCGTCTTCAATGGAAGCCGTGTGCTGAATGTCGCTTTCATGCTCAACCTCGGCAACGACGACAATCTCATCGGTGCCCAAATCCGGATTGAAGAGACCGAAAGCGACAGCCCGCCCATCGTGAATGCGAGGATGAGAGCACACAATTTCTTCAATGTCCTGCGGGTAGAGATTCTTACCAGCCACAATAATGAGATCGGATTTTCGGCCAATCACATAAAGTTCTTCGTCCAGACAGAAGCCCAGATCTCCAGACCAATACCAACCCTCTTTTTTTGCCTTTGCCGTGAGATCGGGGCGGTTGTAGTACCCTTCAAAAAGCGAATCACTTTGAATCGCCACTTCGCCTACATGACCCTCCGGCAGCTCGACACCTTCAGGGGACACAATGCGGGCACGGTTGCCCGCAATGCAACGGCCGGAAGATACAAGACATATGCTTTCATTGCTGCCCGCCTCAACGGGCTCGGCAATGTGTGCGTCCGTCAAGCGTCGTGCGCTCACCCATACGCGTCCTGGCAGTCCAGAGGGATCCAGCCCAGACTGCGTCACAGCAAATACGTTTTCCGCCAGTGCATAGCTGCTCTGCAGCATTTCGATGCGAGCGCCATTCGCTGCAAACGCAGTGAGGAACTCTTTAATGCTCTGCTCGCGCACCGGCTCGGAACAATTGATGAGCATCCTTACGGACGAGAGATCGAAATTCGGCCGCTCTTTGACGGAGACTCGTCTGGCGAGGAATTGCAACGTGAAATTCGGAATCCAGCTCAAAGTGCACCTGTACTGGGTGATTAATGACAACATCGATCCGGGCCGCATCACCCAATCCGTGGGTGACTGCATCACGACCGGCAGATGGTAGACAAGGGGTAACATGAAACACGCGATCAGTCCCATGTCGTGGTACAGCGGGAGCCAGCTGTAGATGCGATCCTCGGATGTCAATCGAATGGCGGCCGACAGATGCTCAAGTTGCGCCAGAACGGCGGCGTGAGACAGAGCGACGCCCTTCTGCAAGCCGGTCGTGCCTGCCGAATGCTGAATGAACGCAATCCGGTCTGGATCCGACGGCAATTCGGGCAGCTCCCAGTCTGAGCTGCCGCCTTGCATAACGACGTTGCGGACAATTTTTGCGTCACCTGAACATTCAACGTAGCTGAGGAGATCATCAGGAAATTGATCGTCCACTACGATCAATCGCGCCTTCAAGTTTTTGGATACACCACTCAGACCAAACCGGTACTTCTTGGGTTCTATTTTGAAGTTCGGATAGGCCATGATGGCCGGCACTGCTCCCACCAGCATTGCGGCAGCGAATGAAACCATCACCCGAATGCCTTGCGGCATGACCAGAATCACCCGGTCTCCGGGCGTCACTCCATGCGCGACGAAGTCCGCGGCTTGGCACCTCGCCATCTGGACAAACTCGCCAAACGTGACCACGTCCACTTCGTCTTCATCATGCCACATTGTGATGAAGGGCCGATCCGGCGGAGCAGCCAACATTGCCTCCGTTAAAGTATTACAGTGAAGCGGATTCACAGATCGATCCTCCTATTCAAAGAAAAAAATAATCAAACACTCCTAACCGCCAATTCGATCGGACTCACCAGAAAGCACTATGCCCGCCTTCGCCGCAGCCGGAATTTCGAACTTCCCTTTCGAGATTGTTAAAGGATTAACTGCTTTTAACGGCTGAACGAATGGGCTACCGCCGTCATGTTCACACAGTAACCAAAAGACAGGGCCACAAGGTCTTTACATCTGCTTCAGCGGCGAGCTGTTTGAAACACTGCTATTCTGTTGATCCATAGACATTTGTCAACAGAAATGAGGTGTCT
>QHWY01000202.1 GCA_003223875.1 Acidobacteriota bacterium | reverse complement strand
TGGCAACTGGGTCAGCTCGCGTCGGGACGGCACATCCCGGTTATACACATTGCCGCTTGATGACCTAGATCCGCCGACGAAACGGCTGTGGCAGGTCGTCCGCGAACAAGTATCCTCTTCAACCGCTGCCGCGCAGGACGACAGACGCCTGAAGCAAGTCTTGGCGAAGCGGCGAACGCAGTCGGAAGCTTTTTTCTCATCAGCGGCGGGACAGTGGGATCGCCTACGTGAAGAACTTTTCGGATCGACGAGTCATTTACAAGCTCTGGGCGCATTGTTGGATCCGGATCTGGTGATTGGTGACCTCGGGTGCGGCACCGGAATCGTGAGCGGATGGCTCGGCTTATTTTGTGACCGGATCATCGCGGTGGATGCTTCAAAGGAGATG
>QHWY01000201.1 GCA_003223875.1 Acidobacteriota bacterium | reverse complement strand
GCCCGCGTCTTGAAGCAGGGCGGACGGCTGCTGGTTTTAGACATGATGCCGCATGACCGCGAGGAATATCGGCAGACCATGGGTCACGTTTGGTTAGGGTTCAACGAAAAACAGATAACGCAATGGTTGCACGCAGCGGGATTCAAAGATATCCGCTGGCGCCCGATACCGCCGGAATCGAAGGCGAAGGGGCCTTCTTTATTCGTCGCAGTGGCGCGCCGAACGAAATAAAATTCGAAGAACAGGAGTTATGCATGTCCATCACTATGGAACGAACGCACGCCTTCGATGAAGCTCGCAAAGCCGGACGCGAGCCCTTCAAAGTGAAAGATCTTTCTCTCGCCGAATTTGGACGTAAGGAGATCCGGCTCGCCGAGCAAGAAATGCCTGGTCTGATGGCGGTTCGCCAACGCTATGCCGCCGCGAAGCCGCTTGCCGGAATGCAGATCATGGGCAGCTTGCACATGACGATTCAGACAGCAGTGCTCATCGAAACGCTTGCCGAGCTTGGCGCGGATGTTCGTTGGGTGTCCTGCAATATCTTCTCGACCCAGGACCACGCGGCAGCCGCTGTCGTCGTAGGCCGTCCTGAGACCAACGGTACTCCTGCCAATCCGCGCGGCATCCCGGTCTTCGCCTGGAAGGGAGAAAACCTTCAAGAATATTGGTGGTGCACGGCCGAGGCGCTGCGCTGGCCCGATAATTCCGGCCCAATGCAGATTGTCGATGATGGCGGCGATGCGACGCTGTTTGTCCATAAGGCGGCCGAGTTTGAAGCAGCGGGTAAAGTTCCGGCGTTCAATCCGAAGACGGATCCGGAAGAATGGGGCATCATTCTCAGCACGATTTCACGCGAATTGAAAGAGCGGCCGGGCGTTTGGACCAAGATTGCGAAGGGAATCCAAGGCGTTTCGGAAGAAACCACGACTGGCGTGCATCGTCTTTATCAGATGGAAGAGGCAGGCAAGCTTCTGTTTCCCGCGATCAACGTCAACGACTCCGTCACGAAAAGCAAGTTCGATAACATTTATGGCTGCCGTCACTCACTTCCTGATGGGTTGATGCGTGCCACCGATGTGATGCTTGGCGGAAAGGTGGCCGTCATCCTCGGATTTGGCGAAGTGGGGAAGGGGTGCGCACAAGCGCTGCGCGGTCAGGGTTGCCGCGTGATCGTCGCGGAAATCGATCCGATCTGCGCGCTCCAAGCCGCCATGGAAGGTTACGAAGTCAAGACAATGGAAGATGCTGTGAGAACTGCGGACATCTTCGTCACCACGACCGGTAACAAGGACGTCATCACCGTTGAACACATGGCGAAGATGAAGGACAAAGCGATCGTCGGCAACATCGGCCATTTCGACAATGAAATCGATATGGCCGGTCTGAAGAAGATCACAGGCATCCAGCGTATCAATATCAAACCGCAGTATGACGAGTGGCGTTTCCCGGATGGCCACAGCGTCATGATCCTGGCCGAGGGCCGGCTACTGAACCTTGGTTGCGCGACGGGACACCCGAGTTTCGTCATGTCCGCATCGTTCACTAACCAGGTGCTGGCGCAGCTCGACCTGAAGGAGAACGCCAGCAAATATCAGAAAAAGGTTTATATGCTGCCCAAAAAGTTGGACGAAGAAGTGGCGCGGCTACATTTGGATCATCTTGGCGTGAAATTGACGAAGCTTACGCCCGAGCAGGCCGCCTACATCGGTGTCCCTGTGGAAGGCCCTTACAAACCATCCCACTACCGATACTAAGAAAAGAATTAGCCCCCAAGAGGGCTTTGCACAAAAAATACATCGTGGGCGCTCATAGAGCGCCCCTACAGTTGCGCACCTCAAGCTGTAGGGGCGGTCTATGACCGCCCAGGATTTTTTGTGCAAAGCCCACCAAGAGGCACAAGGATCACAAAAATTTTTGTGTATTTTGTGCCTCTTGGTGGCTAATTCTCACTTCACTGAAGGAACACAAAACCTCTCGAACGCATTTGTCAGATCTTTCGCGATCGCCTCGGGATTGCGGCCTTCGATCTGATGGCGCTCCAGCATATAGACAATTCGGCCGTCCTGGAGAATTCCGACCGACGGCGATGACGGAAAGTAACCTTTGAAATAGCTGCGCGCGCGTTCGGTTGCGGCAATATCAGCGCCGGCAAAAACGGTAACGACTCTGTCCGGTTTTACCGGATGTTGAAGCGCCGTGCCGATGCCGGGCCGGGCGAGTCCGGCTGCGCATCCACAGACGGAGTTCACGACGACCATAACGGTGCCCTTCGTGTTACGGATCACGTCGTCCAGTTCTTCCGGTGTGCGGGTCTCCTCCACGCCAAACCGCGTCAGATCCTCTCTCATGGGCTTAATCAAAGTTTCTGGATATGGCATAAGCCGAGTTTAGCACACCCCGATTTCTTATTATCGTTGTAGATCCAATGTGGTACAGAATTGGGCCACTCCCCTTTGAGAACGTTGGTTCCGCTAGGTTAGGAGGTTGGGATGAATAAACGCGTTTCCGTGTGTTTGGCGATCGTCTTCGTTTGCTTCGGAGCGATTCCGGCGTTGGCTCAAAACGCAGCATTGGTTGGTACTGTCCGAGATTCACAACAGGCTCTGATCCCAAACGCCATGGTCACGCTTCAGAATCTCGATACCAGCGTTGAGTTCAATTCGACGACCAACGAGTTAGGTAATTACGAATTCCCGACGGTCCGGCCGGGCAATTATTCGGTACGCGTCGAACTTTCGGGCTTCCGCAGGTTCGTCCAGAACGTCGTGCTTGCGGTAAACCAGCGCGGCCGCGTTGACGCCACGTTGCAGGTCGGAGACATTTCGGCCGAGGTCACCGTGCAAGAAACCACAACGGTTGTGCAGACGGAATCGTCCGCTTTAGGAGATGTTGTTCATAGCAGGGATTTGGTCAACATTCCGCTCAACGGCCGATTTTTCCTGGATCTGGCATTGATGACGGCTGGCACCGTCGTTCCGTCGACGAACACTCGGACGTTCTTGGCGACTCCCAGCGGCATCGGGATCTCGGGCATCAACGCCTCAGGAACCCGTGAAGATTCCACAAATTATCTCTTCGATGGGATCAATCTGAGCGACATGGTTCAGAACCAGATCACGTTCCAGCCGAACATCGAGAGCATTCAGGAATTCAAAGTCCAAACGAACGCCTTTAGTGCTGAATATGGACGCAATGCGGGGATCATCGTCAATGGCATTTCCAAGCAAGGTACAAACTCCTTTCACGGATCCGCTTTTGAATATCTACGAAACGAAAAGCTCGATGCCAAGAACTTTTTCGATCGCCCGGATCTTCCGATTCCGGCCTTCAAGCGGAACGTCTTTGGCTATTCCATTGGCGGGCCGATCGTCAAAGGGAAAACGTTTTTCTTCCACAGCTATGAAGGCCGGCAGGGCCGCGAGGTGACGACTATCAACACGCAGGTTCCGACGGCGGCGGAACGCGCAACCGTGACAAATCCGGTAATTCAGAAGATGCTGGCGTTAGTTCCCGCCGCGAATTCGGGCAATCGGTTTGCGGGCACGGTTCCACGGAAACGCGGTTTGAATCAGTTTACCGGACGCATCGATCACAGCTTCAGTTCGCGCGATGTCTTCTTCGGCAATTTCATATCCAATCGTGACAGCCGCACGGAGCCGACATTGCAGCAACAAAATTTGCCTTTGCCGGGTTATGGTGATTATCGGCCCGCCGAGCGGTATCTTCTCTCGCTGGGCGAAACGCATATATTCAGCCCAACTCTCACCAACGAGTTTCGAGCCGGGGCGAATCGCGTACATATCCAATTCGTTCCGGACGTTCTCGGCAAATTGAATCCTCTGGATTTCGGGCTCACAACGGGCTCGCCCGTCTTCCCAAACATTCTGGTTTCCGGCGTCATGAATTTTGGAGGGATCGAACCATTTCCGCAGGGCCGCGGCGACACGGCATTCCAGTACAATGACACGCTCTCGTGGATTCATGGCCGGCATTCGCTGAAATTCGGTGGGGAATTCCGCCGTTTCCGGAATAACAACTTCAGCACGGCAACGGGCGGCCGCATCACATTTCCGTCCCTCGCCGCATTTCTGTCCGGCAATCCCTCATCGTCAATACAGACGCAACTTCCTGTGACGAACAGTCTTCGAGTGAGTGCCTTCGACACTTTCGTCCAAGATGATTTCAAGGTGACAAACCGCTTGACCTGGAATCTTGGCTTGCGATGGGAGTACAACGGTGTTCCCAGCGACGTTCACAACCGCCTTGCCAATTTTGACTTTACTCAGAACAAGCTGGTTTCCGTTGGCAGCGGCATTGAGCGCCCGTATGAGCGCCAGTGGACGAACTTTGGTCCGCGCGTCGGCTTCTCGTATGACCCAACCGGCAAAGGTAAGACCGCAGTTCGTGGCGGGGTGGGTTTGTATTTTGATCAACCCGTGACCAATATGGTCAGCGAGTTGACTATCAACCCGCCCTTCTCGTTTGCCGTAAACTTTACGAGCAATGTCGCCCTCGCCGCGCCCTTCAGTCAACCCGGCGGAGGACCTGCGCTGATTGCCGCTCGAGCGATTGATCCGCATTTCAAGAGCGCCCGTGTCCTTTCTTACAATCTGAACATTCAACAGGAAGTTGCGGGGATGATCGTTCAAGTTGCCTTTGTCGGCTCCGAAGGACATCATCTGCGCATCTTCTTCGGCGATTACAATCAGGGCATCAATGGCGTCCGGCCGATCGCCGGTTTCTCGAGCATCAGGATGAATGCGTCCGTGTCGAATTCCAATTACAACGGAATGTGGATCAGCGTGAATCGAAAACTAGCAAGAAACCTGACGTTTTCGTCGTCGTACACCTTCTCGAAGTCCATCGATAACAATTCAGTCGGAAGCTCGGACCCGGAAATACAGGATTTCAGGAATCTGCGGGCGGAGCGAGCGCTGTCGGATTTTGACGCGCGTCAGCGGTTCGTTCTGAGCGGAGTTTATCTTCTTCCGTTCAACGCTGAGACTAGGTTTGCCAAGCGGGTTGTCGAAGGTTGGAGCGTTTCACCCATTGTCAACTTGCAATCGGGGAATCCCTTCAGTCCCGTCGTCCCCCTGCTCGCGGACGGCAGCGGCAGCCTGGAGGCGTACGATCGTCCGGACCTGGTGCCCGGCCAATCGATCAAGCTCGACCACCCCACGCCTGACCTGTTCTTCAATAAAGCGGCCTTCGTCCGTCATCCCCGCGGTTTCGGAAATGCCGGAAGAAATATCGTTACTGGTCCTGGATTTTCCGACGTGGACTTCTCCCTGGCCAAATCCACACCAATTACCGAAGGGATCAACCTGCAGTTCCGGGCGGACGCATTCAACGTCTTCAACCACCCCAACTTCTCGCAGCCCAATCGCACGATCACTTCCGCCGATTTCGGCCGAATTACCGCCACACGCAGTGCTCGCGGCGATTTGGGTTCGTCCCGTCAGATTCAGCTGGGAATGAAGCTGACTTTCTGACGTGGGCGCCTGGCACCGCGCTTGCACACTCATAAGTGGGGATTGGATAAGGAGAGGCAAAATGAATGCAATTGACGTATTGAAGAAGGACCATCAAGAGGTTCAGTAGCTTTTCTCGGAATTTATGTCCGCGGATGACGAAGATTTTGGCCGCCGGGAAGATCTGTTTCAGCAGATCGACAGGGCTTTGATCACGCACAGCGATGCCGAAGAGGAAATTCACACCGACCTCGCAATAGCGACGGGCGATGCACGCGCGCGCAGATCGGACGACAGCAGAAGCGGGTGGCATATGGCCACCCGCTTCTGCTGTCGTCACTGGCGCGGTCAGAGTTGCTGGAGCAGTGCAATTGTTGGGGGGTCCATTACTTCAGCCGACTTTTGTGCAAGTGTCCAGTATCCTTCGTCGGCCAGGATCTTTCCCTGAATCGCCTGGATAGTCGCCAGATCCTTGGCTTCGCCGATCAAATAGATGGCCCCCGGAGGGCCGAACTGTTGCAGGTAAACCTGGATCTTGACATCGTGTTTGCTGTTCATGTATTCCGCGAGTCCTTTACTGGCGGCAATTGCCTCGCGGACCTTACCAGGCTTTGCTTTGCCGACTCCGACGATTTTGTACATCTCTTTCTCTCCTTTCCAATATTGGTACGAAACGGATGCAAGTTTCGGACGGAAATCAAACCGGTAATTTTCTGTCGCCGGAATGAAGGCGCTTCAACAACTGTATCTGCCCGGCGTGGTATAAATCGTGCGCTGCAATACCCGTCAGCAGATCGATGTTTCGGACTTTACTTCCTGCGGCGATGATACTCAGATCTCTGGGACTCAATTCGCCGACGATGCGCTTTAATTTTGCATGCATTTCAATTAGTAAACGAACGTCTGCTTTCCACGCTGCGTCCGATATGCCACCGGAGGGACGCACAAACCAATTCGAGCCCTTATATGTGGTTGTGCCTATGGGTGAATTATCTAGTCTACTGGATCGGGATTTCGGTAGTATCGGCCAAATTAGCAAGGCGAGGTCATAGGCGGGCAAACTTCAGCATATGAGCTTCGTTTCCAATCCCCAGCTCGAGCTCGCATTCGAATACGTGCGCAACACAGGCAAGAATATTTTTCTCACAGGCAAGGCCGGCACAGGCAAGACCACGTTCCTGCACCAAATCAAGGAAGAAAGCTCGAAGCGGATGGTCGTCACCGCGCCGACGGGTGTCGCCGCCATCAACGCCGGGGGTATGACGCTGCATTCATTTTTTCAATTGCCTCTGGGGATGCACCTTCCCGGCACGTCGAGGGAGGTCAACAACCAGCGGCGTTTTTCCCGCGACAAAATCCAGTTGCTCCGCACCCTTGACCTGCTCGTCATCGATGAGATCAGCATGGTGCGGGCAGACCTGCTTGATGCCGTGAACGACGTGCTTCGCCGCTACCGTGACGACTCGCGCGCTTTCGGCGGCGTGCAACTGCTCATGATCGGCGACCTGCACCAATTGCCGCCGGTCGTCAAGCCGGAAGACTGGGAACTTCTGCGACCGCACTACGAAACACCGTACTTCTTCGGCAGTCTAGCTCTCCAGAGAACCGATATGGTGACAATCGAACTGAAGCATATCTTCCGGCAATCGGACCGCCGGTTCATTGACTTGCTCGACAAGGTTCGAAATAACCAAATCGACGCCGGGGTGCTCGAAGCGCTGAACAGCCGCTACGTTCCTGGCTTCCAGCCTGACGTAGAAGATGGGTACATCACCCTGACATCTCATAATGCGTCATCCTATGACCTGAACGCCCAACGACTGGAATCTCTCCCCCCACGATTGCGGACGTTCAAAGCTAAAATCGTGGGCGACTTCCCTGAAACGGCGTATCCAACGGAGGAAACGCTGGAGTTCAAGAACGGCGCGCAGGTGATGTTTGTCAGGAATGACCTCTCGCCGGAAAAACGCTATTTCAACGGCAAGATCGGAAAAATCACCCGCTTTGCCGGCGACGAAATCTTCGTGCGCTGCAAGGATGACCGAGAAGACATCGCCGTCACGCCTGTCGAATGGCAAAACATTAAGTACTCGATCGATGAGGAAACAAAACAAATAAAGGAAGACGTTCTCGGCACGTTTACCCAATATCCGCTGAAGCTCGCGTGGGCCATCACGATCCACAAGAGCCAGGGGCTGACCTTCGATCGCGTCATCATCGATGCGCGATCGGCTTTCGCGCACGGGCAGGTATACGTAGCATTGAGCCGCTGCAGAAGCTTCGAAGGAATCGTTCTCAGCTCGAGAATCAACCCGTCCAGCGTGAAAACCGACTTGGTAGTCAAAGCGTATACCGAAAAAACCGCGCGCAACCCTCCGAGCGAAGCGCACCTGCGCCAATCGAAACGGGAATACCAAGAGACGCTCGTGCGCGAACTGTTCGACTTCGGCGCCTTAAACAGCCATTTGCAGGGACTGAGCCGTTTGTTTCAGGAGCACTCCAGCGCCCTTTCAGTCGAAGGGCTGTCACAATTCAACACGCTGCTTGCGAAAACAGGCGCGGAGGTCTTATTGATAGCCCAAAAATTTGCCCCGCAACTCCACAATTACTTTTCGCAGCCGGAGTTGCCTGAGCAAAGCGAGAGCCTTCGGGAGCGCCTTAGGAAAGCAGGCGCCTATTTTTTATCGAAACTGAATTCCGAGTTTTTGGCTGAGGTGGAGCGTATAGAGCTGATCACCGACGATAAAGCTGTGCTGAAACGTGCCCGGCAACATCTGCAGAGCCTTGAGAAGGAAGTCCTGATAAAGCACGCGTGCTTCGTGGTGTGCCAGACCGGCTTTTCCGCTTCCGGTTACATTCGGGCAACGACCAAGGCGGAACTGGACTTCCGCGAAGACAAGGATGTCCGATCGCCCGCGGCCGACGTGCCCAAGGATACGCCACATCCCGACCTTTACACACGGCTGCTAGAATGGCGTTATGTCATGGCAGAGGAACTCGATAGACCACTTCACGATGTCTTGCCAACCCGGTCTTTGCAGGAACTCGTGCGGCTTCTGCCCATGGATCGCGCTTCATTAAAGAGGATACCCGGCATCGGCAAAGGCAAGCTGAAGCGCTTTGGCGCCGATCTTATAGGCATTGTCGGGAAATACTGCGCCGAAAAAAACGTCCCCGACAGGCCGTCAGAGCCTTCCAAGACCAATACGAAGCAGGTCAGCTTCGACCTTTACAAATCCGGAAAAACCGTCAAGGAGATTGCCGCGGAACGCAACCTGGCAGTTAGTACGATCGAAGGGCACCTCGCTTATTTCATCGCGCGCCGGGAACTCGATATTTCGGAGTTCCTAACGAAGGAACAGGTGGACGAAATAGCCAGGTTCTTCGAGGAGAGGAACACGGAGTCGATAGCTGAGGCGAAAGCACATTTTGGAGAGCGGTTTCTGTACGGACAGTTGAGGATGGTGATCGAGCATCTGAAGGCGAAAGCCGTATAGCTGGTAGCGCCCCCTCGCGCGGCGCTGCTCGCCAGAATGTTCGCCAGATCGTTCCGTCCAGGCTGCGCAGGCGAAAACGCGCCATCGGATCAGCGCGCGCGTTTCCTGGCGAGTTTTAGCCCTTCCAGATCGCTTTGCACAAAAAATACATCGTGGGCGCTCATAGAGCGCCCCTACAGTTGCGCACCCCAAGCTGTAGGGGCGGTCTATGACCGCCCAGGATTTTTTGTGCAAAGCCACAGACGGGATACCAACAAAACCGAACATCACCACATAGCTAACGCCTCTCAGATCTGTCAGGGATCGTGCGGCTTATTTAAAGATATTTGTCCACCAAATATTGAAATTTGCAACCAACTTGGAAGGATTCAGAGCGGTCGTCGTCCGTAACCTAAACAAAATACTCAAAGTGGAGTGAATGTTGGGTTAGTTGCAAGGCGGAACGGCTGAGGAAGGATCAAAAGGATGTGATTCTCCTGACACTCGCGGAGGATCGATGAAAATACGGATCACAAACACACGCGCCATCGAACCCGGTGGGAGGTTCACGCACCTGCCGTCCGATAGTCGGCCGCCCGTGCGTTGCGAGCCAATTCTGGCAACGCGCGCCTTCGTCTTTGCCCTCCTGCTCTGCCTGGGCAGTGTCCTCGGCTGGGCGCAGCAAAACGACCAACAGCAGATGAGAGGCCTCGACGAACAGGTTCAGGAGATCAAATCAGACGTCCTCAGCATAGCGGCGGAGCTGAACCAACTAGAGGAGAAACTGCTGTACCCGTCAGGGACGCAGGTCGCAATCTTCGTCGCGCTGGCCAAGGGCGACCAGATGCGCCTCGACGCCGTGCGGCTCCAGATCGACGGTCAGCTCGTCGCGCACTATATCTACAGCTTCAAAGAGCTCGAGGCCCTGCGCAAGGGCGGCGTGCAACGGATCTACGTCGGCAACGTGGCGACCGGGGATCACAAGATCGAGGTGGTTGTCGACGGCAAGCTCGAGGGCGGCGCGGACTTCAGCCGCACAGAACGCTTTACCTTCCGCAAGGAAGTGAAGCCAAAGCTGGTGGGACTGACGCTGGCCGGTTCCGGCAACACTCCGATCGCGCTTAGGGAATGGTAATCGATGCGAGCGGGACACCGGTTACTCGTACTCTGTTTGGCCATGGGACTTGCCGCCCGTGCGGCCGCGGGCGGCGACTTGAGGGACCTCTATTTCGGGGACGCTCTCTATCACGCCTTGCAGGGACGGTATTTCGATGCACTCCAGCGGCTCGACACCGAGCTCGCCCTGTACCGCGGTCTCGACCAGCCCAAACTCGATACGCTGCACTATCACATCAACGATGCCGAATTCTCGGTCGGCGACTTCGAGCTCAACTACCGCATGCACCAGCGCGCCGGGCGCGCCATCAAAGCGGTGCTCGAAGGCGCCGTCGATGAAGCCGTGCGCAACGAGGCCGCATTCAGGCTCGCCCGCATCAACTTCCAGAAGGATCAGCTCGACGATGCGCAGAACGCGCTGGGGCGGATCCAAGGTGCGGTGCCCGCGAAGATCAGGGACGACGTCGAGTTCCTGCGGGCGAACATCGATATGGCGACGGGCCGGCCGGGCGACGCCGTCAAGGTGCTCCAGCAGGTGCACAGCGACGGGGGCCTGGCCGGGTTTGTCGCGTACAACCTCGGCATCGCGCTGTTTCAGGACGGTCGAGCCCGGGAGGCGATCGAGCAGCTGGACAAGGCCGGACGGCTTCCGGCCGCCGATGGCGCCGGACTTGCGATCCGCGACAAGTCCAACCTGGTGCTTGGCAGCATGCTGTTCGAATCGGGCGACTTCGAGCGGGCAAAGCAGTCGCTGGACCGCGTCCGCCTCGATGGGCTGTTTTCGAACGAGGCTCTGCTGCGCGCAGGCTGGGCCGGGGCCTCGGCCAAACAGTATGATCGCGCGCTCGTCCCGTGGAACATCCTGGTGGAGCGGGAGCCGACGGATGCTGCGGTCCAGGAAGCCATGCTCGCCGTGCCGCACGCGTATGCCAGCCTGAACCTGCATGGCCGCACCGCGATCATGTATGGGCGGGCGCTCGAGCTGTTCAGCAAGCAAATCGAACGAGTGGACGCCTCCATCGGCAGCATCCGGGAAGGGCGCTTTCTTAAGGCCCTGATCCGCGAGGAGAGCCGGCAGGACGAAACCTGGGTCATCCGCCTGCGCAGCCTGCCCGACGCGCCCGAAACCTACTACCTGATGGAGCTGATGGCCTCTCACGACTTCCAGACCGCGCTGCACAACTACCTCGACCTCGAGGACCTGCAGTCGAGACTCATGAC
>QHWY01000200.1 GCA_003223875.1 Acidobacteriota bacterium | reverse complement strand
GACACCTCTCACCCGCGACAATGTTTGGCGGCGATCGATTCAGCCGTATCTAAACTCGGTCGGTCTCGGCTGGGTGAATTTTCAGGTGATGCGGCGGACACATTCGACGCTCATGAACCAGTTGAAGGTCGATCCGAAGCTTGTGGCCGATCAACTGGGACATACGTTGGATGTAAATCAGAACGTCTACACCATTCCTGATCTTAGCCATCGCCGCGCTGCGGTCAACCAACTCGAAATCGCAGTCCAATCCGCTTAATGGAGTATTTCGGAGTACGGAAATGTTCAGACCCAAGCTAAGTTGTTCAAAGGAAAAAGCGGGAGACCGGGATCGAACCCGCGACGTCCAGCTTGGGAAGTCGGTAGTCGATTGCCGACACACGGCATTCCCAAACGACTGATACAGCAAGCGCATTCATTTGCTTGCCGACGGAATCGTGATAATACCTTTATTGCCATCGATTTCCATCGCGGTGTCCAATGCAGCGGAGCGGCTGCGAATACTCTCGAGAAGTTGCTGCGAGTTGGAACCCTCCATGAGAAAAGGTTGAAACAGCTTCGGATCGTATGGTTGGCCGGTGCGTCCTACCGGTTGTCCTTTACCGGCGATGGGTAAAACCTCGACTTTTTCCACCGACTTCGCTCCAAGCGTAAGGCGAGCGAGGTAGCCGTCGTCCGAATTCGCGTTGGTATGTCCCCTCAAGACGTTGCTCGGGGCATAGAGGATGACCTTACCGTGATAAACTTCAATCCCTTTCGGATGAGGCGGGTGATGTCCCAGGATTAGATCGGCTCCGGCATCGACCAGGTCGTGCGCAAATTTACGGTTCTCCGGGCTGATGTCGTACCTCCTATTAGTGGCCCAATGTATCGCAATCACGACGTAGTCAACCTGAGGCCGCAACCGGCGAATGTCCTCCTTAATCAGGAATGGATCCATGGGAACGATGCCAGGACGGCCCTCAGCCGCGAATGCGGACTCGCCCATGTTACTGAATTGCGCATAGCCAAGAAAGCCGATCTTGATACCATTCCGCGCGAGAATGACGGGCTTTCGAGCTTCGGCAAGATCGTGTCCGCCTCCGACATGGGCAATGCCTGCGGACGAAAGGGCGCGCAGCGTATCCAGAAACCCTCGTTCTTCCGCGTCAAAGGTATGGTTATTGGCGAGGTTTACGAGGCTGATTCCCGACGATCGCATGGCTTTTGCGAACTTCGCCGGCGTGCGGTTCAGACCAACCTGACGGGCGTGATCAGACAAAGCGCCCTCGCAATTGACAAAAACTAGATCTGCTGCGCGGAAAGTAGGGGCCAGCAGGCGCAGCGGGTAGCTTAAGAGTTCTTCGTTGGACGAATAGTCCTGGGTATATTCCGGGCTGGTTTGCAAAGGGTAGCTTAAGCTTTCTCCGAAGGAGTCGTCGCTACCTCCTTTGAGACCAAGGCTCTCCAGGTAAGTCTTGCTTTCACCCTCGTTCACGTACGGAATGGGAGGCCAGTCGCCGATCACCTGGTCACGGACATCCCGTTTGCCGAAGACCAACAAGCCAAACGGCCTGGGATCAACGATAGGATATCGAACGGTCGGGGGTCGGGAATTCAGCGACCATTCCACATCTCCTCCCATAATAAGAACAACATGATTCGCCGCCGCGACCATGGGTTCCCGAGGCAGAAGCAGCAATAGTGAGATCGCGACGAACCAAACTGGCGCCCAAAATCGGGGTGAATATCTCATTTTTGGTCTCCGTATGTGGGTAGGTAAGGGCAGTCGGAGAACTGCAGCTCAACCGATTTCACCTTCGGCCTAAATTTGAACGAGAGCCCGTGAGGTCGTTTCGGACAATCTGCCCGCCTTTCATGACAAATTTCACTCGCTCGAGTTCAGTGACGTCGTTCGCGGGATTGCCGGAGGCTGCAATGAAATCTGCAAACTTGCCTTTCTCGATGGACCCAACTCGGTCCTTCCAGCCAATATTTTCTGCGCCCACCGAAGTTGCGGAACGGATCGCTTGTAGCGGTGTCATCCCGTATTCAACCATGGTTGCGAACTCTACGGCTTCTTCTCCATGATAGGGTCCTGCCTGTTTGCCATGGGCGCCCGTGGCGTTTACCGAGAAAGCGATCTTGACGCCAGCCTTGAGCGCTCTCTGAAAGCTTGCTTTCGAGAGCTCTGCCATTGGGAAATTCTGGCTCTTTGCCTGGATTTTAGTGATGGTGAGTCCGAATGTCATGAATATGCCCTTTTCAACTACCATCCGGATTGATTCCGCATCGATGTCAGTGACAAGTTCAAGCGAGTCGCAGCCCGCTTGAATGGACTGCCGCACGGCAACCCCAGCGTGGGCGGTGCAGGCCACTCTTACCCCTTGCCGGTGTGCTTCATCCACAATCGCGTGTTCTTCTTCCGGGGTCATCGTGGGGGCGCCGTAGCCAAGATCCGGATTTGCCCGGATACCGGCTGCGTAGATCTTAATAAAATCAGCTCCGTTCTTGAGCTGTATCCGGACTTGCTTGCGTCCTTCGTATGGCGAATCCACGAGGTGGAAGTAGCGGGGTCCGGCGATCGATCCCCGGAGACCCTCCGTCGCCACCAACATCCGCGGGCCCGGGATGATGCCTTCATTGATGGCATTGCGGAGGTCTACATCCGCCGTCCCGCCGCTCGACAAGTCGCGCGCCGTGGTAAAGCCCGACTCGAGGTCTAACCTCGCATTCACCGAGGCCAAGAGCGTGGCGTACGGCGTGGAAAACGGCGTTCCGGGCTGGATGACGAGGGGCACTGAAGCGTCTGCACCAGCGCCAGGGTGGTCCCCAATTTTAAACATGTGGTTGTGAGCCTCGATCAGGCCTGGTAACACCGTGGCCATCCGCAGATCGATTTCCTGCGCCCCGGCAGGGATCGTGATGGTCCCGGCCGGCCCCACTTCAGCGATGCGATCACCTCGAATGACGATCACTTGGTTGCTTAACAGCCGGTCAGATTTGCCGTCGAACAATTGCCCGGCGAGAATCACCACTGCCTTCTGGTCTTGAGCCCCCAGCCAAGATCCGCCGAGTGCCAGTGCGAGTAATGCGAATCCAATTGCCGATTGCCACTTCATGGAACGGACTCCCCAAAAAGAGATCTTGGCTCTCAACTTCCGCGGGGTAAAAGTATACTCGCCGCGCTTCCGTGTCAATCACACCACATTGCGGGCGAACTGATTTCTATGAGCGGATGGCCGTGAGCTTGTGAACGCAAGTGACCGCGAGGGAGCCATCACCGATGGCAAAGCCGACACGTTTCGTGGAACCGGCGCGAATGTCGCCGGCGGCGAGGATTCCCGGAACGGTGGTTTCCAGCGGACATGGCTCACGGTGCTTCAGCGGCCAGTGACCGGACTGAAGGGCGTCGATACCGGTCAAGATATATCCCAGTTTATCTCGGACGATTGTGTTCGGCAGCCAAGCGCCACCAGGTTCCGCGCCAATGAAAACGAAAACGGCGGAAAGGGGAAGTGTTTGGCCCGATTGCAGAATCACACTTTCGACGCGTCGTCCACCTTGTATGGAAACGATCGCCTCGCCTTCGTGAACGAGAACATTTGAGGTTGCACGAATACGGCTAACCAAATAATCGGACATCGCGGGGCCGAGGCGGCTTCGAATCAGCAAATGAACGGTTCGAGTGCGGCAGCATTCGGCGAGAAACATCGCGGCCTGACCTGCCGAGTTTCCGCCACCCACGACTGCCACATCTTGCGAATCGTAGAGAATGGCCTCAACGGATGTGCATGCATAGTGAATTCCGGCGGATTCGAAGCGGTCTGCCTCTTCGGCCTCGAGCTTTCGCCAGCGCACGCCCGCTGCGATCAGCACGGTACGGGCGCGAAGTTCGGTTCCGCAGTCGAGATGCAAGAGGTGACCCTCTTCCGGGATGGACGCCGGCTCGATCTGCTCGACGACGACCGGCGCCACCATCTTCGCGCCGAACTTGAGCATCTGAAGCACGCTCCGCGTCGCCAACTCGGCACCGGACAGCCCGCTCGGAAAACCCATGAAGTTTTCGATCTTAGACGAGCTGCCGGCCTGACCGCCGGGTCCCAACCGGTCGAGCACAATTGTCGAGACACCTTCGGAAGCGGCATAGACAGCCGCAGCCATTCCGGCCGGTCCGGCGCCAATAATCGCCAGATCGACCGGCCCCGGCGGACAATTCCGCCACACGCCGGCGCTCGCCGCCAGTTCGCGAAGACCGGGATTGATTAAGCGGCGTCCGTTGCCGATTTCGATAACCGGCGATTTTTGCGGAGACCCCCATGCTGCCATCAACTCTTGTCCCTTGTCGGAGGCGGAATCGTACCAGGTGAACGGAACGAAATTCTTGAACAGGAATTCGCGGATGAGCATGGTATCTCGACATTTGCCCGGGCCTACTACTTTCATTCCGACGGCTCCCGTTTCGGTCAGAAGACGCCGCCGTTCCTGGACGGCCATCAGCAGCGTATCTCCCAGATGGGGCAGTTTGTTCAGAATCTCACGCAAACGGGTGCCCGGAACGCGAAGCAATTTGGTCCGTCCGTGCGCCACAGCGGTGACGATCACGGGACGCCGCGTCAACAGGTCAATGTCTCCGGCAAACTCGCCAGGGCCATGCATGACCACCCTTCGGTTTTCGTCAGAAGGGTTCAGGATTTCTACTGCGCCGGATTCGACCACGTATAAATCCAGTTCGGCGTCGCCCGCCCGGAAGATCGTCTCGCCATCTTCGAATGAACATGACTCCGCCATGGGCTTGAGCGATACGAGGTCATCCCTAGTCAGGGATGGAAAAGCAATCACGTTCGATACTGTCGTCGAAATATTCCGCATTCCTTTATTCTACGCGCGTACGTAAACGCGACGTCACACGCCGACGCGAATCGCACTTGGCAAGTGGCTTGCGGAATCCCTAGACTCCAGGATCAATCGTGTGCCATTTTTCCGATTCATGAATGGGAGCGCATCTTCGCCGTCCAGCTTCATCGCCTCGCCGTGTCACACACTACGGTTAGAACTTGGACGAGGCGATTGTAGACGGCCAACCTTCCACAGCCTGCGCTTTGCACAAAAAATCCTGGGCGGTCATAGACCTCCCCTACAGCTTGGGGTGTGCAACTGTAGGGGCGCTCTATGAGCGCCCACGATGTATTTTTTGTGCAAAGCCCACAGCCTGCCTTTCGGACCCTGTAGCTCTGTCGGTTAGGCAGCACCCGCACTGAGGTTGTGATTCTTGAGGGGCAGCGAACGAATCCGCTTGCCTGTGATGGCGAAAATGGCATTGCACACAGACGGGGCAACCCAGCCAAGAGCTTCTTCGCCGATCCCAACAATCGGTTCGTCCGTCGCACGTACAAAATGGACTCTGATTTCCGGCATTTCCGTCGCCCGCAACAAGGGATAGTCGTGAAAATTGCTCTGCACGACGCGCCCTTTCTCGACGGTGATTTCCTGACGAAGTACGGCCGCCAGCCCCATCACCATTTGCATCTCGACCTGCCGTTCCGCGGCAAGCGGATTCACCAGGAACGGTCCGGTGTCCATCGCTACATCGAACCGTTCCACCCGAACCTCGCCCTTCTTGCTGACGGACACGGTGGCCACCACCGTGCAAATGGTGATCTCTTTGACGCCCGGCCGCCGGCCATCCCCGATGGCGATTCCCATGCCGGTTCCATCGCGTAGTTTCTTTCCCCAACCGGACTTCTCAGCGGCTGTATCCAGCACTTTCACCCAGGCCTTCGCGCGCGGGAAATCCGGGTTGCCATCTATCAAAGCGCGCCGGTACTGGTAGGGATCCTTCCCGGCCGCATGGGCAAGCTCATCCATAAAGCTTTCCAGGTAGAACTCGTTCTGCGATCGGCCCACCGATGTCCAAACGCCGGTGGGAACGTGCGTCTGTCGCAGGTGGTAGTCGAATTGTTGGTGGGGAATCGCATAGGGAATCTGGTGCAAGCCTCTAATAGTTTGAGCAGGATCCGCTGGCGGATTTTGGTCGATACCGACCACACGGTTGATCCAGGACACGGGCATGCCGTCAGACCCCAGGCCAGCCTGGATTCTCGCCACGCGCATCGGGCGATAGTAGCCGTGGCGCATCGTTTCCTCGCGGCTCCAGACGACTTTCACAGGACGGTCTAACTGTTTGGCAATCATCACTGCCTGCCGCACGTCGTCGTTCTGGTTGCGGCGGCCAAATCCACCGCCCATAAAACAGTTGTGGATGTAAACGTTCTCCTGAGCGATACCGGTTAATTTCGCTGCGTCAAGCAGCGCTTCCTCCGGTCTTTGCGTGCCCACCCAAACGTCCACGCGATCGGCAGTCACGTGAGCGGTGCAGTTCATTGGCTCCATAAAGGCGTGATCCAAATACGGCAACTCGTATACCGCCTCGACCACCTTAGCGGCGTCCTTGAGCGCCGCATCAGGGTCGCCCTTCTTCACGACGACTTGCGCACCCGGCTCATTCAGCGCTGCCCGGGCCATTTTGAGAAACTTTTCCGAAGTGTCGTCGGCGTGCGCGCCTCCGTCCCACTCAATCGGGAGGAGATCCAAGGCGGTCTTGGCATGCCAGTAACTGTCGGCCACTACCGCGACTCCCGCTTCGATATTCGGACCGCCGAATTCGACCACCGAATGTACACCCGGCCGATTTTTGACGGCTGCGGCGTCGACCTTCTTTAGCTTCCCGAGGAAGACGGGTGACGCCTTGGCCGCAGCATAAAGCATGCCCGGGAGACGCACGTCCATTCCATAGGTGGCGCTGCCGTCTACCCGCAGAGGCGTCTCGAGGAACTGGGTGGGCTTGTTCATCAGCGTAAACTGATCCGGTGTCTTGATTTTTGGCTCTTCGGGCAACTTGATCGCAGCGGCTTTCTCGGCTACCTGGCCGTAGCGGAGCTTTCGGCCCGTCGGTATGTGGGTGATGATCCCGTCCTTAACCGTCAACTCCGAGCGCGGTACGGCCCACACCTGGGCGGCGGCAGCCATCAGGCGCTCCCGCGCGCTTGCTCCGGCCTGCTGCAAGTATTGGCGGCTTATGCGAACCGCACCACTTGCATTCGTTGCCATGCGTCCGTAAACCTTATTCTCGCGGAAGTGGCGATTGACGGACGCGTATTCCGCGCGAACCTTGGACCAGTCGCATTCAAGCTCTTCGCAGATCATCTTCGACCAGGAAGTGAATGTCGCTTGCCCCATTTCGCTTTGGGCGACCCGGATGGTCACGGTATCGTCGGGTGCGACGACGAGCCAAGGGTTGATCTCGGGCTCGCCCTTCCCCACGAGCGACTCCCACGGCTTGTCCGGAATCTTTGCGGTATCGGCGGCCGCCTCCACTTGACTCCGTGGAAACGCCAGCGCCAGCGCGAAGCCTCCGCCAACCGTCAGCGTCGTCACCATGAATTCTCTGCGGTCCATTCCCTTGATCACTGCCATCGGACCCTCCAATGATCTGCTTAACCTTTCACTCGAAGCTGCGCCGCTCGGTGAATCGCCTCTCGAATCCGTGTGTAGGTCCCACAGCGGCAAAGATTTGTGATCTCGCGGATTATGTCCGCGTCGGTGGGGTTAGGGTTCTTAGCCAACAGTGCCGCGGCCGCCATGATCTGTCCTGGCTGACAATACCCGCACTCCGGCACATCGCCTCCCCGCCACGCTACCTG
>QHWY01000199.1 GCA_003223875.1 Acidobacteriota bacterium | reverse complement strand
TCGTTTCGCAGGTTTCGCGGCTCTGCCGATGCAAGATCCGGACGCCGCCATCACCGAGCTGACGCGATGCATCAAGGAATTGGGCTTCAAAGGAACAATGGTCAACGGATTTTCGCAGGTTGGCGATCTGAATACCGTCGTGTATCTGGACGATCCGCGGTATTTGTCGTTCTGGGAGAAGCTGGAACAACTGGATGTGCCCCTTTATCTTCATCCGCGCGATCCGCTGCCAAGCCGTGAGCCCGTCTACGACGGCCATCCGTGGTTCATGGGTTCGGCGTGGGCTTTCGCCGTCGAGACTGCAATCCATTCGCTGCGTCTGATGGCGAGCGGTTTATTTGATCGATACCCGCGCCTCAATGTCATCCTCGGTCATCTTGGCGAGGGTTTGCCATACATGATCTGGCGGATCGATCATCGCATCAGCCAGACACCGCGCGGCATCCCGGCGAAGCGAAAGATGGCCGACTATCTTGGCAACAATTTCTATCTTACAGTCAGCGGAATCTTCCGCACGCCGGCGCTCATCAATGCCATGTTGGAAGTCGGTTCTGATCGAATCATGTTCTCTGTAGATTACCCGTTCGAAAAGACGATCGAAGCCGTCACATGGTTCGATGAACTCCACATCTCCGAGAGAGACCGCCTGAAGATTGGCCGAACGAACGCCATGGCGCTATTCAAATTAGGCACCACAAAAGCCGCCTCGAGATGAGCTGGCAAGGCCTGGCAGAAATCGCTCCAAGACTCTCGGACATCGAAGTCCGGTTCGAGAAACGCAAGCGATTCACTGGCCTCTGGCTCGGGCCTTCCCTTTTTTTTCTGGCGGTATTGGTTCCGCCTTTGCAAAACGTGACACCCGTCGGAATGCGCACCCTCGGAATTTTTTTATGGACGGTGACGTGGTGGGTGGCCGAGCCGATACCGATTCCCGCGACATCGCTCGCATCTCTGGCCATGCTCGTTCTGTGTGGAGTTCTCTCTGTCGATGCGGCTTTCAGTACCTGGTCGAACTGGATCTGCATCTTTCTGCTTGGGGCGTGCATCATCGGCCACGCCATGGGTGTTCATGGGCTGACGCGTCGAATCGCTTACCGCATGGCCTCGTTGCGGCTCGTGGGAGGCAATCCTTGGCGCGTCCTGCTGATGTTCGGACTGGGTTCGGCACTGATGAGCTCGATGCTGTCTCACGTGGTCACGACGATGATTTTCATCTCGATTGCCGCCGGCCTCGTCAAAACACTCGGGTTTCGGCAAGGAAGCCGCTACGCCGAGGCGCTGTTCCTGTCCATCGCGTGGGGTTCCAATATGGGTGTTGTCACTCCCGTGGCAGCGCCCACGAACCTCATTGCAGTCGGCATCGCCCAGTCGATGGGCTACCGGATCGGATTCCTCCAGTGGGTCGCCATTTGCGCCCCCGTATTCTCCATTACATTGGCCGCGATGTTTTTAGTTCTGCGGTACGTCATAAAGCCCGAAATGCCCGACTGGCCGCTGGCCGCCGAATTTTGGGCTGATGAATTGAAGAGACTGGGCCCGCTGGCTCGCGGCGAAAAAATTGCCGGCTGCGTTTTTGCGACCGCGATGGGTTTATGGATACTGCCGGATGTCCTGCCTTTGTTTCTTCAGGGTGGGAAACAGAATCCCACCAGTATTTGGGTCACCCAACACCTGGACTGGTCCGTTACCGCCATCTTGATGGCTACAGCACTGTTTCTAATTCCTGTGGATTGGAAGAACCGAAAGTTCGCAATGACGTGGGATGAAGCGGTCAAAGGCGTGGAATGGGGAACGCTCACCTTGAATGCGGCTGCGCTCGGCCTGGGCGGCGCGATCGCCGATAAGAAGCTGGGCTTAGGTCAATTTTTCGAACAGACGATCTCCGCTGTCGTTTCGCCTTCAAGCCAATTCCTTTTCGTGCTCGCGGTGGTGGCTTTCACCGTCATCGTCGGCTCTGTCATTTCCAACATCGCGATCATCGCCATGGTCGGAGCAGTGGTTCGGGCCGTCGCGCCTGCTGCTGGTATTAATCCCGCTGCTTTGCTGGTTGCGGCTGCGATTGCGGCGAACATGGATTTCGCTCTGCCGATTGGCACACCGCCGAGCGCAATGGTTTTTGCCAGCGGCTATGTCCGCATCGGCAGCATGGTCAAAGGCGGAGCGATCCTTGCGCTCTTGAGTATTCCGCTTGTCGCAGTGCTGGGTTTCTACTTGGGGACGTGGGTATTGTCGTGAGGCAACTCCCCTCCTAAGTTAGGAGGGGTGCCTGAGCGTAAGCGAGGGCGGGGTGGTTCCTTCAAGTGCATTGACGGCAAGGGAACCACCCCGCCTGCTCGGACTTCTTTTGAGACTTCGCGCTATTTCTACAGCACGGCGGCATTGTTGAAGAGTTCGGCTAATTCCAGATCGTCGTTTTGAAGAAATTCTTCCGCTAACCCGAGCGCTTGCCCATAAAATGCTTCGGCCTCTCGATATTGACCACGCTCCCGGCAGATTTCCGCTTTGCGCGCGAGAGACCGGATCGTCGTCTCGAGCTTACCCATAAGTATTGGCTGGACACAGGGACCCGCGCCACATGTCAACTGTCAAATGGCTTGTTGTACGATGTCGAATGTACTTGTTTCGACTACCAGATTACCGAATGACCCATCGACCAGGTTGCCATTTGGCGGTTCGGTAACCGCACCAAGTACATTCGACATCGTACAACAAGCCATTTAACAGCTAACATTGTGACTGTCCCTGTCTCCAGCGCGGACTTATGGGACATGCTCAGTCTTCGTCTTTAAGTCCATTGAGAGAGGAATTCAACCGCGATGATTAAATATTGATGGCACCACCGGCGGACCACGATATCACCGAGTTTCTGCATTCCTGGCGGGAGGGCGATGAAGCCGCTCTGGAGAAGCTGACTCCTTTGGTCTACCGGGAACTGCATCGCCTGGCGGCCCACTATATGCGCCGGGAAAAAGTGGAGCATACGCTTCAGGCCACAGCGCTGGTGAATGAAGCTTACGTTCGGCTCATCGATTGGAAAAACGTCCAGTGGCAGAATCGAGGCCACTTCTTCGGCGTGGCGGCGCAAGTCATGCGCCGGATCTTGGTGGATTACGCGCGATCGCGCTGCTACGACAAGCGCGGTGGAGGCGCGCGCCCGATGACGCTCGATGAGGCGCCGCCCGTCACCGATGACAAACTCGCGGTTCTTCTCGAGATCGATCAAGCGCTCGATCGTCTCGCAGCCCTGGACGCTCGAAGAGCTCAGGTGGTTGAGCTGCGTTACTTTGCTGGCCTCAGTGTTGAAGAAACCGCCGAAGCTCTGAAGGTCTCACCTATTACTGTGATCCGAAACTGGAATTTTGCGAAAGCCTGGCTGCTTCGAGAGCTGTCGAAATAAAAAGGGACATTGATGAGTCCTGAACGCTTCGAGCAAATTGAAACTCTTTACAACGATGCCCTGGCGCTTGAACCCAATGCTCGAAACGCTTTTCTCGATCGCGCGTGTGGTACGGACGGCGATTTACGCCAGGAGATTGAATCGCTGCTCACGTCGGAGCGTAGTAACACTTGTTTGGATACGGATGCGATCCAATTCGCCGCCGAATCTCTGGCACAGCAGGACGGCGCAGAGTTCATGGGCCGCATGCTTGGCCGGTATCAGTTACTGTCCCTCGTCGGCCGAGGAGGCATGGGGGAAGTGTATTGCGGGGTCGATACGCGCCTGAACCGGCTTGTGGCCATCAAGGTCCTGCCCGCGTACATGACGGATAGCCGCGAATGGTCCGAACGATTAGAACAAGAAGCTCGAGCCGTTGCAGCTCTGAATCATCCACACATCTGCACGCTGTACGATCTGGGCAACGACGGCGGCATGCACTATCTGGTCTTTGAATATCTCATTGGCGAGCTGCTGTCGGACCGCCTGGCGAAGACTGGGCTGCCCCTGCCCGAAGCGCTGCGGTACGCGATTCAAATCGCGGATGCGCTCGTGACCACGCATCAGGAAGGCATCATTCATTGCGATCTGAAACCTCGCAATATCATGCTGACGAAAGCAGGAGTGAAGTTGCTCGACTTCGGCATAGCCGAATTACGGTACGCGAGTGATGCTCGCGTGAACGATGCCGTTCGCGACAGTGCATCAGGTACTTTGGCCTATATGGCGCCGGAGCAGATCGAGCGGCGCGAGAAAGACACCCGCACCGACATTTTCGGCTTTGGCCTGGTGCTGTACCAAATGGTAACGGGCCGGCCGGCTTTTCTGGGCAACGATCAAGCAAGCCTGATCCAATCCATTCTCAACGATACTCCTGCCCCGGCTTCACACTACGCGCCGAAGACTCCCCCGGCTCTCGACTTCCTTCTCGCCCGCTGCCTGGCCAAAGACCCCTCGGAGCGCTGGCAGTCGATTTGTGATGTGCTGCTCATGCTGAAATGGGTCGCGGCGTAATGCCGGTCTGAAAAATTTCTACCAGCGCCTGTAATCGAATACTTTAGGCCGGCCCGGCCAACACGGATGCAAGCTCGCGAACAGAGCGCAACCGCTCCAGACCGTTCACGTGGTCGATCACCGCGTCTGTTCGGCGAGAGCCGATCACCGGCAACATGAGCTCGCGGGCTTTTCGAACAACCGCCGAAGTATCCAGCGGGTTTTCCTTCGTTCCGGGAGGGTGCGGCGTGAAGTGGTTAAACGTGCGGCCGTCGCGAAGCGTCACATCCACACGGCCGCTGCGCGGCGCAGCAGGATCCATGAGGTTCCGGTCCGCCAACAACTGTATGCGCTGTTTCACGGCCTGAACTTGCGGGTCACGCATCCGTTCGTAGGAATGGCTCGCCTCGAACGACAGCGTGCCGTCAATCAGCGCAACAGCGATCGCGTACTGAAGGTTCACGTCCGGCATTGCGCGGTTATCGACAATGCGTGCGCCATCCTCAGGCAGGCGGACGACGATTCGGTCGACGTTGTCCACGGTAAGAGTGTGCTGGCGGCGGAGCGTCACAAACGCGTCCAACGGCGCCTGGATCGGATAGCCGACGGAGAAAACCTTGATGGCGGTTTCGCTAATGAAAAAGCGGCTGCCGAGGCCGGCTACCATCTCTTGCGGTCGTGGCTCTCGAGACAGAGCCTGCAGCGCATTGTGTTCGCCGTCGAGAACATCGGGTACGCCGGTGAATCCTGCTTGGGCCATCATCACCGCTGTTACGCCGTTGCGAGAGCCCATCCCGGAGAAGTCGAACGCCTTTTCAACGTGCTCGGTATCGCGTTCCCAGCTCCAAATCCCCGACACCTGTTGTGCTGCGTATGACAGCGCGTACCGCATTCCCTTTTCGTCGAGTCTGGCCAGCGATGCTGCGGCTCCGACGGCACCGAACGTCGAGCTGACGCCTTCTGCGCTCCTGTGAGTCGCGCGAACGTGGTCTGGTCCAAGCGCCATCAGAAGCCGGCAGCACAAGTCGTAGCCGAGGGTCACGGCGCGGAGGAAGTCCTCTCCCGATCGGTTCTCGCGTTGGCCCATACTAAGGGCTGCGGGCACAACGGCGCAGCCCGGGTGTGCTTTGGTGACGGGCTCGAAGTCATCGGTCTCGTCGGCGTGCGCAAACATACCGGCTGCAAGCGCCGCATTCACTGCCGACGTCCGGATGTCCGTAGCAGGCACTGAGGCTTCAGGAGTGCCGCCTAATCGGCGCACATAGCCAATTGCCATCTCGCCTGGTTTCATCCGTGCGCCGGACACGATTGCGCCGACCGTATCAAGGATGCGGTGCTTTGCGGCTACTACGACTGCAGGAGGAAGTTCGCGATCTCGCGCAGCGACCATATACCGCGCGAGTTGGCCGGTAATATCGCTACCGGCACCCGCCGCTTCTTGCTCCGCCGCACCCGCAACAGCCTCAGGCCGAAGCACCGCAGCCGCCGTCAGCGCACCCAAAGTCTGTAATATCTGGCGTCGCTTCATCGGATAGGAGCATACACCGATTTCGCTCCAGATAGTGCCGGTGCCTGCGCAAACTAGCAGATGCTCGACCTGGCGTCACAGCTTGGGGCATAATGAGGCCCGCTCGTTTCGCCAAACAACCTGCCACAGAAAGGAATGCGTCATGGGACGTAACGGAATTCGCAGTTTTCTTCTGAACGCCGCCTGGGTTGACATGAGTTCGAAACAAACGTTGCCCGCGCGCGTCGGAGCGGCCGGCATTGCCGCGTTCCTGATGATTTGGCCGAACCAGGTTGGTGCCCAGCAACTTCGGATTGGCCCCACCGACGTCGGGGGAGTTGTGACCAGCGCCAAAGGACCGGAAGCCGGCGTATGGGTCATCGCCGAGACGACGGGCCTGGGCACGAAACGTTACGCCAAGATCGTGGTCACCGACGATCAAGGGCGCTACCTGCTGCCCGCCCTTCCGCCGGGGACACAGTACAAGCGCGACGAGTACGTGGAGCCCAATGCCCCGGTCGATCCCACCAAGGACAAACGCTTCAATCTCGGCTTCTACGGCATCTCCGTCAATCCGAATGACGGCAGTGTGTGGGGATCGAGTACGTCCGGGAGGGGTTGGATCGTTCGCGTGGAATTGGGCCCGAATCCGCCGGTAACCGCTTTGACTGAGGCATACCAACTCCCGCCCAGCGAAATCGGCATTCGCGGAATGGACTTGGACAGCAAAGGTATCGCCTGGGCAGCAGGGGCGGGCGGCAACCTGATCAGCTTTGATCGCAGCAAGTGCCGGATCCGGAACGGGCCCACTGCCACAGGGGATCATTGTCCTGAAGGCTTCAAGTTCTATCCGCTGCCAGGACCGAAGTTCGATGGCGTGCAGGAAGCTCTGGGGACTGTCGCAAGCCCGTATTACGTCTGGGTCGACATGCACGATATCTTCGGCCTCGGAAAGGATGCAGTCATCGTTCTCGACAACCAGTCCGATGGCGTGCAAGCGTTCGCGAACGGCAAGTGGGTCCACCTGGCCGTTCCATACCCGATGGGCTTCTTCACCAAAGGCATGGAAGGGCGCATCGACGATCCTAACGGCGGATGGAGCGCCAAGGGATTGTGGGCGACGTGGGGCGGCCGGGCTCCATTGCATAGCGAAGGCGGGATGGGGACCACTCCCTACGCAGCCCAATTTCAGCTGCGCCCGAATCCGCTTGCGAACGCCAACTAGTCTTGTGTCTGACGTAGCTTTACCATCGCCGGTGGGGCTTGCGAGACGAGGTCGAGGAGAGATGAGGAGGCGATGCTCATTCAGTCGTGTTGAGCTTCCTCCCGAAATGACTTTCATGCCTTAGATAGGCTTTGCACAAAAAGTCGAGCATGGCCACTGTAGCGGCGGTCTATCGTTGAGGCTGCGCGCCTTCGCGCTTGCGCTTCGCGGACCGCCGGCGATCTCGCAAACTGCTGTATTGTCGGCGGTCATAAGACCGCCGCTACAGCGGGCGAGCCCGACATCATGCAGTTTTTGGTGCAAGCGCCTTAGATGTCAGGTATCGTGACTTCGAAATCGATTTCGCAGCTTCGATGTCCGGCATCGTGACTTCGAAAGTCATTTCATGACTTAGATGCGCGGCATCATGATTTCGAAACTCGTTTCATGATTTAGATGTGGGCCATCGTGACTTCGAAATCCATTTCATGGCTTAGATGCGCGGCATCATGACTTCGAAACTCGTTTCATGATTTAGATGTGGGCCATCGTGACTTCGAAATCCATTTCATGGCTTAGATCTAGGGCATCGTGACTTCGAAAGTCGATTCATGACTTAGATGCGCGGCATCGTGATTACGAAAATCATTTCATGATTTAAATGTGCAGCATCGTGGCTTTGATCGCCGAAAAAATTTACTTGTAGCCTAATCCGTTGGTTTTCTTGACCTCAGGGTCGCTTTCTGCCCGTCGATCTCGATTTTCAATTGGCCGTTTTCCAATCTCGCGCGTCATCGGCGAGAAATAAACAACGTGACACCGTTATCAAGAAGTTGGCAAAGCGGGGTTACACAATCGCCATTCCATTCGACAACCTCCGCGCTCCTGGCTACATCGGTACATTCAACGAGAAAGGTCAGGAGATCATCGTGGATGACGGTGAATGCCTTAAGAAAACAACCAAAAGAAAGCCGGGTACGGTCGTGCTGGGGAAACTCATAAAATCGTCGAAGTTCTTCAGTTTCCTGCCTACATCGCCAACGCAGGTGTCGAATGGAATAGATATCGTGTCGTTATTCGTCCGGAAGTGAGATACACCGATGGGACAACACGAAGACCGAACCCGGAAGACGGCGGGATCAAGTCGAGTTTCTGATTGGATTCTCAGTGCACTGAGTTATGTCTATCAATCCTTCTGGCCGCTTTATTAATCCTTCTCCTTTCAGGCGGGCGCATTGTATCTTTAGCCAAACCAATGTCTGCGCAGTTGTTCAGATCGGCATTTGCCGTAATGATTTTTGTAGCTTGGGGGGCACCGACCCCAGTCACCGCCCAGACGGCGCAACCTGCAACGGCGTACGAGGGGTACGCTCAACTTCCCGG
>QHWY01000198.1 GCA_003223875.1 Acidobacteriota bacterium | reverse complement strand
TTTGTCCTTGAGATCTGAAGTAAAGGCAGCCGTTCTTCCCAAACCGTATTGCCAGCGCGCCAGGATGGGATCCTCTCGGGGTGATTCCAGGAGCACCTCTGATTTCTGTTTGGCCTTGGTCACAACATAGCCAAGCAAGTCGGGTGCAGTTTCGAAATCGACTCCCTTCAAAATCGGCGCCTTCTTCTTCACGACCGGTGTGAAGGACGATTCGCGCAGCGTGCTTCCGGTTGTGAGTTCAGCTTCATAGGTGAATATCTGTGGGACATGCGACGCGTCGGTTACGTAATACGTTCGTCCTTTACCCCACTCCGCAATTTTGGCCAAGAGATCTCGATCGGCGGCCGCGCCCAGAGCAACTGTAGACACGGTAATTTGCGCCTGTGCCATCTTTTCAACAAGTGATTGGAACGGATCGCGTCCCGTGTGGCCATCCGACAGCAGAATTACATGTTTGATTTCGCTCGAATCGTTCGTCAGTTGAGCGTAGGCCGCTTCAAGCGCAGGATATATGTCGGTCTCGCCGCCGGGCACGATTGCGCTGATGGCTTGACCCATCTGATTCCTGTTCTCCGCGTTTTGAAACGGCACGGCCCAAAAAAATTCCGAGTCAAATGCGACCAGACCAAAACGGTCGGTGTCGTCCAACAACTGCAGTGGCGCTCGAGCGGCTTCTTTCGTGAAAGCAAAATCCGGACCGCCCATGCTTCCGGATTTATCGAGCACGACGATCATGGCCACGGATCGATGGGGCCTCTTGGCATCGAACGTGATCGGAAGGACTCTTTCAATCTCCGTCTTCGAGTAACCCCCGTCGTCGCCATAGCTCGTTTCTCCGGCTGCAAGGATAAAGCCGCCGCCAAGCTCTCGGACGTAAGTAGCCAGAGCTGTCATTTGCTGTTCACTGAGGCTGGATCTTGCGACGTCACTCAAAACCACCGCATCGTAGGAATCCAATAGCGAGGCGGAAGCCGGAACCAACGCGGGAGTAGTTGTCGTCACCGCGAAGCCTTCCATTTGAAGACCTGCTTCGAAATATCGCGCGCTTTGGGGACGGCCTTCGACGTACAAGACTTTCGGCCTGCCATTCACAACGATAGATTCACGGAATCGATTGTTCCCGGCGAAGGAATCGCCGGCAGACCGAACGTCCGCTTCAAGCGTTGCGGGACCGGATTCATTTTTAATACTTGTTTCAAAGGCGACACGATTGAGGCCGCGAACGAGCTGAACTTCTCGACTGCCAAGCGTCTCTTCTGCCTGCCGCAGTTCAACGTGCGCAGCGGTGTCGATCCGGCTGTAAACGCCAACTTCGACTGAAAACGGTTCTTGAGCCGCCACTTCAGGCGGGGCCGTAATGGACTCTATCGAAGTGTCGCGATCTGAGCGTGCACCGAGCAGCATTGTGTAAACGCGCACATTTTCCGATTGGAGACGCCGAATCGTGTTCATCACGTGACCCCGGTTTTCATTTCCATCCGTGATCAGGACGAGCCGCTTGAGATGATGAGGATCAAAATTCTCGAGCGCACTGTCTACGGCAACTTCGATGTTGGTGGCGTTCTGACCGATGGCATCCTGAGTAGGATTTTCGGCGACACCCACAGCCTCGAGCTGATTCAGACTCTCGAAAACGCGCGCGTTTGCTCCGAACGGAATGTAGCGGGCATGATCCGGCTTGCCTGAATCGCTCGTTTGCCGAATCCATCGTATTGCGGATTGGATGTCTGCGGGCGAAACGCTCTGGGATACATCCAGCAAGTAGGCTGCAGAAACCAGTGCACCGGAGCGCTGAATCGCCGGCTCCATCAACGCAACCGCAAGCGCCGCGATGATTGCCGAGCGGACGAGTCCCAAGACTTTCGTGTGCCTCAGATCCGGATCGATCCAGGTTTTGCGCCGAATCCACCAGACATATGGAATCAACAGCAGGAGAAGGAGCGGCCAGTACGCGCCGAACGTCAAACCGAGACTCATAATGTGGTGCCCCGGTGATACGTGAACCATTCCAGCGCGATAAGCGCAACAGCCAACACTATCATGTAGAACCACAGCTCCCGACGAAACCAGAGCGCTCGCTGGGTGGATGCGGGCGCGGTGAAGATCGATCGATTGATATTCGAAAGGTTGGGATTCACCAGATTCTCCGGCGAACGGCCGAGCGCGATTTGCTCCCGATTGAACCAGGCGAGAACGTTTTCGATAAAAATCGGGAATCCGTTCTGCAGCGGAAAATTCGACGAGCCGAGGTCGAAAGTGAGCATCAGCCATTGCGGGTTCTTGGAGACCACAATCAAAGGTGTTTCTTTCGAACCCGCAACGACGTCCAGGTTTTGCGAATCGATGCGGTTCGCGCGCTCGATAGACACCTCACCGGCCGCGACGTGGCGCAGGATGGGATGGCTCGCGGACCAGGCGCTGATCTGCGGCTTCTGAACGATCCCGTTCGGCGTTGGCAGCCATGGGGCGCGTGGCGCTCCTATAATGAGGGCGGGTTTGGATGGCGCCGTTTGCGGCGCGAAACGATCGAACACAAGCGCATCAATGTCTGGTGGCTCGCGGTAATTTTGCGGGTTCGCGGTCACTAGTTCGACGGAGCGGTCCAACTTGAGCAATGTTTCGAGATACTCATTGCCGGGTGTGACGAGTACAGTCCGGATCTTTCGCTGAGGTGGAACAAGCGCAGACGCGGTATCATCGATCGGGAAAGCATCGTTTTTTGTCTCAATGCTGGCCTGAATCCTGCCTCCGTGGAAGTTCGAGAGATCGAAAGTTTCTCGGAACCTTGCATCAGTCAGAAGACGCAGAGACCTCGCGATCCGTTCCTGATCGGTTCCGCGTAAAGTCAAACGTATCTCTGCCGGTCGGCCGTAGTTTTGAATCTCGAGATACGCTTCGTATTCGAGTAGTCTCGATGGAACCGGCCTTACGTCAAAGGCGGTAATGCCGATATTGTCGGCGCGTTCGAATACGGAAAACCTCTCGACGTCTTGTGGAACATCCTCAAGAGCGACACCGTCGGAGATCAGATAAACCGTCGCGCCGGCGGCGACGTTTGGAAAATGCGGTTGGACATTGCTCGGAGCAAGCCGATCGATAAATTTGAGAAGTTCCGTCCGATCCGGCGTAAATGGAAATGCCGTTTGTCCTGACGTATCGGCAATGCGAAACTCCGCGGCCGGACTTTCGGCCAAAAGGGCCCGGGCTTTTTCGGTGGCGTGCTTCCAGCGCGTGCTGCCGTCGGAGGTGCGCGCGTTCATTGTGGGCGACGTATCCAGAACAATGACGATCCGCCGCATCTTGCCGTTCACTGCGCCGGTTTGCGGCCGGCCGATAGAAAGCGCAATCAGAAGCGCGATCGTTACCGCCAGCAGAATTGAAACGATTCTCTGGAGCCGTTCCCAAAGGGAACGCGAACTATTGTCTCCAAGCACGCGCTGCCAGAGCACAACCGAGCTGACGAACACACGGTGGGGCCGAATCTTCAGGAAGTGCAGCGCGATGACCGCGCTTGCAACGATCAGCGTCAGCAGGATCGCTCCGAATGGACTTAAAGCAAGGAATGTCATTGCAAAGCTCTATGGGTGCAGCAGCCGCAACTCCCCTCCTAAGTTGAGGGGTGTTGCGAAACTACGGAATAGCGGTTCTTACTGTAGCGGCGCTCTATGAGCGCCGGTTTTTCGCAGAATCAACGAAGTACCGGCGGTCATAGACCGCCGCTACAGCAGACGAAAACCGCTTTGCGGCAGTTTTGCAACACCCTCAAGTTTAGGAGGGGTGCCTGCGAGGACCGCGAAACGCGAGCCCGCGCGAAGCGCAAGCGCGATAGCGCGCAGCCTCAAGAAATAGGGCGAAGCCTCAAAAGAAAGGCCGAGCAGGCGGGGTGGTTCCCCTGCCGTCACTGGCAGTTAAGGGAACCACCCCGCCCTCGCTGTCGCTCGGGCACCCCTCCTAACTTAGGAGGGGAGTTGCACGTCATCGACTCATTCACACCCTCTGTTCATTTTGCCGCCGGTTCACCAATCGCCTCGAAGTAACTCTTGATGAGAGCCCGATACTTCCACGGCGTGCTTTCGCGGTGGTCTAAGACATCCTTCGGCGAGCCGGTCGATTTGGCCTCAATGGCGTGGTAATCCAGCGTCGAGCGCTCCTGCCGGCTCGCCTGTCCCACGTCCTCGCGGCTGACACCGGCGCTGCGCATGCCTTCCACCGCTTCTTGTTGAAGTTTGACCCCGAGCCGGGTCGGTGAGCCTTCGTATGGACCCCTGTCGCTTTTGTTTTCGGAAACTCCAAAACCCTCGCCGCTGCCTTTCTTCTGTGGAAGATCGCGAGCCTCGGGGATCGCGGCGCCGCTGACGTGCCCATCCTCTTCGGCGTGCCTTTCATTACCCTTGGCAAGCTGTTCGAGAGTGGACTCTTGCTTGTAAATCTCTTCCTCGAGACCTTCAAACTCTTCAGCAGCCTGCTCGAGCGCTTCCCGGGCGCCGGTCATGTTTTTGTTTGCGATGGAACGAGCTGCCGCTGCCAATTCATCCGACAGCGCTTCGAGCTCCGGCCGCGAAATCTCGGCTGCCTCGTTCAAGCTGTGCTCGATATCTAATAATGATGCGACCGGCTCGCGATCCAATACAGTCGCTACGGCTCGCAATTCCTCCGCGGCAAGGGCAAGCCGCTTATCCGTCAATGCCCGGGAGACGCCGCGCAAGGTTTCAGACTCCTTCAGGCGCGAAGCTATCTTCTGAAGACCGGCGTAAATGCTTTGCATATTCGGCGTGTCCTTGGATATCTCCCGAACTAGGCTGGCTCTCGGCGCCGATGTTGCCGCGGTAGTCGCCACTGTTTCCGAGCGAGCGATTTCTGGAGCCGCCCTCAAGACGAGCCAATTGTGATTGAACGGCAGGGGAAGGAAGTTGAGTCCGAGGAGAACCAAAGTCATCGTGACAGCCCCATACGACGCGCGCGGAATAACGATAGGATATGCACGAGTCAGATCGATCCTCGCCGCAGTGCTCGCTGCGCGTTGAATCTGCCTGTCGACCCAGTTCGAGGGATGCGGATTACTTATAAACCAAAAGGCCGTTTTGATTTCGTCGTTCAGCCGGGCTGTTTGATCGATCGAACCTGCCGCTTGATCCAGAGTCTCTTTTTTCCGGAGTAGCCACACCGCGTATCCGAACAAGAACAGTGCGCAAGAACCAAGAAAGAACCGGATCATCGCTGTTTTGAATGGCGAGATGAGATCCCACACTTTAATAAACGTGAGAAACGTCAGGACAATAGACAGTGCGAACGTGATGTCGCGCAGCGACCGGTTCGCCCGCAAGCGCCGTTCGATATTTTTGAGGAAATGAACGATGATTTCCGCGTCCGACATGGGTTCTATTGCCGGTATGATATCCCAGACTCCCCTTCTAAGTTAGGAGGGGTGGCCCCGCGAAGCGCGAGCCCGGCAGGGCGAAGCCTCAATAGAAGGGCCGGGGTGGTTCCAAAAGGGAACCTCCCCGCTCGCTTCGCTCGCGTCCCCTCCTAACTTAGGAGGGGAGTTCTGTGCAAAACTTGTTACCCCGAAATCACTGGGATAAAATCCCGGTACATGCGATTAAAAAAACGTGAATGGGCTCTCCTTGCGTTACCGGTAATTACGATCGGCATCTTGTTGGTAGCCCCGGCGCCTGAGGCTTCGCCGCGTTTAGTTTCCGTCCAGCATTTGCCCGACATCGTACCCATGTGTGAATGGAATGAAACCAGCGGCGCCGAGTCCGGGCTCATTGCGTCGCTGCAGCAGGAGAATCTGTTTTCCGCGATTCAGCAGGATTCCAATCCGATCATGATGGCGGCATTGCAACAGGGAATTGCGGACCTTCCAAACACGGAAGAA
Source organism: Acidobacteriota bacterium (assembly GCA_003223875.1). Lineage (GTDB taxonomy): Bacteria > Acidobacteriota > Terriglobia > 20CM-2-55-15 > 20CM-2-55-15 > 20CM-2-55-15. The sequence continues at coordinate 2,349 of QHWY01000198.1, read as the reverse complement.
CAGGAGAAGGAAGCCAGAGAAGCGAGAGCGAAGGGGGCCCGAACGCCGCTGCGAACGGTCCGCGATACCGCTCCGACTTATAGTGCGGTTGCCGTGGATGTCAACTCGGATGACGTCATTCTTCAGGACAACAATTTGTGGTCGTATCGGGTGTTCGATCGATTGTCCAAAACCCCGAAGGACGACGAAATCACGAAACCCAAGCGAATCGTTTCAGGCGATAAGACCGCGCTTCAATTCAACAACGGCCTTTATGTGGATCCTGTAACGGGTGACATATTTTCGGTGGAGTCCGACACCGGCGACAAGATGGTTCGGTTTCCTCGCGAAGCCAACGGAGAAGTCAGCCCAAAGGCCATCCTGCACACGCCGCATCGTGTCTACAACATCGCCGCCGACGAGGTAAAGCAGGAGCTTTTCGTGACGGTCGAATTTCCCCCTGAAGTGGTGGTCTATCGCAAGGACGCCTCGGGAGAGGAGCAGCCACTGCGCCGGATCGCCGGCGAGAATACGGGACTCGATGCGCCGCACGGGATTGCCGTCGATGAAAAGAACCGGCTGTTGTTCGTCAATACGTGGGGGCATCACAGCAATTTCAGGATTGCCGGTACTGGCAAGTACCTGCCGCCGGCCATCCAGGTCTACTCATTGGATGCAAGCGGCGATGCAAAGCCGTTGCGGGCGATTAGCGGTCCAAAGACGCAGCTCGATTGGCCCGCAGCGATGAAATTCAATCCGGACAATGGCGATCTCTACGTCGCGAACGACATCGGGCAGTCCATCCTCGTATTCGCCGACGCTTCTACGGCTCATGGGGATGTCGCACCGGTACGCGTGATCAAAGGACCATCGACGCGTCTTCGAAATCCGACCGGCGTTGCTCTCGACCGAAAGAATCAGGAAGTGTGGGTTTCGAATCTTGGCAATTCTTCCGCGACCGCGTACCCGCTGATGGCGAACGGCGACGTTGCTCCGCTGCGGATTATTCGGAGTGCCGAGGAAAGCAAACGCGGCGTGAATTTCGGCAGGACGGCGGCGGTCACCTATGATCCCATTCGCCAGGAAATCCTGGTGCCTAACTGAGTGAACCATCCGCAGATTGCGATCTTCGCCAGGTCGGCGAAGGAGAACACACCGTATCTCAGATCCATCGAAGGTCAAAAATCGCTTCTGGGCCGGACGATGCATGACATCGCATTCGATGGGATACACGATGAAATCGCCGTCACCAGCCCGTTGGCTCAGGCGATCCTGTCATTCCGCGGCGCGGCAAATGGAGAGGAAGCGCCGCTCCGCGTGATTCAAGGAAACAAGACGCAGATCAAGGGCGTGGGTGCTACCGGGAAGGTGAGCATTGATCCTGTCCACGACGAAATCTTCCTCGCTACGCCGGATCAAACGATTTTGACTTTCAACCGGCTGGACAACGGCAACATTGCTCCCAAGCGAGTTCTTGGTGGAAACGACACCGAGTTGTCGCTCGGCGAGCAGAGCATGGGAGGCGGCAACGTGCCGTGCCTCCGCATCGATCCCATTCACAACCTTCTGCTGGTGCCGGTTTCCGGGCGCCGTGGCGGCGGGAAGATATTGGTTTTCGATCGGACCGCCAGCGGAAACACACGGCCTCGAGCCACCATTCGCGGCCCTGTTGGGATGGGCAACCAGTTCGAAGTCTACGCTCCAAAGCTGCGGCTGGTCACGCACACAAGGGGCAACATCGAAATCTGGAACATCCCGCTCAATGGTGAAAGCACGGAGCGGCCCATGAAAATTCCGGCCCCGTTGGGCCGGCAGTCGGGCGATATCGGGATTGTTCTCGATCCGCTTCACAAAGAGGTCATCATCGCCACGGCAGCGGGCAATACGGTGATGACGTTTTCGGTTCCGGAGGTGTTCGACTAGCGTGAAAATTCCCCTCCTTGCAGAGGAGGGCGCGAAGCGCGAGCCCGACAGGGCGAAGCCTCAAGAGAGGATGCGCCGAAGGCGCAGATGGGCTTTGCACAAGAAATCCTGGGCGGTCATAGACCGCCCCTACAGATTGGGGTCCGCAACTGTAGGGGCGCTCTATGAGCGCCCGCGATCTGTTTTTTGTGCAAAGCCGCGCAGACCGGGTGGTCAGACCGGCGAAATATTTCGCCAAACTTCAATTGAGGCTTCGCCCTACCGGGCTCGCGCTTCGCCCCACCCCGGCGCTTCGCGCTTCCCCTCCTCTGGGAGGAGGGGAATTGGGAGATTTTATGAGCCAAAATCAAAAACCGAAGAAAAAGATCGAGGCAAAGCCCGAACACGTCATCATCGTGAATCAACCGATGGTGCGGAATTTCTCCACCGGTGGCGGTCACGGTCCAG
>QHWY01000468.1:453-2363 GCA_003223875.1 Acidobacteriota bacterium | reverse complement strand
CTGTTCGGTTGGAACGGTCTCGAGCCCTATCGATTCATGGATCCGGATTTCATCTCGAAATTCGAATCCGACGGCACACCGGTTCATGTCGATGAGTCCTCAGCTCAAGCGATTCAGGTGAGAATGATTCCCGCTCTCTAAGGGCTTGCATCGTCTGCGGATGGGCTACTGTAGGATCGGTCAGCGTTAAGTCGGCTTCTGTACTGACCTGATTACTTCCCTAACGCGACTTCTGAGACTCTGGGGGATTTCAAGTTTCGGGTAAAGCGGTTCACGTCCACTGAGTAGGTAAACGTTGGGCGACTTCTCGCGGGTCATTTTGGGGAAGTGCGCCGAACAGCGACCTCCATGAACTTTTGGGGAGGTCTGCCTCCGATGGTCATTTCATGAAGCTCAGTCTAGTCCCCTTTTTCGTTTATATGCAAAACTGATTTCGTGCTTATCTCGCCCAGCGTGAAACCCCAACTGAGGCTCTTGCCGTCATCGAGTAGCTTAACTTCGCCTTCGAGCCATCTGCCGTCACTGTAGCCGCGCCCCCTATAAACCCCGGCCGCCTCATCGAAAGTGATCAAGCCAAGCCCTTGCAATACGAGTTTGCCGTTAGATTTCGCTCGACGGATTTTGCTGCGTGAGACGCTGCAGATCGTGGATCACATCGGACAGCAGGGTATTTTCGGCGGATCGCTGAACGTTCCGCACGCGCTGGCGGTGGACAGCAAAGGCAACATCGACGTCGGGGAAAATTTCGATGGCCGGCGCTTCCAGCGCTTCGTGTACAAGGGAAGGGGCGCGCCGACCGGCAAGACGCTTCCTCCTCCGAAACCGTAGCGGTGCTGGTAGCTCATCGTCGAAGGAGAACCGATTCCGCCTCGTCGTAACGTGCGACTGTCGCGGGATCAAAGGCCCAATGATCGCGAGCATTTCGGAGGTAAAACAGCGCCTCGTGGCCTGTTCGATCCACGAGAGCCGGATTCGCGGCCGCGCTGAGCAACAACTTGATTGCCTCGGCGTTGCCGGCGCTGGCGGCCCACATCAACGGAGATTCTCCCAAATCATTTGTCGCGTCGACTGAGGCGCCGTGCGCGAGAAGGATTCCCACGGTTTCCGCTGCGGCCACCTTGAGATGTCGATAGGGGACACTTGCGGCTCCGATCATTGCCGTATCGCCATGGCGATCCCGCTGGTCAACATGCGCACCGGCGTCGAGCAGCGTTGAGACAGACTGCGGCTGGGCCATTGCCGCGGTGACCATCAATGCGGTCCACCCGGTTTCATCGGCGGCGTTGACGTCGTCTCCCCGTTCGAGCGCCTGTCGAAGTTCCGCGAGCGTCCACCGCACTCGGTCGGCGTCAGTCACATGTTGCATGCGCCGCATCGCCGTTTGAGCCTGAATCTTCGTCGCCATGCCCCAGCCGCCGGCTATTTGCATCAACTGAGTCATTCCCGGCTTGATGCGAGTCTCGACGTCGTGCCTTACATTCGTATTATTCGTTAGATCTTCGCCTGCAAAACCTCCAGCCACAGAGGACTGCAGGCTGAAACGGGCCGCGTCGCCGTGCAGCCAGCGATGGATGTTGGTCGCGCGCTCGATCGTGCGTTCAAGTTCTTCCAGGCCGGGAGGCGTTATATCAGAATGCGTGATGCTTTTTGTCTTTCCATTCACCGTCAGGCGAATGTGAACTGGCGGAATGTCGGTACCGGTCGGGTGGTAAAGGTCATTCAGCTCGAAGAAATGAATGGCCTCAAATCGTCCAACAAGATCACGAAAGTGATCTGTCGTTATCGTAGACTTGCGCCCTTCGCCGCGGTTTTGCGCCGGGCCTTCTTTGAACGAAACGGCACCCGATGAATCGATCTCCAGCAGATACCAGGGGCAACTCCCCTCACATCTCATCCTCTCCAGCGCTATG
>QHWY01000468.1:0-406 GCA_003223875.1 Acidobacteriota bacterium | reverse complement strand
AGCAGGATTCCTGACGGGTCCGCGGCCAGGGCTGGTGCCACCCACAGTAACCGACTGGCCATATACCAGAAAATCAGCGTCAAGGACACTGCTGCGGTAAGCGTGGATCGACCAAGTCGCAAATACCAAGAGTGCGGCCGTAGTAAGCAAGTATCGGATGCGCAGCATTTATCTTTCTATGATACTGAAGCGTCACAGCCGGCGTCAGAAATCATTTATGGAGGTGTGCCCCGGTTGCTCTTGGATTTCCCACGAAAAAGGCGACAATTCCTTCGCTTTTGTGGCGACAAAGACGACTTATCTGATGGGGCACCCCATTCCCCGCCAATTCAGATCACAGCACCCGAAGCGATATGGCGAACGACTGGCCGCCGGCCGCAGTGAGGACGGGCAGGGCCACATAGCG
>QHWY01000197.1 GCA_003223875.1 Acidobacteriota bacterium | reverse complement strand
TAAACGGCGTCAACTTCGATGATCCGGACGGTTTTCCACTCCAGTTCAACCCGATCAACGCTTGTGGCGGAGGTGGGTTTTTAGGTGACGTGTGCGACAGTTCCGCGAAAGCGGAGCGACAGCCAGACGACCCACCACCAATTTCCGTCCGCACGCTGAACCACGTGAGGTTGGTAGTGCCGAATGTCCAGCGCACGGTCGAATGGTATTTGAAGTTGACCGACATGCGGTTGCAGACATACCAGGAGCTGGAAGCAGGCCCGCGAACTCAAGGATTCGTGGGACCTCCGATTCCTGTCCTTAAGGTTGGGTCCGGTCCGCAGTTCGTTGCGTTAATCGAGGGTAGCGGCCCCGCTGCTTTCCGGCCCCATGTCGGATTTGGCGTCGAGGGGTTCGATCCGGACAAGATTATCAAGAGCCTTGCCCAGCACCGCGTCCGGTGGCGCATCAGGGAGCGCGAGGGCGCCACGGTAGAGGTTCTGGTTGACGGGCCTGACGGAGTCGACATCCAGCTCCAGGACGTCAGCTACTGCGGAGGGCGCGGCCCTCTCGGTAACATGTGCGGGTAAATTACTGCGAAATCGCAGGGCTCTGCGTATTCGCATCTTTGCCTTGTTCGGCTCGAATGACGCCGGTCTGATCGCTGAAGAAATGGCGTGCCTCAGATGAAGGCGTTGACGGGACAGCCAGGACGGCATAACTTCCTGCATCGGTGGCCGGTCTGAGCTTGGCCCAGTCGTGAAATCAGTACTGCCTGGTGATCTTGACCATAGTCATGGGACTGATGACAAAACACACGATTTCCAAATCCCGATTCAAATCTCACGCGCTCGAGTATTTCCAGCAAGTCGAGCAGAGCCGGAAGCGGTTGATCATTACGCATCGCGGCAAACCTGTTCTCAAGGTCGTGCCATTCTCTGAAGGTTCCGGTTATCGGATGTTCCGTCACATCGACGACGGTTCCCACCGGATCGTCGTGGCGACGCAACGAGCTGGATGGAAAGATCGCCTTTGCCGCGACAAAGACGACACTATTGTCGCGCCTTAGGGGGAAATCCAGAACTAACCTGGGTATAAGTTGTCTGGATCCGCCGCCTGTGACTGGCTCCGTTATTGCCAGATCCTGGCGGTGGAGCGCCGCCTGGAACCGGGCCTTTGCTCGCAGCAAACGCACTTCGGCAATGTCAGCCGGACATCAATCTTGTTTTCCCCTGGGACTGATCCTACGGATTCGTACCGTCCCCGCAATCCCGAACAGTCCGTGCTTTATCGCACCGTCGCCGGGAATCTGGAAACGTTCATGCTCGGAGGTGGCCCCCAGGGCCATGAACCTTTACATAACGGGCATCACTGTGACATTCCCGGCCCGCGCCGTATTTGATCACCCTCGCTTGAATTTCTTATCCTTCCTCTCCTGAGTTCAATCTCGATTTTCGGGCGATTGCAGCAAATCCCGGTGACAACTTGAATCCAATACTGTTTCTGCCAAATCGGTTCGCGACAACGAGTGCGCGACCTGTCCCGCAAAACGGATCAAGGACCGTGCCTGCCGGAGGGCATGAACTCTGAATGCGAGGTGTAATCAATTGCTCTGGAAACGTTGCTGTGTGGTTGTCCTGCCCGGGACGTACCAAGCATGTCACAACATCGTTCTCATGTTCTTCAGCAAAGCGCTTAGCGTAATAGTACGAAGCGCGACCTTGCGTCGGTTTAAGTACGAAATGAAAAAAATGTTCATGCGCCAGCTTAAGACGATCCTTTTCTGGACGTGGCGGAACATTCGGTTTGTACCAGATCAGATCGTTTCGGAGAATAAACTTTTCTGACTGCATTGCAATCGCGAAACGTGCAGGAATTGATAAGAGCTGTTTCTCTTGACGATATCTGCCCATTGGAACGCGCCGACGTTGCCGTGGATTTCCACCTAGACCTTGCCGTCCAGCGTTGCGGATACTCGACCACCTCGCAAAATATGTGTCCCCCACATTAATCCACAAGCTGCCAGTTTTTCTTAACACTCGCCTGGCCAACCGAAAGAATTCAACTAGGTGGGTAATGTACCAATCTGGGCTTGGCTCGAGCCCCAGAACACCATCGTGCGCGCGGTACCAATCATATGGGGGAGGTGCGGACGATTCACTTCATGCTCGTTTCCAATCTTCCTCAATCGACCAGTTATGTTCCAAATCATAAGTACGTAAACCCCAATAGGGCGGACTTGTGATCAGGAGGTCAACGCTTTCAGCGGCGCATTTACGAATCAGATCGAACGCATCGCCGTTGAGAACCTCGCCCGTTAGGCTACTCTGCGCGGGAGCGGTTAGCGCAGTGTCGGTTGAAGGTTTGGTTTCCCCTAGTACGCGCATAAACAAAATCGCAATGGGCCGGATTGGAGAATCGATCAGGTCAATCAAGTGCAACATCGCACGATTTGGGGCCAATTGGGGTCACGACACAGCGAACTTGCGCCCCGAGCTGGTAGAAAACGGTTTCATGAAACGCGAAGGCGGCTGCGGAGAGTACTGGCGGACGAACTTGTAGAGTCAAGTCGCAGTGGCTTCGAAAGCTCTTCAGGGTGGTTCAGCAGCCTCCCTCTGCGAGCCCACCTCCGGTTGTCTTTCAGTTGGCGCGTTCTCACCAGAGAAAATACCATCCGCCGTAGATTCATCTAGCGGACGAGGTGCGTCCCTGAAATTCGACGTCAAAACTTCGTTGGTATGGCGAGCAAATTACTCCGATTGCCGGCCGAATCGAAGATGTATATGTAGAACACGGCCGGATATCCGCTCGGGACTGCGCCAGTTACGTTCGGGGGTTGAAATGTGCCGCTGAGTGTCCCGCTGGCCTGACTGGCCAGGCGTGCACCATCGATCTTCACAGGTCCATAGTCATATCCGGCATCACCGAAATCCACATACGCCACGCCGGAAACAGTGGTAGAGAAATCCGTTACAATGTCGGAGTCGTAATCGGCCACATCAACTTCGAAACTGATTTGAGCGGGCGATCTCTGCGTCTTCGTAACACGCACGGTATTGATTGCGGGCCGGTACATGCCATTGGACGCAATCGGCAACGCCGCAATTTTGGCGCCCGTGAGTCGTAGTGCCGTTGCCGCAAATATTGCCGCGCCGTGTAAAGACAGAGCGCCATCGAAGTCGGGCAGCGAGGCGAGCTGCGGAAAAAGCTCCGTGACAAACCGCGCTACGTGTCCATTGGACGGTAGCGTGATTTGTTGATTGCCGATCACGTCGCCGTTGCGGTTCAACAGCCGAAGATCGATCGCAGCAGGCGACGGCTGCGGATTCACGAACGCTACACCAACGTCCTGTGATGTCGACTGACTCTTCAGGTAAATCAGGCCGCGAGCCAGCGGGACCGATTCCAGGACACTCGCTTCGGAAACGAGATCAGATCCGGCAAATGTCTGAAAAACAGCGCTTACGAGCAGATGGGCAGTTTCGGGCAGAGTCAGCCGCAGCCAGCCGCTCCGCACCGTGTCGTCACCGCTGAGTACTATTCGCGTGACGCGATTACCCGGAACGGTGAACGTGACGGTGAACGTGATCGACGATGCCGGAGCGGCGCCGTCGGCGGATGCAGGCAATGGATTGCCGTCGTTATCGAAAATATCTGCCGCACCGAACACGCCGGTAGAAACGTTGGTTGTGAAATACAAAACTGTCTTGATATTGAGATCGCCGGCCGGCCCGCCAAACGCGACTTGAGGCAGAATACGGACCTGGTTTCCATCTTCGGGTCTATCCGCGACCGGTATGGTCGTGAGTTGATCACCGTTGATCCGCACGGCCGTGGCAATGAAGCCGTTCCCGCCCGCGAGATTGCACGCCGAACTGGAACATGAGTCCAGAGAGACTTTCGCGCGCATCTGGTTGACGTTCGAAACCCCAGGAAACAGCTCTGTCAAAAATCGCGCAACATGCCCGTTGGCCGGTATCGATAACGCATTGCCTGCCAGCACATTCCCCGTATTCGGATCCCATAATCGAGCCAGGACGTACGCCGCAGCCGTGTCCGGATTGGCGATCGCAATCCCGGTATTCAGGACACCATCCGTTTCGGCGGCGAAATCCGTAGCCGACATGACGTCAAAGGCGGGATCGACTCCGATCTCCGAAACCAGCGTCGTTCCGGAGAAAGAATCGAGAAGAACTGTCGTGAGGGCATCACAAGGCGAGTAGACGATCTCCATCCAGCCCGCGGTGATTGGGCCATTGATAGTAATTTGTACTTGCCGACTCTGCCCGCCGTCCAATTGTAGATCGATCGTGGATTGCGGACCCTGGCCATCGAATAGAACGGCGAGAGGCGATCCGCTGTCTGAAAACAGCGCCACATGCGCGGTCGTCGAAGCCGAATTGTTGTTCACGATTTGAAGCAGCGTCACGTAGTGCGGTCCGTTCGGATCGCCGCCCGCAACAACGTGAGGAAAAGCAATCGTCACAGGCGGATAAGTAACCTGACCCGACGCAATCTCTGCCCACAGCACGAACAAGAGGAACGCAATCTTTTTCATCTTCTTTCTGATTACCGGAGATTAACTGGCTCAATTGTTAAAAGTTGTGCAAAAGGCTCCAGTGCAACTGGGTGGTGTGCGGATGACCTTCCTTGTCAATCCAGGTTCCTTCATTGAAGCCGACGGTATCCACGACCAGCGTATCGCTTTCCCAGTGGCCGACAGAATGTCCCATGAAGGTGGGAGAGTTTTCGAGTTGTTCTTTCGGTGGATGCGGACGCCCATCCAGAAAAATGTCGCGCCAATTGTGTCCAAGGAATTCCATGAGCTGGATGATGCGCTTCTGTTCGGGAAGCTGAATCAATTCGATCGGGTGGACTCCGCCTCTCGTTTCAGTTCTTCCGAGGTTCGGCGTACCGTCCGCCAGCCGGGGAACCGGCCCACCGGAATCTTTGCCGCCGGGTTCCGGAACTTTTCCGCCGTCGCCACTAAACCGGATCCGTGATTCATCGACTCCCTGGGCAGCAAGCGAATGTGCCATCAGGCAACACGAAAATATTAAGATTCCCGCGCTTGTCAGTGATCTTGCGGCCCAATAACGCTTCATCTTGCGCCTCCTCCGGGAACGGTGTTGTTTCGTGATGTGCAATGGTCTGGTAAATCATATATGGGTTCGGTTGTTCTTCACAGTTGAGACGAGAGCAGCTACAGTCGTCGAATGGCGCGATCGATTTTCCTGCGTGGTTTGGCGATTACCTACCTGATGGCGTTCGCTTCATTTCTCCCGCAGGTCAATGGCCTCATCGGTTCCAAGGGCATTCTGCCGGTCAGTGATTATCTGGAGTCGATCGACTCGCAATACCTAGATACGGGTTACGCGCTGTTTCCAACTCTGGCTTGGTTCGATTCCAGCGACAGGTTCTTGCATCTGATGATATGGGCCGGCATCGTGCTCGCCATTCTGCTGTTTCTTCGTATCGTGCCTCTGGTGGCCGCGATCGGTCTTTGGGTTCTTTATCTTTCGCTGGACACGGTCGGCCAGATATTTTTCTCGTTTCAATGGGACGCTTTGCTTTTGGAGACAGGTTTCGCCGCGATTCTCCTTACTCCCTGGGGCTTGCGTCCGTTGTACAGGAACCCGCCACCGCGAATGGCGATATGGCTTTTCCGATTCCTGATTTTTCGATTGACGCTGGAGTCCGGTGCCGTGAAGTTGTTGAGCGGCGATCCCACGTGGCGGAGTCTGACGGCATTGAATTATCACTACGAGACGCAGCCTCTGCCGACTCCGCCGGCGTGGTTCGCGCATCATCTTCCAGCATTTGTTCAGAAGATATCGGTTATCGGAGTGTTTGCAATCGAACTGGTCGTGCCGTTTTTGTTTCTGACCACACGGCCTCTGCGGAGGGTTGGGGCACTCATCACGATCGCTTTTCAATGCCTGATCGCGTTCACAGGGAATTACACCTTCTTCAATCTGCTCACGATCGTTTTGTGCTTTGTCCCTTTGTTCGACGATGGAGAGGCACCCGAACCGCGATGGTCTCGGTGGGTGGTATCGACGGCGAGTGTTGCCTTAATCGCGCTGGGCCTTCTGCAACTTTTGACAATGTTCGGGATACCGGGAACAGTTCCTGAGCGGATCGCGTCCATCGACTTTCGCGCGCAGACATTTCACATCGTCAATCGTTACGGGCTGTTTGCCGTGATGACCACAACCCGTCCTGAAATAATTATCGAAGGGAGTGATGACGCCGAGAATTGGAAGGCGTATGAGTTCAAATACAAGCCGGGGGATGTGAATCGTCCGCTCGCCTGGGTCGCCCCGTACCAACCGCGCCTGGACTGGCAGATGTGGTTTGCCGCGTTATCCAATTATCAAGACAACCCGTGGTTTCCGCAGCTCCTGCGGCGCCTCCTGGAGGGTTCTCCCGACGTTTTAAACCTTCTCGCAATAAATCCCTTTCCCAACAAACCTCCCCGGCTCGTTCGAGCCCGCACGTACGACTATCACTTTTCGGACGCTCCGACGCGGCGACGTACGGGCGCAATTTGGACGCGCCGGTACCTGGGCGAATACTTTCCAGTAGTCGGTTTGAAACAATGAGCGCCAGAACTCCCCTCCTAACTTAGCAGGCTGCGGAAAAATGCTTTTCTCGAAACCAATTCACTGTAGAAGCGGCGGTCTATGACCGCAGGCATCTCGTTGATTCTGAGAAAAGCCGGCGCTCATAGAGCGCCGCTACAGCCGTTTGATTCGAGTTTTTCCGCAGCCTGCGAGGAGGGGAATTACTTCTTCAGAATCGGTTCCAGCGTTTTCATGACGATGTTTGTCACAAGCACGTAACCGTCGGCATTCGGGTGCAGGAAATCGTCGAGGGTATATTTCGGATTGCCGGCGACCCCCTCGAGGAAGAACGGGATGAGAGGCAGGCTGTGTTTCTTGGCAAGACTGCGAAACACCTCTTCGAAGGATTGAACGTAAGCGGCTCCGTAATTTCGCGGCAGCGTCATGCCAGCGAGAACCACCTTCGCACCGGTTTTTTGAAACGCGGTGATCATTTCTTCCAGATTGGCTTGCATTTGGGCAGTTGGCATTCCACGAAGTCCATCATTCGCGCCAAGTTCCAGCACAACGATGGAGGGCATCACGTTGAGCGCGGCCTGTATTCGCGCGCGGCCGCCGCTGGTGGTGTCGCCGCTGATGCCCATGTTGACGATGCGATATTTGTAGCCGAGCGCGTCTAATTTTCGCTGGAGCAGTTCCGGATAGCCGGAGCCGCGAGGCACACCATACCCGGCGGTCAAGCTGTCGCCAAATGCGAGGATTACCGGCCGCGAGTCCTGAACTGTGGGCCGTTCGGTTGCCGTTAAAACCATCATGATTGAAATAAGAAACGTCGTTTTCATCTAGAATCGAATCATGATTGCTGTTCGGAATTTGGTCAAGACCATCAGAAACGGAGCGCATGAAGTGCAGATCATTCGTGACGTCACGTTTGACGTGCCTTCGAAGCAATTCGTTGCTGTCATGGGCCCGTCGGGCAGTGGAAAGAGCACGCTGCTCGGTCTGATTGCGGGCCTGGATTGGCCGTCGTCGGGAAGCGTTTGGATCGATGGGCGGGACATCACGAAGCTTCGGGAAGATGAAATGGCGGAACTCCGTGGGAAAAACCTGGGATTTGTCTTTCAGTCCTATCATCTTATTCCCACTTTGACGGCACTGGAGAACGTCATGCTTCCGTTGGAATTCAATGGAGCCAGCGGGGGCAATGGGGCTCTTGGGCGCGCTACGTACTTATTGGAAGCTGTCGGGCTCGCCGACCGCTGCGATCACTATCCCGCGCAGCTCTCGGGAGGCGAGCAGCAGCGCGTCGCGCTCGCTCGCGCATTCGTGATGAAGCCTTCAGTTCTGCTTGCGGATGAGCCGACCGGAAATCTGGATAGCGAGAACGGGCGGCACGTGCTGGACCTTCTCATTCGATTGAATAGAGAAGAAGGGACGACGCTCATTCTGGTCACACACGACGAACTGCTTGCGTCGCACGCAGACAGGCGCATCCTTCTAAAAGACGGAAGAATCGTGAAGGACAGCGAAGCCGGGATGGTTCTCACGGGAACTACCCCGCCTCGCCCTTGAAATACTCGGGCTCGGCACCCCTCCTAACTTAGGAGGGGAGCTAGGAAAGCGATGCAAACCAATTCGAATAATTTCCGATTTCCGCTCTTGATGGCGTGGCGAGAAACGCGCGCGGCGCCGGGAAAATTTATTTTCGTGGTGCTCTCGGTCGCCCTTGGCGCAGCCGCTTTGACGGCCGTGACGGGATTCAACGAGTCTGTCCGGTACACGTTGCTGCGAGAAGCGCGCAGCCTGATGGCCGCAGACATCGCGCTGCGAATGCCGGTTGAGCCTTCCGCAAAGGAAATAGAGTTTCTCGATGGGCTGAAGTCACGTGGAATCGACTCGACA
>QHWY01000196.1 GCA_003223875.1 Acidobacteriota bacterium | reverse complement strand
GGCCACATGACACCAACAGCCGAAACTCGTGAATGATCTGGTCGGTGGCGATGCCGGGCTTCGCGATCACTGTGAAGGAACCGGATCTCTCGGTACATTCGTTCTTAACCTCGTTCTCGCGTGCACCTGCCAAAAGTCGCCTGTACAACGTCAGAGGATATGTGAAACAAGAGGAGTGGGCGGAAGTTTCAGTCGACCCGTTCGTTTGTGTGGATCAAGCGGAAGCTGAGCGGCAACGAGGCGGAGTCGGTCCCGCTGGCGAAGATTCCCAGGGCTCTACGATCAGTAGAAGGACATGCGGTATTAACCGCGAGTTCGCCTCTCACGTGCTGGGTTACCTGGACATCAACGAACCCGTAAACGGCCCCTCTCCGTCGGAAATTGTGAATCGTTGGTCACACAACATGAAACGGGCTGCATCCTATTGCCCTGATGGTTCGCGTCTGCAAAAACTTACCGCTATCTAAGATAAGCCCCAGGAATGAGTTCGCTTCATAACCTGCATTGGAATTAGGCCTGCGAATACCCCGACATCTCCAAAATCATTGGATCAGAAAGGATACATATGCTGCGTAAGAAGTTGCGTCTTGTGAGCCTCGGCGTTCTTCTCAGCGCCTTGCTGGTGACGAGCAGTATGACTGCCGAGCGAGGGATCAATTCCTGGACGAATACTGGCCCGGAAGGTGGATCGATCGTGGCGCTCGCTATTGACCCCATGACGCCAGCCACGCTTTATGCGGGGACAGGATGGGGCGGCGTCTTCAAGAGCACCAATGGCGGAGGGAGCTGGAGCGCCGTCAACACCGGCCTGACGAACCTCTATGTAGGCCGCCTGACCATCGACCCTCAGACGCCGACCACGCTCTATGCGGGGACAAGTGCTTATGGCGTATTCAAGAGCACCAATGGCGGAGGGAGCTGGAGCGCCGCCAACAAGGGCCTGCCCTCCTCTGGCCCTTCCTACAATCCCTACTATCCCTATGTGCCGGCTCTGGCGATCGACCCCCAGACGCCGGCCATGCTCTACACGACGGCAGATGTCTGGGGCGTATTCAAGAGCACCAATGGCGGTGAGAGCTGGAGCGCCGTCAACACCGGCCTGCCCATCTATCCACGTGTGTTGACTCTGGCCATCGACCCCCAGAGGCCGGCCACGCTCTACGCGGGGACATACGGCGGCGTATTCAAGAGCACTAACGGCGGGGGGAGGTGGAGCGCCGTCAACACCGGCCTGACCGGTACACCTGTGCGCGCCTTGGCTATCGACCCCCAGAGGCCGGCCACGCTCTACGCGGGGACATATGGCGGCGTATTTAAGAGCACCGATGGCGGGGGGAGTTGGAGCGCCGTCAACACGGGCCTGCTCAGCGCTTCCAATCTGACCGCTCTGGCCATCGACGCCCAGACGCCGGCCACGCTCTATGCCGCGACATACGGCAGTGGCGTTTTCAAGAGCACCAATGGTGGGGGGAGCTGGAGCGCCGTCAACACGGGCCTGCCCAAGTATCCCCGTGTGTGGACTCTGGCCATCGACGCCCAGACGCCGGCCACGCTCTACGCGGGGAGAGATGGCGGCGTATTCAAGAGCACTAACGGTGGGGGGAGTTGGAGCGCCGTCAACAACACCGGCCTCACCGCTATGTCTGTGTACGCTTTGGCCATCGCCCCCCAGACGCCAGCCACGCTCTACGCGGAGGCGGCTGCCGGCGTATTCAAGAGCACCAACAGTGGTGGAAGCTGGAGCGCTGTCAACACCGACGTGAAGACCGAGTCAAGTGTCCTGGCTATCGACCCCCAGACGCCGACCACGCTGTACGCCGGGGGCACCGTCCTATCCAAGAGCACCAATGGTGGGGGGAGTTGGAGCAACCTCGGCTTCCAATACCTCAGTGTGTACGCCCTGGCCATCGACCCCCTGATGCCGAACACGCTCTACGTGGGTACAAATTCCGGCGTAGCCAAGAGCACCAATGGCGGAGGGAGCTGGAGCGGGAGCACATTGGCCTGCGGCCTTCTTAACTATGTATGGGCCCTGGCCATCGACCCCGTGACGCCGACTACGATCTACGCTGGGGGATTCTGTGGCGTACGTAAGAGCATCAATGGCGGTGAGAGCTGGAGCGCCGTCAACACCGGCCTGCTTCCGCCCCCTCCGTCCTACTATTTTATTGTGAGCGTCCTGGCGGTCGACCCCCTGATGCCGACCACGCTCTATGCGGGGACAGAAGCTGGCGTATTCAAGAGCATCAATGGCGGTGCGAGTTGGAGCGCCGTCAACACCGGCCTGCCCAACAATGTGAGCGTCCTGGCGATCGACCCACAGACGCCCGACACGCTCTATGCGGGGACAGGTAGCGCCGGCGTATTCAAGAGCACCAATGGCGGTGCGAGTTGGAGCGCCTTCAACGACGGCTTGACCAACCTTTCTGTGAGGGCTCTGGCCATCGACCCTCAGACGCCGGCCACGCTCTACGCGGCGACAGGCAACGGCGTATTTGTCTTCAATGGCGCTACCGACCTGGCCATAACCAAAAGCGATTCACCGGACCCGGTGATTGCGGGCACGGATGTGACATACAGCATCAATGTGGCCAACAGCGGACCCATTGGCGCGACTTCTGTTGTCGTTACGGACAACCTGCCGCCCGAAGTCAGTTTTATCTCCTGCACTTCGACCGGTGGGGGAACTTGCAGCGGCTCGGGCAACAACCACACGGTGTCTTTCGCGTCCTTCGCGCCGGGTGCTTCGGCGTCGATTACAATTGTGGCCAATGTCAACGCCGCAACAGCAGACGGCTCCACGATCAGCAACACCGCGTCGGTCGCCAGCAGGACGCCCGACACGAATCCGGGAAACAATTCCAGCACGGCGACGACATCGGTGATCAATCAGGCCGACCTCGCTGTATCGAAGACCGCTTCGGCAGCCACGGTCGAAACCGGAACAAATGCGACGTACACGATTACCGTCACGAACAAGGGACCGAACCCCGCTGCCGACGTGACACTCGAGGACAATCTGCCGGCCGGCACCACCTTTGTTTCGAGTTCGATCCCAAGCGGCTGGGTCTGCACGGCTCCGCAGGTTGGTGGCGCGGGTCTTATCAGTTGCAAAGCCGTGACACTAGCAAGCGGCGCTACGGCCACGTTCACAGTCGTCCTCAAGATCGACTGCGCTGTTTCGAATGCGTCCGTCATCAACAATACGGCAATCGTCCGTTCTGCCACGCCCGACCCGAATCTAGCCAATAACGCGTCGACGGGTCTATCCGTTTCCAACCCGCCACCCACGGTGACTGCTGCCGTCGCGGAGGCCTCCCTCTGGCCTCCCAACGGCACTTTGATCAATGTTGGGTTGTCGGCAACGACTAGCGACCGCGCTTGTCCGGCGCCCGCGGTGTCCAGCATACGGGTCTGGAGCGACGAAGATGATAAGACGTCAACGAGCGGCAGCGAAGCGTTCTCACCGGACGCCAAGGATTTCGGAATCGGGACGCTACGGTTGAAGGCCGAGCGCGCCGGCAGCCTCGATGGCCGAGTTTATCTCATCGTGGTCGGAGCCACCGATACAGGGGGCGCTACGGGCTTCGGCACAGCGATCGTCGTCGTACCAAAGAGCGCCAGCCCGTCCGCCAGAAGCTCCGTCGCAGCGCAGGCGGCGTCGGCCAAAGCGTACGCCGAGGCAAACAATGGGAATCCTCCGCCCGGCTACTTCGTTATCGGTGACGGGCCGACGATCGGCAAGCAATAGCGTCTTTGCAAAGTCGAAAGTCATAGATCGAAGACGGAAGCACAGTCACGGCTATCGAGCTGTACATTGCCGTTGTGGAAGTGAACAGAATGTTCGTGGAGATTCATTAGGTACAGAACTCCAACATTTATGGCAGTATGGCCCGAAGCTCTGGCCGATTAGTTTGGCCAGCCGCTCAAGTACGGCGCCGGCCCTGTTGAGATTCAGAAGAGCACAATTCACGTGTACCACCCTGGTTCGCGATTTGACAATAAAAATCTGGCCACAAAAAGGACAAGATACACAAATGTTTCCTTGAAATTTCAATACGTTCGGAGGGATATTACATGCAAGATCTTAAGTTTTGATTCGGAGCAGCGATGATACAGAGGCTACTCGTTGGTTCTGTGCTGTTGGTGTCGGCGGTTCTCGGCTATGGACAGGCAGCCGGCGCTCAGCGCCCTTCCGAAAATACCGCGGCGACGGCAGCGGCCGAGCGTGCGGTTCTCGATCAATATTGCGTCACCTGCCATAACGATCGTACGAGACGAGCCAATCTGTCGCTTGAAAAACTCGATCTCTCGACACACGTCACCGAAAACCCGCAATTTTGGGAGAAGGTCATTCGCAAGCTTCGTGCCGGCGTGATGCCCCCGCCGGGAATGCGGCGGCCGGACCTGGTCACCTACACGGGTCTGGCGGAATGGTTGGAAACGCAAATCGACCGGAAAGCGAAAGTCCATCCCGGAACCGTAGTACTGCATCGAATGAATCGCGTCGAGTACGCGAATGCCATTCGCGATCTCTTGGATATCGAGATCGATCCCGCTACACTTCTGCCGCCCGACGATTCGAGCAGGGGTTTTGACAACGTCGCTGGCTCGCTAGCGTTGTCTTCGACGCTGCTGGAATCCTATGCGAACGCGGCCGGAAAGATCGCACGCTTGGCTGTGGGTTACTGGAAAACACCGACGGAAAGAACCTACATTGCCCCGAGCGATACTTCGCAGGAATACCATGTCGAGGGTCAACCCTTCGGCACGCGTGGTGGCATGGTTGTTAGTCATGTTTTCCCGGCGGATGGTGAATACAAATTCTCGCTGAAGGAATTCATTCTCGGTCCTTATATCGGAGACGAGCAGCTCGAGTTAAACATCGACGGCGAGCGCGTACGGCTATTCGAGTGGAATGATCTCAAAGGCGGCAACCCTGGAGCGGATGGAGATACAGGCGGCGGCCTGGAGATTGCCGTTCCCGTCAAAGCCGGCACGCACACGGTTGGCGTGACGTTCCTGGCCACAAACTATCGGCCGAGTCTCGATCTGGCCAAGCACTACGCACGAAGCACGCTTGAAAACAGCAGGATCGCCGGTTTTTCGAACTTTCCTGAGGTCGGACTTCTCAAGATTCAAGGCCCCTTCACAGCTCAACGGCCGGCCGCCTCACGCAGTCTGACCAAGATCTTTACATGCCATCCGGCCGGTGCGGCTCAAGAAGAGACATGCGCCAAACAAATCATCTCGACGCTCGCGCGTCGCGCCTATAGGCGTCCGGCAAATGCGGAGGATCTGGAATCCTTGATGGGCTTTTATCAGGAAGGGCGCAAGGGCGGAACTTTTGAAGACGGCATTGAGATCGCTATTCGCCGAACCTTAGCGAGCCCGCAGTTTCTCGTGCGCGTGGAAAAGGAACCGGCCAACCTGGCTATTGGTCAAACATACCGCATCACGGACCTGGAGCTGGCGTCCCGGTTGTCGTTTTTCCTGTGGAGCAGCATTCCGGACGACGAGCTGATCAACCTCGCCAGCCAGGGAAGATTGAACAATCCTGCTGTGCTCGAACAACAGGTGAAGCGGATGCTCGCCGATTCGCGATCCGACGCGCTGATCAATAATTTCGCCGCGCAATGGCTGTATTTGAGGAATTTGAAGGCAACGTCTCCCGTCGCTACGAGCTATCCGGATTGGGACGATCAACTACGGCAGGCTTTCCGGCGCGAAACGGAGTTGCTGTTTGAAAGCATCATGCGCGAGGACCGCAGCATCATCGACTTCCTGAATGCCGACTACACCTTCGTTAATGACCGGCTCGCGAAACACTATGGCATCCCCAATATCTACGGATCTCACTTCCGCCGCGTGACGCTTGGTCCAGAACTGGATTACCGTCGAGGCCTGTTTGGGAAAGGAAGCATCCTGGCAATAACCTCGGTTCCCGATCGAAATTCACCGGTCAAGCGCGGGGTTTGGATACTCGATAATATCCTTGGTACTCCGCCTCCAGAGCCTCCGCCTAACGTTCCGCCGTTGGAAGATACGACGGGCGAACCCGGAAAAATTCTGACGGTGCGCGAGAAGCAAACGTTACACCGCAAGAATGAGCCTTGCGCCAGTTGCCACAAACTTTTCGATCCGATGGGTTTCGCGCTAGAAAACTTTTCGGCCGATGGGAGTTGGCGAACCAAGGATGGAGGCGACGGTGGGGTTCCCATCGATGCGGCCGTCGAATTGTACGATGGCCAGCCAGTGAATGGACCTTCGGGCCTGCGGCAGGCACTCATGCGCTACTCGCCTCAATTTGTGCGAATGGTCACCGAGAAGCTGATGACCTACGGATTGGGCCGCGGCGTCGAGTACTACGACATGCCCGTCATCCGCTCGATCGTGCGCGATGCGAGCAAGAATAATTACCGGTTCTCATCCATTGTGTTGGGTATTGTGAAGAGTCCTCCATTCCAGATGAGGACGAAGCTGGACGAAAACGCAGCGAATGAGTAGAAGAATAGCCACAAAAAGGCACAAGGGACACAAAAGCAAAATCCTTGTTGTGATTTCTGTGCCTTTTTGTGACCAAAACATTGTGGAGGCCAGGTAGATGTTTATCAGCAAGAAACACATTCCTCGACGGACCTTCCTTCGCGGTTGCGGCGTGACCGTAGCATTGCCGTTTCTTGAATCCATGCTGCCCGCGCAAACGCCTTTACGGCAGACTGCAGCAAGCCCTGGTTCCGTGAGACGCTTTGTCGGCATATGGCATCCGCACGGCGCGGCGCCAGGATACTGGAGTCCGCTTCAGGAAGGGTCGAACTTTGAGTTTTCGTTCATCACAAAACCGCTGGAGCCTTTCCGCGATCGAGTGGTCCTGATCACGGGCCTGGATGCCACGGGTTCGAGCCCGACTGCGGACGAACCAGGAGGCGATCATGCGCGTGGCGCAAACCTATTATCCGGCGCGCGTCCGCGGCGGGACTCGGTGAGTCCCTATCTGGGCGTTACGATCGATCAGATGATCGCGAACAAGTGGGGCAAAGACACGCTGTTGCCATCGGTCCAACTCGGCATCGAAGATCCCGGCAACAACACCGGCAATTGCAACTGGGGTTATAGCTGTGCTTATTCGAATTCCATTTCATGGCCGACGCCGAACACGCCGCTTCCGACCGAAACCAATCCG
Organism: Acidobacteriota bacterium; assembly: GCA_003223875.1. Taxonomy (GTDB): domain Bacteria; phylum Acidobacteriota; class Terriglobia; order 20CM-2-55-15; family 20CM-2-55-15; genus 20CM-2-55-15. The sequence continues at coordinate 5,557 of QHWY01000196.1, read as the reverse complement.
CGTATGGTCTTCGAGCGCTTGTTTGGCGACGGCGCGAGCGCTGAGGAACGTGTTATAGATCGCAAGCGGACAGGCAGTATCCTCGATTCCGTTACACACGAGATCGCAAGTTTCAAGAAAGGCATCCCGGCGGGCGATCGTGCCAAGCTCGACACGTACCTCGAGAACGTTCGTGAGATCGAACGGCGAATCCAGAACATCACCAGCAATCCGGAAGCTTCGGGGACATCCTTTGAGGTCCCATTCGGCATACCGACAAACAATGATGCCCATTTCAGAATTATGTATGACCTGATCGCTGTGGCTTTCCAAGCCGATATCACGCGCGTGGCCACGCTCATGCTCGGCCGCGATCTGAGTTCAACGAACTTCCCACCCTGTGGTTGGAACGGCCCATGGCATGGAACGTCGCACCACGGTGACATTCCGGCAAATAAGGCGAACTACTCGAAGATCAACCGATATCACGTACAGAACCTGGCGTACTTCTGCGAGAAGCTGCGGAACATTCCAGAAGGCGACGGCAACGCGCTCGATCACGTGCTGATCTACAAAGGTACGAATATGGGGAATTCACATCGGCATGCGCACGAGAAAATACCGGTCGAGCTTGTGGGCGGAGTCGACGGCAAATTCAAAGGCAACCGCCATATTGTGTTCCCCGACAACACCCAGAGAAACTCGAATATGCTGCTGAGCATCCTCGATCTCTATGACATTCACCTGGACCACATCGGTGACAGCACAGGCCGCCTGCCTGGATTAGCATAAGAGACTTGCCGATGAAACGGGGATCTGGAAAAGCTTGGTTGTGGTTCGCGATTGCCATCCTTCTGACCGTGTCCGTAATGCCGCTTGCCGCGCAAAACCGGAGGGGGCGTAATCGCCCGATAGTGGAATTGCCGAAAGGGACGGTGCGGCAGGTCATTCTCAATAGCTGCACAGCGTGTCACGGCATCGATGACTATGCCTACTATGCGATGGACAGAGCCGGCTGGCAGAAGCTCATCGACAACATGAAAGAGAAAGGTGCCGTTGTTTCCGACGAGGATCGATCTATTCTCCTCGACTGGCTCGTCACTAAATTCGGCCCGGATTCGAAACCTTTCCCCAGAACGCGCGCGGAGGGTCCCATTCTCAATTTTGGCGGCGGCGACACGGCGGCTCGTGATGCCGCCGCCAAGAGACTTGTCGACAGCGTCTGCAGAACATGCCATACGCTGGAACGAATCGAGGTCGCAAAGTACACCGAAGACAAGTGGCGAGACATTGTGACTGAAATGAGATCAAAGGGCGCCCAGCTTGATCCCGCTGATGTTGCTCCTCTCGCCCAATACCTCGCCAAGACCTACGGCGCAAATTGAATGCAATTCCCCTCCTCGCAGAGGAGGGGTGGATGCGCCGAGCGAAGCAAGGCGCAGACGGGGTGGCGCGAAGCGCGAGCCCGATAGGGCGAAGCCTCAATAGCAGACCGGGGACATCTCCGCCGAACTGACCACCCCGGCGCGCCAGCTTCTATTAAGCTGGCGCGCCACCCCTCCTCTGCGAGGAGGGGAATAATCTCGTTTCGAAGGAGGCATATGGAATCCATCATTACCAAACTCGTCCACCGCTTCGACCAAGGCACTCTCACACGCCGCGAGCTCATTCAGGGATTGACCCTACTCGCGGCCGGCGGCAGCGCGACGGCCGCCGCGCAGGACGGTGGTTTGAAAACCGTGAAGATCGATCACATCAGCATCCAAGTTCACGATTTACCGCGTTCGATTCGTTTTTATCAGACGCTGTTCGGGTTACACCAGGTGAGCGAAGACAAGCCGAACGAAATTGTTCGACTCGGTCCAACAGACAGAACTCTCGTTTCGCTGCATCACAAGGCCCCCATGGGCATCGTAGATCATTTTGCGATCGCTGTTGAAGGCTTCAACCGGGAGGCAGTGACACAGCAGCTAAAACAGCGTGGAATTACTCCGGAACAGGACATCGATGCCGGCTTTCACGTCAAGGACCCAGAAGGGATCGGCGTTCAGATCGTCGGAGCCTGATCAGTTGAAATTATTGTACGGTGTCGATGGATGCCGCGGCGGATGGATAGCCGCCGAGTCGGAGCCTTCAATGGACAGCGTACGATTTCACTTCCTGTCGTCTATCCGGCCGCTGTTCGAAAAATCGGGGCCCGACGCGATCGTTGCTATAGACATTCCCATCGGTCTCCCTAAAAACGAGCCACGCGTCTGCGATTCTGTCGCTCGTCGATTACTCGGCCGGCCTCGGAGCAGCAGTGTATTTTCCCTGCCCGTTCGTCAAGCGCTGGAGGGCGATACTTTTTCGGACGCTTTTCGCATCAATCTTGAGCAACTCAACACCGGCATCTCTAAACAGACGTTCTTCATCATGGCCAAAATTCGTGAAGTGGATATGCTCATGACGAGGTCCACGCAGCGGTATGTTCGCGAAGCACATCCCGAAGTGACATTCGCGCAACTGAACGGTGGCAGGGCCATGTTGCACAACAAAAAGACATTCGTCGGCCGCGCCGAGCGAATGCGTATTCTTCGGAGGGCTGGCGTTGAGATCTCTGAAGAATGGCTCAGCCGTCAGCGCTCTTCCCTGCCGCGAGGAGCCATTGCGCTGGATGATATGCTCGACTCGATGGCTTGCCTCGTGACTGCATTGCACATCCGCACCGGCTGCAGTCACGCATTGGGCCGTGCCGGTCAGGAAGACGCGAGGGGACTCTTGATGGAAATCGTGACGTGCGATACAACGTTGGAGCACAAAGCACACGTGAAGGAGAAGAACAATGCCGGTTTACATGGTTGATCGCAGTCTGCCGGGAATCAGCATGGATCAGTTGGCAGCGGCGCAGAAGGCCGCTATCGAAACATCGCAGCGCTTTACCAAGGAAGGAAAACCCGTGCGGTATATCCGAACAACTTTCGTGCCTGGAGAAGCGCACTGCATGTGCCTGTTTGAGGCCCAGAACAGTGAGACTGTCAAACAAGTCAATGAAGCGGCCAGGTTGCCGTTCAACCGCATCATTGAGGCCATGGATCTCACACCCAAAACCTAGAATCGAGATTGCTCTGGGTGCCGCTGCTCAGCTGCGCGAACAACGCGAGCCAATGTTTGCGGCCATCAATGAATCATGACTGGCGGTCAATGCATCGTGGAGTCGCTCGTTCGCCACGGCGTGGAGGTTGTGTTTGGAATCCCCGGCGCGCACACGATGGCGATTTACGATGCGCTGTATAGGCACCCGAAGATCAAGCACATCCTGGTGCGGCACGAACAATCGGCCGCATTGATGGCCGATGGCTACGCCCGGGCGACAGGAAAGGTGGGCGTATGCTGCGTGACGACGGGTCCCGGCGTGACCAACGCATCCACCGGATTGGCTGTCGCTCAGGGTGATTCGATCCCAGTGCTCCTCATCTCGAGTCAGGTTCACTCCGGAGCCGCTAAAAAACGGCGCGGCTTGTTCCACGCCATGGACCAACTGGCTCTCACCAAATCGATAACGAAATGGAACGGCCGCGCGGATAATCCGGCGCAGATTCCCGAACGGATCGGCGAAGCCCTTCACGTCCTGAGCAGCGGGCGGCGTGGAGCCGGACATCTGGAGGTACCGCTGGACATACTCCAGCAAGACTTCGAGCTTAAAGGTTCAACGCCGCCGGTCAAGCGTGTCCCGTCGCCCGCCGAAATCCGAAACTCGACTGCCGACATTCGCCGCGCGGCCCAACTGCTACGGCAGTCAAAGCGTCCTCTAATCTTTGCTGGTGGCGGTGTCATCGCGGCAGAGGCATGGCCAGAGTTGCTAGACGTTGCAGAACTGCTACAGGCACCGGTTTTGATGAGCCCGATGGGAAAGGGCGTTATTCCTGCGGATCATCCGCTATGCGGAGGCGTCACCTTTACATGGGTGACCGCGGACTTGCAGAACATGGAGAACAGCGTCTCGCCTCTCGCCGGAATGTCAGACGCTGCGTTGGCGGTGGGATTCCGCTTCAGCCAATTGGCGACGGTGAACTACACACTTTCTGTGCCGAAAGCTCTCGTTCAGATCGACATCGACGCGAACGAAGTCGGCGCAAATTATCCCGCAACGATTGGCATCGTTTCGGATGCGAAAAGTGCGCTCAGCGAATTGCGTGATGCTTTGCAAGCAGAAGGTGTAGTTGCCCGCTCATCGTGGATGCCCAATTCGGCGCGGCCCCAAAAACGAATTGATGTCGGACCGGCCAGCCGGCCGCCTGTGGACTGGTGGGAGTTGCGCGAAATTCTCGAGCGAGATGCGATCGTTGCGGCCGACATCGCTCGCAGCGGCTACGCGCTTGTCGGGCAGTTCCCTGTTTATGAGCCGCGCACGTTCATGCATTCCGCGTCGTTTATCGCCATGGGGCACGCGTTTCCCGCTGCCCTGGGCGCAAAGGTGGCCTTTCCCGGCCGCGAGGTCGTCTCGGTTAGCGGCGACGGTTGCTTCATGATGACCGGTCAGGAATTGGCGACGGCGGTTCAGCATGGCATTAATGTCGTCGCCATCGTGATCAACGATCGCTGCCTCACGGGCATTGCTGCTTTGCAAGACGTCCAGTATGCCGGCCGTCGCATTGCCGTCGATTTGCTGAATCCGGATTTCGTCCGCTATGCGGAGTCTTTTGGCGCACTTGGCTTTCAAGTGCGTCAGCCTGAAGAGTTCAAGCCTGCACTGCAAAAGGCTCTTGAAGCCGAAAGGCCCACGCTTATCGAAATTGTCTGCTGAATCCGCCTTTAATTTCGCGCGCTCCGATCCTTATTGTGAATTTTAGCGTAGCAAACTTCGTGGTACGTCTTACCGGCCTTGATCGCATGGCGTTCGGAAGGCGCGATGCGAACACAACAGCGGGCACACCATAGGGGCTTGGTCGGGTCGTTGGTTTTTGTTATGAGTCTTAAGTTTTTCATTACCGCAAACAGCCTCTTTCAAAACATTACGTCGCCTGAAACCCGCGTCTGGCTAGGGATCGCGGGGTTTTTGACGGTGGCACTATCTTAGCGGAAAAGGGGACGCATGAGGGGAAATTTTAGGAGAGAACTCCCCTCCTAAGTTGAGGGGTGTTGCAAAACTACCGAATAGCAGGTGCGGTCCTTACTGTAGCGGCGCTCTATGAGCGCCGGTTTTTCGCAGAATCAACGAAGTACCGACCTGACCACCCCGGCGCGCCAGCCCGCTGGCTGGCGCGCCACCCCTCCTCTGCGAGGAGGGGAATGGAGTTAGCGCGATGCGCGGGTCGTGGGAGCCGCGACTTTGTAGGGATAGCCCGGCGGCCCATTCTGATAATACGCGCCCAAGGTCGTGATCTTATCCATATCCGGATACAGCACACCGAAGGCGGGCGCGTCCAGGCTTCCACGCGGCGAATACCAAATTGCACCATCCTTGGTGACCTGGATCTTTGGCGTGTCCGCCGTCTTCTGTGGTTTCGGGTAGAGCGTGAAGCTTGTGTCGCGCGGATTGAATTTCCACAATGCTGCAGCGCTTCCGCCCACGTCCGCGCTCCAGATACTGCCGTCA
>QHWY01000006.1 GCA_003223875.1 Acidobacteriota bacterium | reverse complement strand
CGCGTACCTAATCACGTAACGACACGAGCTATTCGCGAAGGTAAGTGCGGCCTGGGCTGCGGGCTGTCAAACACGGCCAGATGCTGCCGGGCCTGCGCCGGTTGCGCAGCGCTGACACGCTGGTTCAGGCAGCCGATTGCGTCGTGGCCACAATCCGGAACACGGGATGACGTGGGGCCTCGCGTTCGAAGTCCGTTAGCGAAGACTTAGGGGTCACATCAAAGAACGGTCGAACGACCATTACGTCTTTAATATATGTTTTTAGAATCGGCGCGGCTTCTTTAGGAGTAAGTTCGGTAAGGCGCACCGTTTCCCAACCCCACCAACGCTTTAATCGAACCTCACCTGCTGCTCTTGCATTCCGAACCCAGTTGACTTCTCCGTAGGGGGCGACGAGATATCGGTCCCGTTCGGTTTCGACCAGCGTCACGGGAGTTTTGCGTAAGAGGCCAGTCTGCCTTCCTTTAACGGCGAGCAAATACGTATGAGGCATTGGAACACACAGTGCTAAGAGCACGCGCACGAGCAGGTTTACGGCGCGCCGGATTAATCCGAGCCGGTATCGTCGAGCCATTTTTTCGAGGACCTCATATATAAGTGACCCCACGCTGGTCTTTGTTTCGGGTTTTGGGATACGGCTGGAACGCCATCGTGGTTCACCTAATTGTACAAACGGCGGATCGAGATTTAGGATCCGAACGGAAAGTGTAGGCCTCAGTAACCGCCGCGGATAAGATATAGCTACGAAAAAACGTGGAACTCACGAGGGGGAAACCGTGTCATTGCGACGACTGGTGCCTCATTTTCTAATTCTAGTTGCGGCGTTTCTGCCTACGCTGGTTTCGTCTCAAGCGCGAGGCGCTGCAGTGTGGTTCGAAGGCGCGCGCCTGATCATAGGCGACAAGAGTCCGACGATTGAAAGCTCCGCGTTCCTGGTCGAGGGCGATTCTTTCACTTGGGTTGGAAAAAAGGGAAACCGGCAGCCACCGGCGAACGCCATTCGTGTGGATCTGACGGGCAAGACCGTGCTGCCGACCTTGATAGACGGCCACAACCACATCGGTCTGGTGAACGAGAAGGACGGCACCAACAAGAAGGCGAACTACACTCGCGAAAATTTGACCGACCAGCTTCAGCGCTACGCCTATTACGGAACGGCGGCGGCGATGAGCATGGGCCTCGAGGCCGATCAGGAGCTGGCGTACAAGCTTCGAGACGAGGTCATCCCGAATGCGGCGAAATTCCTGACCGTTGGAAAAGGCATCGCGGCAACCTCGATGGCAGGTCCGCCGGGAGAGGCCCGCCTAGGTATTCCTTATGGAGCAGCAACCCCTGAAGAGGGGCGCCAGCATGTTCGGGAGTTGCACACGCGCGGTGTCCATTTCGTGAAGTTCTGGGTTGACGATCGTGAAGGAACCGTACCGAAGCTCAAGCCCGAGGTCTATCGCGCGATTATCGACGAGGCACATAAGAACGGTATGGAAACGCTCGCGCACCTGAGCCGGACCTCGGCGCTCGAAGACGCAAAAGATCTCCTGAAGTCCGGCGTGGACGGATTTGTTCACACGGTCCGCGACCGTGACGTTGACAGTGCGTACATCGCTTTGGTGAAAGCCCACCCGAAAGTTTGGACCGGCCCGAATATTCCGAGCCCCGGCGAGACCGAAGAAGAAATCAACAGCCTGGCCGAAACGCTGCCGGCTTCGACCATCGCGAATATGCGCCGCCAGCTCGAAACCAGAAAGGCGGCCGGGAACCCACCGAATGAGCTCTTCGAGCTTCACTGCCGCAACGTGAAGAAAATCCACGACGCCGGTATGATCATCGGACTCGGTACGGACGCAACCGGCGACGGCTTCGGCCCTCACCAGCAGATCGCCTACTATACACGCTGCGGCTTCACGACAGCCGAGGCCATTCAAGCGGGAACGTCCGTAAACGCCAGGGTTCTCGGACTCACTCGCGTGGGTATGATAGCCGCCGGCAAAGAAGCTGACTTCATCGTGCTGGACGCGAATCCACTGGAGAATATCGCCAACACGCACAGGATTAATAAGGTCTACCTGAGAGGCGCGGAGGTCGATCGCGCCGCGCTCCAGGCCAAGTTCTTGGCAGGCACGAAATAGAATCAAATGGGGGTGTGCATGAGAACGCTTTGCGCCATTGCCATTGTGACCTCAGCCGCGTTGCTGGGCGCACAAAGCCGCCCACAGATGATCGAGTGGACACATACCGGATCGATGCGGTCTCAAACAAAGTATTCAGCGGCGGCAGATATTACGCCGTCGAATGTCGACCGGTTGCAGCTCGTCTGGCAATGGCGCCCCAAGGAGCTGGCGCTATCGGATCAGACGCAGCCCGGGAATTTTCAAGTTACGCCGCTCATGATCGACAACGTGCTTTATTTGAGCACGCCGTTCAACCGTGTGATCGCTTTGAATGCCGAAACCGGCGAAGAGCTGTGGAGCTTCGACCCGAAAGCCTACCTGGACGGTCCGGGTATTAATCTCTATTACCAACATCGCGGACTTGCCCTCTGGCGTGACGGCAACGAGTCGCGCATTTTCATGAACAGCCACGATCGTCTCTTCTCGGTCGACACAAGAACGGGTGAGTTGGTGAGCCGTTTTGGTCAAGGCGGCTACGCGTTGCTCAGAGAAGGACTGAGGAATCATGACAAAAAGATCGAAATGCGGCAGAGCTCGCCACCGGTTATCTACAAAAACTTGGTGATTGTCGGCAGCAGCATCCCCGATCGCTTGCAGTACAAAAACGATCCTCCAGGAACGATTCAGGCTTTCGATGCGCGTACCGGCAAACGCGTGTGGGTTTTCTACACCATTCCGCAGCGTGGTGAATTTGGGAGCGAGACTTGGGAAAACGATTCCTGGGCGATGACCGGACATGCGAACGTCTGGGGACCTATGACTCTGGACGAAACCCGCGGATTGCTGTACGCGCCTACGAGCACGCCCAGCAGCGACTACTACGGCGCACGACGGCCGGGCGCCAATCTGTTTGCAGAAACGTTGTTGTGTCTGGATGCGGCGACCGGCAACCGAAAATGGCATTTTCAGGCGGTGCACCATGGTCTGTGGGACTACGATTTTCCGGCCGCGCCCAATTTGGTGACGATCCGTGTCGGAGGGCGAAGAATTGACGCGGTGGCGCAAGTCTCGAAGCAAGGATTCACCTACGTCTTCGATCGCTTGACCGGCCGGCCCGTATGGCCGATCGAAGAGCGTCCGGTCGATACGTCAACAGACGTGCCCGGTGAGAGGCCCTGGCCGACCCAGCCGTTTCCAACCAAGCCCCCGGCCTTCGCTCCTCAGGGAGTCACCCTAGACGATGCCAACGATCTGACGCCCGAAATCCATGCGCTTGCAGTTGAGCATATGAAAAAGTTTCGACTCGGCCCGATCTTTACGCCGCCGAGCTTACGGGGTACGCTCATGCGGCCCTCCAACACTGGAGGCGCGAACTGGGGCGGAGCCGCCTTCGATCCGGAAACGGGTCTGCTGTACGTGAAGAGCTCCAATTATGTCTACATCAATCAGGTCTGCAAGAACGACGGGAGTGATCCTCGCATCGATGCGGAATACCATAACTACTGCACCGGGATAGTCGAGACTCCCACAAGCCCGCTGGGTGCAATTCCAATTACCAAGCCTCCATACGCGGAGCTCGTTGCGATCGACCTTAATAAAGGAGAGATCGCCTGGCGTGTGCCGTTCGGTGAAGGAAATCCGGCGATTCGAAGACATCCGCTGTTGAAGGGAATTACGCTGCCCGCTCGATTAGGGACTCCCGGCAATGCAGGATCCATCGTGACGAAAGGTGGGTTGGTCTTCGTTGGAAGCGGCGATCCCTATCTCTATGCGTTCGACAAGTTGACCGGCCGGGAGGTCTCGCGCGTGCCGACCCCGTTTCCAGTTAGCGCGACTCCGATGACGTACAGAACGAAATCGGGCCGGCAGTTCGTGGTCGTTGCGACCGGCTCCGGCCCGGATGCCGCCTTGGTAGGTTTCGCACTTCGCTCCCAATAGGCGGCGAACCGTACTTACCTTGTCGCTCTTCGTCATCCACGGACACCTTGCATCCGCGAAACGTTTCGGCACATATCGGCACTTCATGACGGGCCGTCGCAAGTCCGTCTTGAAGAGCCAGCCTGCGGTTTAACAATGTTCGGGCCGGTTCACTTGTGCGGCTCGAACCCTTCGGCTTTGAAGATCGCCTGGGCCTCCGGTGAAATGAGGTACTGGAGAAGCGTCTTGGCGGCTGCGGGGTCGCTGGCATGGGTCGAGATGAACCCGACAATCGCGGTGGGCGTATAAATCTGCCGCGGCAAAACTCCGGCGATCGTCATTTTGTCCTGGTCCGGAAGGACGTCGCTCAGATAGAGCAGGCCGATATCAATGTCGCCGCTGATGAGCCCTTTCTGTGTGGTGCGCGTGGGTCTGGCGCCGCCTCCCGGACCTGCAGGGTCAAAACAAATCGAATTGGGAGAATAGGTGGTGTTGTTCGCACAAACCTTGCTCTTGGCGGCGATCTGGTCCGCGATGCCAAGCCGGTTGATTGCTTCGGCAGGGCCTTGCCCCGCAGTCGCAAACTCGGGATCCTCATATCCGATGGACTTTGCAGCGAGCAGCGCCTTTTTGACCGCCGCAGTTGTCGAGATATCCGGTTTCGGCGCGCCCTTCGGCACCACGACGGCTGTCTGATAGCTCGCCACCACGGTCATGCTGCTGGCGATCACAGCCCCCGAAGCGAGTGCTCCGGTGACGGGAGCAACGATAAGCGACACGTCCAGAGGCTCGCCCTTCGCAACCGCTTGTGTGGTGGTCCGAGCGCCGCTGTAAGTCACTTTTACCTTGTGCGCCGTTTTTGCCTGGAAGTTTGAAAGGATCTTCTCGAGCGGTCTCCGCGTAGGAGACGGCGCTAGAAGTGTGATCTCGCTCTGGGCACGCGCACTCGACCAACTGCCAGACAAAAGCATCGCAACGACAACCGTTGAAAATATATATTGGTGAAAAATCGAACCAGCCTCGCGCATTCGTGTGGAGACTCCTTTAGTTCATTTCAGTCTTATTATGGTGTCCAACATCAAAATTAGCGAGGTGCTTATGTATCGTGGGATCCCCACTACGCCATGAATGAATAGTCGTATGGGAATGGCCGGCCCGCTGTTATCGCCATGGCCGGCCGCGCCCTCTGCCTTTACCTGGAAAGCCACGTTCATTTTCAATCTGCAGCGATGAAATCTGCCGGTCCCAATTGCGGAACTTTCGTGCTGAGAGTTCCGCAAGATCCGGAATGTCCCGATCGATAATGATGTTTTCGCCACGGAATCCGACATCGCGATAGGCTACCGCGTATGCGCGGCCGAATACGCGGATCGAAGAGATTCTATCGCTCCAGTTCCCTGCTGTAGCAAGATCACGGATACCTGCGCCCGCGCTCCAGCATTCCGATCGTCCATGAAAATCGCGGCGTTCGTAGACGCAAATGCCATCGGTGACCTCGTGATCTTGGCCGTGATCTTGGCCTCGATCTTCGTCTCGGTCTCGATCGCGTCCAAAGACGGGTGCATTGTTTCGATTTGGACCAGAACTGTAATCAGAACCGACGCGCAACGATTCGATGCGATCATTCCACGTATGTCCGCCACTGGCAGCTCGCAATGACAGGTCTGGGACATCGGAAGCAAATTCCGTGGATCGGCCTCGGAAATCCGTCTGGTCGTAAACTGTCACATGCGCTCGGCCAAATATTCGGAGCGAGGAAGCAGCGGCATTGTGATTGCCCAAGCTACGAACCTCGTCGCCTTCCATATAGCACTGTTCCCACCCCTGGTATCGACTATCCTGATATACGCAAACGCGACCACCCCGTTGGGTTTCTTCGCGTGCTCTTCCAGCCTCGGGTGCAGAGGTCGATTGCGGCGGCCAAAACACCGAGATCAACACTGCCAAAACGACAGCCCAATATCTGCTCATAGCAAACTCCTCTTGCCAGTAGACGGACCTATGTAGAAAACGGCGGCTTACTTCTATACTCGGTCCGCACAAAGCAAACCATCTTCGCTCCGATGACAACCAAAAACCAAAGCACTTATAGTGACAGGGGAACGAACACAAGCACATGAGGACCCCAAAAAAGTACAAAAAAAGAGAGTCTTTGTGCTTTGGGGCTGCGTTTTGTGCCTTTGTGTACCTTTTCCGATTGTTGGGGGAAAGGCTCTGAAGCGCCTCAGGGTTTGCGATCGTATCTCGCGTCGCCTTCGGTCTGACTCAACACCAAATGCGTCACTCGGCCGTTTGCGTCGATGAAGAACTGCGCGGCGGCGCCTGTGGAATCAAACTTCGTCTCCGATTGTGGAATTAGGGGAAGGGCATTCAAGAAGAGCTGGTCCTTGATCAGGCTGACCTTTTGGGTCCTACCCATGAAACCTAGGACATTCGTGGACCCCCCGCGATACTCGTATGTTCCGGTGTATTTTGCCAGAACGGCTGAGCTGAGCTCGACCCTAGCGGTTGCCTCGGCCACGAGGCGAACGGTGTCCCGCTCGTTTTCGCAAACACTCTCCATCATCTCCGTATCGGGCGCGTAGTTCACCGCCAGCGAGATGCTCAGAGGCTTGGTCAACGTCTCGGGATCGTCGAAAGTGATCTGAAACTGCATGTGTCCGAAATCGACACGCCGGAATCTCTCGGTGACGCGCAGGCTTTCGGAATGAGGATGGCCTGCTCTATCGAGCCAACTCCGGTCATTGAAACCCGCGGTCTCGACCACAAGCGTGTCGCCCTCCCAGTGGCCCACCGATGACCCTAACCAACTCGGGTTCGGATCCTTCGGCAGTTTGCGCCCATCCACGAAGATCTGCCGATAACGCCCGCTACCACCCTCGTAAAGCAGCGCCAACATGGTGGGGGTCTGGATGATCCGGTACATCCCGTTAAGAATCTCCGAGGGACCCCCGGGCAGGCAGTGCGTCACCGGATCGTCCCGCCTGAAATCCGCGACGCGTTTCAAGAAGGTGACCTCCGCCGCCGGCCGGAAGATGTCTTCGTCCTTAGGATCTTGTATCAAGTCGAAACGGTACGGGTTTAGTTCGGGCCGCCACAGTCCGGACAAATCCGGGTTGCCATCGGGCGTCCGGGGCGCGGGAGCCGTCAGGTTCGGTTTACCGTCGACGGTCCGGGGAATCCCCCGCGTGCGGAAGTCAAGCCATTGAGCGCACAGTGGAACTGGGAGCAGCCATAACGCCACCGTGATCACGATTCGGTTCATGAAGGCTTCCTCCTGCTCGGCTGACTGTCCTCACAGATCCGTGGACTCGGGTAATATTATACAGCACCACGATACAGCACCACGGCATTCGGTTTTATTCCCTTCGATTGGAAACTTTTCCTGGAAAAGTGCGCGTTTGTTCAGGCAAGATCGTGATCCGGGCAGTGGGGCTGAATCTGGAAAAACAGTAATCTTCACAATTCCTTGGTCATAAAAAGGCTATTTGGATCGTCGATGTAGTCCGCAAAAGGACCGCACTTCTTAAAACCAAACTTCGCATATAAATTGTGGGCTGGAATGAAGGCATCCATTGATCCAGTTTCTAGGCTGACTCGTTTATAGTTTCGCCGCTTTGCCTCCTCTAATATATGTTGCAACAGCTTCGCAGCGACTCCCTTGCGGCGATGGTTTGAAGCAGTGCGCACAGACTTAATTTCGCCATGATGAGGGTCCAATTCTTTAAGAGCGCCACAACCTAGTAGCTCCTTACCATTCCATACGCTCCAGAACGTGATGCCGGGTTTGCGCAATTGTTGCAGAGTGAGCGCGTGCCTGCTTTCTGGTGGGGAATTTTCCGCCATGTTCTCCAAATGCTCCCGCAATAGTTCAGCGATCTCTGTGCCTGTCAAGTCGTCAACTTTGATTTCCATGCGCTCTCCGCTGCACAAATTATTACGCCTCGAATGCCGTAAAAGGTAAAGGCGTTATGCCGTTGTCCATTCTTTCGCCTGAACGAAACTAACTTGGTTGCCGTAAGCCGAAGCGGTTTTACTAGCGGCCAAGGCTGTTGCAATTTTTCCATGATCTAAGCCTCCCTCCGTAGTTCGCTAACAGCCTGATCCACGAGTGGTCAATCGATAGCGACCTTTGGAATATGGCGTGCGGGTTTTAAGCACTTAATTCAGTTGGATAGCAAATTTTGGAGGTATCGCTCTTGCAAACCCTTCTCACTCCTATCCGTACGCCAGAAAAAAAGGTGAAAACCACCACTGTAGGTAAGCTCCCCAAAATAGATCTGCGGAGTTTGCTGCGACGCATTCCTTTCGGTCCGCGGGAAGCGAAACTTGCGGTGGTCCTTATTTTCACCCTCTGCTGGCTATCGATCGCCCTGGTTCGCAGCAATGTGGCGCGCGATCCAGGGGCGCGCGACGCCTCGTCATTGCTGGGACTAGCCACAGCTCTGCAGCAGGGTGCCATCAGCGGCCGTGACTTTCAGTCTGTGTATGGTCCGGCTGCACAATTTCTGGCGTGGATTGCAACGCTGGCTACCACGACTCGAACGGCACTGGACGCGTACGGAATGATCACCTTTGTGTTTTGCGCAGCGACCGCCCTGCTCGCAGCGGCGATGTTGCTCATTTGCGATCGGATCTCGTGGCAACAATGCGCGATCTTTTACGCTTTTTCGTTTTTCCTGAACTTGTTCTTTGGTGTTTTAGACATTCGAACACTGCTGCTGCTACTAAATGCCGCCTTCGCGTATCGGACAATCGCGGCAGAGACTGTTCTCCGGCAGACCGCTTGGGCCACAGCCTGCGGACTCTTGTGTCTTGTTTCGCAACTAGTAACGTTTGAATTGGGTATCTGCGCAGCGATCACCGTCGTGTGCGCGCTCATCGCCGGATCGGTATTGACACGACACGGCGAGGTGCTGCTGGGGGCGGAAGTCTTCGTCGCCACCTACACCGTTGCGAACCTTGGACTGGTAATCGTTTTTAGGCTGACGTCATCGAGCTATGGTTTGTTGTTTGATTACCACAACTATGCGTTGGAAATCTTGCGAGGGTTGCACAACAGCATGGGAACACTGTGGGCGCTGTCTTTGGCGAAAACGGTTGTTCTGTTGATCGTCTCGCTTTACGTCATCGGTATGTGCGTCGCGGCTGCTTGGAGATTCGATCCTTTGGAGGCGTCCCTTCTTGCGAGTTTTGCCTTCGCTGCTGTCATGTGGTTGAAGACGGCACTCGTTCGCAGCGATATTTCGCAAATCGCCGTCGCGTTTACTCCAATGATTGTCATACTCAGCCTGCTCTCAACGATCGAATGGACTTCCGTTAAGCGACGCATCGCGTGGTTGGCCGGCTGTGCCGCGATCCTCGTTTGGCCTTCGTTAAATCTCAGCGCGCCGTTGGACCTCTGGAAATTGATGCGCGGAGAACCGTCGGCAAAGGCCTCGATCCGAGCCATCTATGCGACCCCGAAACCGCTGGACGCTAGCCTGAAAGCGAACCTGGGTACCCCGGATTTAGCAGATCGCCGAGATGTTTCTATCCTGGCATTCCCGTACGACAATTACATCAGCGTCGGATTGCGCCGTCCTTTCTTTGCACCTGTGTTGGAAAGCTATGCGGCGTCAACAGAGGCCCTTGAACAGTACTACGTGCGCGCCCTGGACAGGCAGCGGCGAGCAGGTCTCGAAATCGTCTACGGTCTGGATAAAGATTTAGTCCCAACTGTTGACGGGATCCAGGCAATCACACGCTCGCCCATCGTTTTCGAATACGTTTACAAACACTTTGAAATCGTCAGTAACGAACAGCACACCGATGCTCACTATATCCTTCGTCCGCGGCGCCAGCCGCGAGACACCGCTATGGAAGAGCTACGGTTTTCGATACCCCGGCAGGTGGTCGATTCCGGAATACTCAAGTTGAATGTTCCTTCTGCATGCGGACTTGTGCAGCTTGAAACCCGAATTGAGTATGCGAAGAATCCGCGCATCTTCAGGCCCTCCGGTATTGAGCTAAGTCTAAGCAATAGTGATCGGGCTGTGTGGCAGGGTGCGGTCAGGCCATTGAAACCTAGTGAGACCTTTGTTACGTACATCAGCCCTCTGCCTCCTCAAACATTTCATAAGGTGTTCGGCGAAGGTCCGGTTCAAAACATGAAATGGGATAAGCTTGAATACCACGCGTTCAGGGCAGATTTTTTGGGCTCACCAGCGACGCGTATAGATGTAACCGCCATTCGCTGTGTTGACCCGGAGAAGTTTGTCGAAGCCACGGTTCCTCTAGGCGCCGGCTCTTAGCCGGTGCCGGTGGGCTTGAATGCCCCAAATCAGTCTTGGGCAGCGGCTTGAAACTTGTTTACGAGGCTCGGCCGCGGCCGGGTTGTCAGGCGGTCCAGAGCAACCAAGTGTTTGGCTGTGGCCCAAACGTCGTAAGACATCGCAACGGAGTGCGCTCCAACATCAAACCAGTTACGACGCTTGATGTTGTAAACCATTCCAAGCGCGTGTAAACCTGCCAACACGCCATGCACAAACGTTGCGAGATATTCGATATCCTGCTCACCCTTGACCGCGATCTTCATAAGATCCCCCTGATAAATACTTTCGGCGGGGTTGTGTTGAACCTTTAGTAAAAAGTGCCGAAGCGGTCAGCTTCGGCCGGTCCAATTCTGCTTCTCGGGATTCAATGTGTAAAGTCCGTCCAACTGCGGTTCAACGTGTTCGCGCTTGAGCCACACCTGGAGCCGTTCCAGATAAAGGTAGAGGACGGGTGTGATGTAAAGGGTCAGGATTTGAGATACAACAAGCCCGCCGACTACCGCGAGCCCGAGCGGCTGGCGGGCATCGGCGCCTTCGCCGTATGCAAGGGCGATGGGAAGAGTTCCGAGCAGTGCCGCCATTGTGGTCATCATGATCGGCCTGAAGCGCAGCAAACAGCCCTGGTATATCGCTTCGGCCGGAGATTTTCCTTCCACGCGCTGCGCTTCGATGGCGAAGTCGATCATCATTATCGCGTTCTTTTTCACGACACCGAACAGCATGATCAACCCGACGAAAGCAAACAGGTCGAGCTGCTTGTGAAACAACACCAGTGTGAGCAGCGCTCCAAAAACTGCCGATGGTAAACCCGAAAGAATCGTGATTGGATGGATAAAGCTCTCGTATAGAATTCCCAGCACGATGTAGATGACGAGAACGGCCACAATCAAAAGGATCGTCAGGTTTTGGAAGGATTGCTGAAACTCCTTCACCGTTCCCTGAAAGCTTACCGCCACACTCGCGGGAACCCGCAATTCCCGGATCGCTTCATTCACCGCAGCCGCCCCTCCGCTCAATGAGAGGCCGGGCTGGAGATTGAACGAAATCGTTGAGGCTGGCAGTTGGCCGAAGTGGTTCACGCTGAGTGGGCCGACAGTCCGCGTGACGCGGGTGACCTCGTCCAGCGGTACAAGTTGTCCTTTCGAAGACCGGACGTAAAGCTTCTGTACGGCATCGGGTGATTGTTGATATTCGGGTTGCACTTCAAGGATCACCGAATATTGGTTCGCCGGAGCGTAGATATTGGATACTTGCCGGTTGCCGTACGACGTGTACAGCGCGTTCTGAATCTGTTCGGGCGTGAGACCCAGCGAGACCGCGCGATCGCGGTCGATATCCACGGTCACCTGCGGGCTTGAAATCAACAGGTCGCTGTTCACATCAAGAAACCCGGGCAGGGCGCGAATTCGATCGGTCAGTTTTGGCGTCCATTCGTAAACGTCGTTGAGATTCACGCTCTGCACAGTCATTTGGTAAATACTTGTTCCAAATTGGCCGTTCACTGTGATCGGGGGCGGATTCTGAAGAAATGCCATGATTCCCGGCACCTGCATCAGCTTCGGACGAAGATCGTCGATGATTTGATCGACGGACAATCGCCGCTGAGCGCGTGGCTTTGTCTTACCGAAGAGAAATCCCTGGCTGCTTGCGGTGGCGTATCCCATCGCAACCTCGAGGTTTGGATCCGCTTGCAGAATGTCGGTGACAGCCTTTTGCCGCTGCTGCATGGATTCGAACGAAACATCCTGCCCGGCCATCGTCACACCAAAGATGAATCCGCCATCCTGGCTCGGAATAAATCCAGTGGGCATCATCCGGAACAGATACAAAGTGCCTACGAACAGCAGGACTGCGACGACCATCGTCGCGAAGCCATGACGCATGACTTTGCGCAGTGTGAAGTCGTAGGCGGATAAGAGTTTTTCAAACCACCGGCCTTGTTGCCGGTGATGGGGAGGCAGATACCGGCTCCCCAGCATGGGTGTAAACGTCAGCGACACGAACCCGGAGATCAAAATTGCAACGATGATCGTGACCGAAAACTCGTGCACGATCCGCCCCACCATGCCGCCCAGAAACAAAACAGGGATGAAAACCGCAACCAACGAAAGAGTCATCGAAAGGATCGTGAAACCGATTTCTCTCGACGCCAGAATCGTTGCCTCGACTCGCCCTCTGCCCATTTCGAGATGGCGCACGATGTTTTCGAGCATAACGATCGCATCATCGACGACAAATCCAACCGAAAGCGTCAACGCCATCAAGGAGAGGTTGTTCAGGCTGTAGCCGAACAAGTACATCACGGCAAATGTTCCGATGATGGATAGGACAACAGCGGAACCCGGGATCAGCGTGGCCGAGACGTTGCGCAGGAAAAGAAAGATGACCATTACGACGAGCGCTATCGTCAGTATCAGTGTGAACTCGACATCGCGGATCGAACCTCTTACCGATTCCGATGCGTCGAACAGCACGAGCAGTTCGATGGCCGGAGGCAGCGCCGCCTGCAATTCAGGAAGAAGCTTGCGGATATCATCAACAATCTGAACGGTATTCGTGCCCGGTTGACGCGATATCGCCAGGATGATGCCTCGCGTGCCGTTATTCCATGCGATGGTCTTGTTGTCCTCGACCGTGTCGATGACATTCGCGAGTTCCTCCAGGCGCAACGGAACACCGTTTCGATAATCGACGACTAGCGGCCGGTACGCGGCCGCGCTCATGAGTTGGCCGCTCGATTGAACCGTGAAGGCCTGCTTCGGACCCTGCAGCCGGCCTGTCGGCAAATTCACATTACTCTGTTGAATCGCCCTTTGGACTTCATCGACGCCTACCTGGTGTGCAGCAAGCTTGTCGGGATCCACTTGAATGCGAACCGCATACTTCTGTTCTCCGAAAACCTGGACACGCGATACTCCGCTTACCGTGGAGATACGCGGAGCAAGAACCGTTTGGGCGTACTCGTTCACCGTGTACAGCGGCAATGTGTCGGAGTTGAGCGCCAAAAAAAATATCGGAAAGTCGGAGGGATTGGCCTTCGCGTAAGTCGGTGCGCGCGGCATTTGTGGAAGTTGCGCCTTAGCCATAGCCGCTTGCACGTCCTGCGCCGCGGCATCGATGTTACGGTCGAGCGCGAATTGGATCGTTATGTTCGTAAAGCCGTGGCCGTTGGACGAACTGATCGACCGCACTCCGGCAATCGTGGAAAACTCGCGCTCGAGCGGTGTCGCGATTGCAGATGCCATGGTCTCCGGATTGGCACCCGGCTGAGACGCATTAACTTGAATCGTCGGGTAATCGACGGCTGGCAACGCCGCCACCGGCAGCGCGCGAAAACCAATGATGCCGAACAGCAGAATGGCGAATGTCAGAAGCGTGGTCATGATCGGACGCTCAACGAAAATGCGCGACACGTGCATGACTAATTCGCTTTCGAATTTGCGGCAGCCGTTATGATTCTGGCTCCTCGGAACAGACGCGACTGACCGTCCGTGACGATCGTGTCGCCAGGCGCGAGACCCTGCTCGATGATCACTTTGCCTGCAAAGACCTGTCCGACGGTCACGGGGCGTGGCTCCACGGTTTGATCGGGCTTCACCAAGTAAACGAACGATCCTTGCTGCCCGGCTTGGACAGCTTCGGCGGGAATCACCGTCGCGTCTTTCGTGTCCATCGTCAGGACAGCATTCACGAACTGGCCCGGCCACAAACGGTTTTGCCGGTTTTCGAATACAGCCTTCAATCGGATCGTTCCCGTAGCCAGGTCAACCGTATTGTCGATCACCGACAGTGTACCGCGCCGGGGATCCGCCGATTCCTTCTCGGGCGACACATCCACTGCGAGTTTGCGGCGGAAATGCTGTTGCGAAATCGAGCTCAAATAACGCTCGGGGACTCCAAAACTCACGAAGATCGGAGAAACCTGATTGATGACAACCAGCGGATTGTCGGCGTTCGCTTTCACGAGATTTCCGGCGTGTAGCAGGACGTTGCCGGCCCGCCCGGATATCGGCGAACGGATTTCGCAATAGCTGAGATTCAACTTCGCCTGCTCGACTGCGGAGCGATCCGCCTCGAGTGCGGCACGGATGCCTTCGAGCGCGGCCTCGTCGCTCTTCAGCGTCTGCTCGGCGACTTCCGCCGCCGTTCGGATCTGATCCTCCTGCATACGTGTCGAGATTCCCTCTTTCGAAAGCTGCTCGAAGCGCCGCGCTTCTTGTTGGGCATTTTTCAATTGCACGCGGCTTCGGGCGAGATTCGCTTCGGCGACGCGCTGCTGCGCTTCATCTTTCGCAACGGCGGCGTCCGCCTGCCGCAACGCCTCCCGGAACGGCCGCGGATCGATCTCAAACAGCAAGTCGCCACGGCTCACATTGGTCCCTTCCGTGAATTTCACACTGAGGAGAGGACCGCTGACCTGAGCTTTGATCTGAACACTGGAATATGGCTCAACGTTACCGACCGCTCGAACTTGTATCGGTACGGCTTGCCGAACCGCAGAGCCGATGCTGACCGGCACTGGCGGCAGCGCCATACGGCCCTGCCCCGGCTGGGGCCCCGAGCGACATCCGGCAAGCATCACAACCAGGAGTCCTCGAACGATGTGTCGCATCTCCCGATATTAGCATTGCGTGGCTCGTGCCGTGATGTTGGATTGCGTTTACCTGTTGACAAAGACTCATGCCGTTCTTAAATGGTGAGTTGGGAGGCAATCCGTGCCGAAAAGCGGGGAAAAGAACAAAGAGTTTGGGATCTACAAGAACGTATGTTGTGACGCCGAGATTGTCATTAGCGTACGTGCAACTTTTCCTCATTGTCCAAACCATCCCACGCACGCCACGACTTGGAGTCCGCTCGAAAGCGGAAATCATCAAATTGACGAAAACAACGCAACGGAGTCTGATCCCGCCGCTTCGCTCTTTATGTCATAAACCCGCCAAGCTGTAGCAGCTGAACGCCACTGGCGCGGCCGACCATGAATTATTCAAATTGGGGCAATTGGGCTTTGTTTACGTGTACGATTAACACATGAGGATTTTTCGCTTTCCTCTGATCGTGCTTTTTTCGATGTTGTTGGATGTTGCGACTCCACCTGCGGCGGACTCAACCGTACTCGATCAGTGGGAGGAGGCACTTCACCGTCCTCGTCACAATATCAGCGCCGGTAGAATCGATGCGCTTTTCCCTTCGAACCTGCAGCGCAGCATGGAGCCGGCAGATACGAAATCGAGTGCGCGCGTTCCAGTGGACTCGCGAATTTCCAGAGCATTTCAGCCGGTCCGAAAGACACTGCGGCTCACAGCGGATCCTCCGCCGTCACCGGAAGAACACTGATCTCCTTTCACGTTTAAACGCGGATTAGCAGCATCCGTTAATCGGGCGAATCCTGCCAATAACTTTCTGCTCGAAGAAAGGAGATGCATCATTAAGTGAAGTATGCAGCAACTATTTCCGTTCAGCGACTATTGGTGGCTGTACGCCGTTTTCACGGGCGGGCTTTTAGGGTTGCTAGCGCTTGACCTCGGCGTTTTCCATCGCAAACCGCATCAAGTCGGATTCCGAGAAGCAGCGGGTTGGTGTGCCGTATGGGTCAGCCTGGCGCTACTTTTCAATGTTGCACTTTATGTCTACGCGATATGGGCATTTTCTCGAGATGCCGGGCTTAGCGTGATGCCTGGATTTGATGCACGAGCCGCTGCCCGACAAGTGGCGCTAGAGTTTCTGAGCGGTTACCTTGTCGAGTATTCACTCTCCGTCGATAACATTTTCGTCTTCGTATTGGTCATCGGATATTTCGCCGTACCTCTGCATTATCAGCATCGCGTGCTGTTCTACGGAATCATGGGGGCGCTGGTGTTCCGCGCCGCGTTTATCGCGCTCGGGTCAATCCTGATGCGCTTTCATTGGATTGTGCTGTTTTTCGGAGCGTTCCTGATCTTCACCGGAGTCCATATGGCCATCAGTTCGGGCGAGCCGGTCCGGCCTGAGCGCAATTTCGTTATCCGGTCGTTCCGCCGTCTCTTTCCTGTGACTAACGAGTTGCACGAATACCATTTTTTCGTGAGGAAGGACGGCAGGATTTGGGCGACGCCACTAGCTGCAGCATTGCTATGTTTGGAAGCGAGCGACATCATCTTTGCGATAGACTCGGTTCCGGCGATTTTCGCGCTCACGCGTGAGCCGCTCATCGTGTTCACCTCGAATACGTTCGCGATACTCGGATTGCGCTCGCTCTACTTCATGCTCGGTGGTGCTGTCGAAAGGTTTCACCTTCTGCGTTATGGATTGGCTGCGATTCTCGTGTTCGTCGGTCTGAAGATGGTATGGCTAGATCAATGGTTCGGTGGCAAATTTCCAGTCGGAATGTCGTTACTGTTGATCGGTTTTATGCTTGCTATTTCCGTATGGCTGTCGCTGGCATTTCCCAAACGGCACTTGGCAGGTTCATAGGGGGAATTCTGGGGACAGACCCCGAACTTCTGAAGTACAAGAAATTCGAGGTCTATCCCCAGAATTCTCGTCCCTACGGCGCTTTGGCTATTCCTTCCCGCACATTGTCAAACGTATACGTGGAGCTTGGCGAATCCAACGGCGCAATGCTTTTTCGCTGTGCAGTTCTCTGCAGCTCGGCGCGCACGTCGTCGGAGCGCCAACTGACGTGTTGCTGAATCATTCGAGCGGCAACACCGGCGACATGAGGTGAGGCCATGCTCGTTCCTGACATCCGAGTCGTTCCGCCGCCGCGCCTGGCCGAGAGAATTCCCACAGGCGATATGTAACAAAACCCGGTGACGTTTTCCCTGTCTTCACCCGGAGCGGAAATCACAACTCCTGCACCGTCAGTTGTGAAGTAAGAGGCTGTATCCGCTTTGATGGATCCAGGTAGCCACGGGCACGAATTGTTTCCATCCGTCGCAGTACTCGAGGCGACAGGCAAGGCTTCGACAAAGCTTGCCGGAACGACATGCTTCACCTGTTTTGATGAGTCGTTTCCAGCCGCGACAACGACGGTGACACCGGCATCGTACAGTTGCTTTACGGCTGCATGCATGGGTTCGTCGTCCGCCGGATTGGTTGAGACCGGTCGGCCAAGGCTCATGTTAACGACACGAATCGCCCTATGCTGGAAGACCCAGTCGAGGCCGGCGATGACATCCGAGTCGGATCCACTGCCGGAAGCATCGAGAACTTTCACACAGTACAGCGTGGCTTTCGGCGCAACGCCAACAGTACCGATCTGGTTATCAATAGCTGCTACGATTCCGGAAACGTGGGTTCCATGTCCGTTATCGTCTTGGCACGATGACGTCCCCATGCCCGGCGAGACGAACTTATCCGGATGGATATTGGCAGCAAGGTCGGCATGAAACAAATCGATGCCGGTATCAACGACTGCTACTCCGATGCCCGCTCCATCCGATCCGGGTACCGGCAGGCCGACACGCTTGACGCCTTCGGGTACGACCTGTCGCGTTACAGGGGCTGCAGCCATTGCTACCGCATTTTCGCCGACGCTATTCGCCTCTTGGAATGCGTAGACCGTATGATCCGTCGTGATGCTCAGAACCGAAGGGTCGCGACTGAGAGCGGTCAGCAGATTGGCTCCTAGCCCATTCGGTATTCTTACAGCTACCGCGTCGATGATCGAAAAATTGTGCCGCACCGCGCCGCCAAAACGTGCAACGCTGGCGGCTCTCAATGCGTGAGCCGTACCCGGCCTAAACGTCACGATATATTTTTGTTCATTCTGCACAGGTGCTTGTGCCTGAGCGAATAGCGGAAAAACCAATGTCATTGTCGATAGAACTAAAGTACGAAACACTGTGAAACTCCTTCCCAAAAATCGCAGCGGTTAAAGTTGAGTATCGCCTTATTGCCACCCTCTATGGTGTCGTGCAAATCCTTTGGCCGCGGACTTTAAGCAAGCTTCAAACCAAAAACGTAACGCACTGAAATCGAGGGGGAACCGTCCGTTCCGCCCCAGATGGTGTGCAAAAAAATGTCTGTGAAAAATGACGATAAATGTCCGACGGATCAAATGACTGCGGCAACAGGAAGTGAGCGACTCCGCATGCGGCGAGGAAACGACCCAATCCTGCGGATCTTCCGGCTTCTCGTCGCGTCCTTTCGGAACCAGATGGAGGAGAGTTTATTCGGCGTTCGCCAATTCTCGCTTGATGCTTAGCGATCGTTGAAGATCTAAGGTTTCCTCTGCTTGGGCGCGCTGGATCAGTCGCTGTATATAGCCCAACCCTTTAGCCGCACAATAGATGACTTGAACCGTAAAAGCGGCAGTGCCAATAATTACATAACCGATCCCTACAGCTTCGTAGATACTCATTCACCTTCTCCTAGATCCCTTGGTTTTCGGACTTATGGGCGCTCCCCAATCCTCCACCCGCATGAACATTTGTCAACGCCATACTGAATTTGAGGAGGAATACCAAGACTATAGACGTAACATCAGATTTCCATAAAGGGCATCGGGATCATACGGACGCCTTTTCCATTTTCCGTCCATCGGCGATTTCTTCCAGCGTGCGGCCTGTCGTTCGTGGGGCGAAGAGTGCGACGTCCAGAATGACAATCAGCATGGTCAGACCGATCACGGCAAACATTACCCCTGGACCGTAATGGCGCAAAACCGGAAGAAGGACAAAGGGCATGACAGCGCTGGAAAGCCGGCTGAGTCCATACGTAGCTCCGGCGGCTCGGGCACGAAGGGCGGTGGGGAAGACCTCGCCTTGCAGGATATGGAAACCGCTCGAGAAAATGTTGCTGATCACAGTGTATGCAAATCCGAAGACCATAATCGCCGGCGGCCTTTCGGCATAACCGAGGCTGAACCCAAATACAGCCATGAGAAGCGCTGAGCCCGCAATGAGCTGTCGCCGTTCCATGCGTTCGACTACGACGATGGACAGGGCTGCACCGATTGGATAACCGAGAAACGTGATCGTCACATAGGTCAGTGACGACAAAACTGAAAAGCCCTTTGCCGCCAGCACCAGCGGGATGATCGTGCCAAAACCGTAGTAGCCGACCGCCTGAAAGATTTGGAACACGCAAAGCATGAGCGTTGTCTTACGGTACTGCCCGTCCAGGAGAACTTGGAAAGGGAGGCCTTGCTCTCTCGCCGGTTTGCCTTGCTCCGTCAAATCGGTCCTCGCGAACTCATTCGCGATTTGCGCAGCTTCGCTTGTCTTACCGGCAGACTCCAGCCACCTGGGGGATTCCGGAAGAAGCCGCCGCAAACTCCAGACGATCACGCCGCCCAATGAGCCGGCGACAAACAGCCATCTCCATCCCGCAACACCTAACGGACGAAGCGGCACGAGCACCCGCGCCAGCAGTCCGGCTGCGGGAACTCCGAGGAATCCTGCGGTGTATGCCCAAGCCATCAATCTGCCGCGATGCGCCGCAGGCAGCAGTTCGCTGAGATACGCATCCGATAATGGGACTTCGGCGCCGATACCGATGCCCGCAATAAATCGGGTGATCACCAGCATTGCAGCGTTGATGCTGAACGCCCCAAAGAAGGTGAACAGCGAGTAGATGCCCAGATTGACCAGGAAAGCAGGACGACGCCCAAAGCGATCGGCAATTCCGCCCATGAACGTCGCTCCAATAAACATTCCGAGGAAACTCGAACCGAGCACTGAGGGTAACACTTGTTCGCTCAATCCGAACGAGGCGGTTAAAACCGTACTCAGCACTCCGGCGAGAAAAACGTCGAAGAGGTCGAAAAACAAACCGAGCCCGACGATAACGGTCGCTCGTACATGTGCGCGTGTGACTGGCAGCCGATTGAGTCGATCCGCGACCGTCAGGACTTCCATCGGTACGCCTTAGACTTGTAAAGTCAGAACTATTGCGGCAGCGCGAACACATAGATGGCGTTGTTGCCGCCGGACATGTCGGCCTCGGGCGTCAAGCTGACCTGGGTTCCAGCCACCGCGCCTCCACCCGCTGCAATGGCAATGTATTGCCGGCCATTAATCGAATAGGTAATGGCACCGCCGATAGTCTGAGAGGGAAGGCGCGTCTGCCAAATGATCTGGCCCGTGTCGGCATCGAGCGCGCGCAAGTAATGGTCCAAGCCGCCGTTGAACAGCAGTCCGCTGCCTGTCGCCAGCAATGGCGAGTAATTTGCGACCCGCGTCTCCCAACTCCACACGGTTCTGCCGGTCTCCACTGAGATGGCGTCGATGCGACCGACCTTGTCCTTGCCTGGCGGAAAATGACCGACATTTGTCGTGTTGTAGACAAACTCGGGCTTTGCTTCGCGATCGGTGCGCGCCGTCTCGTCAATGCAAGCATTGGAAAGCGGCATGAACATGATGTTGGTCTTGGGATTATAGGCGCCCATTGGCCAGTCCTTACCGCCCGTGAAGGTTGGGCAGATCCGGTAGGTCTTGTTGACGTCGGAAATCACCGAGGCTTCGTTGATCCTCACCAATCCTTTGCCGTCGATCCTGGCAACGAGGTTCTGTTCGACCGTCTGCTTCGCCCATAGGAATTCGCCGGTCGCCGCATCGAAGCTCCAGGCGATTCCCGTTTTGCACGGAATGCCGGTCAACGTCTTGCGCGGACCCCGGCGCGCGTCCGGATTGACCGCCAACATGCCGGAAGCGTTCGGATCAGGGTTGACCGGCGTGTTGATGATCATCATTTCAAACGTGCATTCCTGGTCCCAATTGTCGCGCGGCAAAGTTTGGTGCCGCCAGACGACTTCACCCGTCTTGGGCTTGACCGCCCAGCGTGTGTTGGTACCCGCCATAGTCCCACCGATTGTTCCGCGCTGTACCTCCGACGCGGGACCGGCCCCGCTCGATCCGTAATAGACGAGGTCGAGATCGGGATCGTAGGTGAGGAGGCCCCAAACGCCGGTCATCCAGCGCTTCTCAAAGGCCGCGCCGCCCCAGGTGTCGTACCCGGCCTGTCCGGGACGGGGAATCATCTCGTTGCGCCAGACCTCCTCGCCGTCGGTGACATTGTGGCCGGTCACGTAGCAGCCGAAGCCCGCCACCTGACAGGTGCTGCCCGCGACGACCACGCCATTCATGACGATCGGGCCGCTGGAATTCTGGATGAAGAGGTTGCCCCCGCGATTGCTTTGCCAGGCCCGGCGGCCCGTACGAGCGTCCAGCCCTACGATGAAATTGTTCCAGGTGGCGAAAATGACTTTGTCGCCATACAGCGAGATAGAGCGCTTGCGCTGGCCGTGGATCGCTGGAAACTGTTCGCGCGGCGGCAATGGGTGCCGGTATTCCCAGAACAGGTCGCCGGTCGCGGCATCGATCGCCTGAATCACGTCGCCCGGATTGCCCAGATACATGACCCCGTCGTGGACAATAGGTGTGATCTCATTGAGACCAGGAGCCATCGTGCGTGACCATACCAATTGCAGACTCTTCACATTGGTCTTATTGATCTGCTCGAGCGGACTATAGCCCCAGCCCTGATAATTACCGCGGTACAACAGCCAATCCTCGGGCTTCGGAGCTCGCAATATCGCATCGGTAACGGGCACGAAATTCGGAACCGTCTTTTGCGGCGGTGCGGGCTCCTGCGCGGGCGCCTGGGCATTTTGCCTCGCGCTGAAAGCGCACAACAGGGCAGTAGTTAGCAGCAATTCTCTAATTGGATATCTCATCGCACTTCCCTCTCTCTTTTTAAATAGTGCTGCGGTTATGTGAGACTTTAACGCACTCCACCAGAACCTTCAATTCGGAATTGGGCCAGCTGAGGATCGCCGGCCTCAACGTCTCGCTGGAGGCGGAGACGATGGGTTACATCATCACTGGGATGAAGCGTGTCGTTTTCATTCTTCTGTGGCACAATGGCCAGCCATGAGTGGTAGGAACCCAACAGTTGTCGTTCTGGCTGGGCCCTTAAAGGGCAAAACCTTTGTCATATCGGAAGCGGAGCTTTCCATCGGACGGGAGACCTCGAATTCGGTCTGCATCAAAGAAGGCTTGGTTTCCCGGCATCATGCGGTGATACGGAAGGAAGAGCCCGCTCAGTTCAGTATCATTGATTTGAATAGTCGGAATGGAACGTTCCTCAATTCCATACCTATCAAAGAACGAAAGCTCGAACCTGGAGACCGAATCCAAATCGGCGACTCGTTACTATTGTTCCTCCCAGATGGGGTGGAATCGCCAGCGGACTTGCTGGCTGCATCGCGGCCGGTTCGGTTCGATGACAAGCAACTGACCACATCATCTGTCGTGCAGCTCCGGCCAGAGGACTCGCTGTATTTAACCTTCAAAAACCCGCGCCGCAGCGCACTGCCGGCCGAACGAACCGTCAGTGATCTAAAGACAGTATTGAAGATCTGTGCTGAACTCAATTCAACCCGCGGCCAGGTTGCTCTTTTGAGAAAACTGCTTGAACTGATTTTCGATGCTGTGCCCGCCGATTCCGGCGCCATTCTCCTTTTGGATGATTCTAACCAACCCGTTCCGGCAACAAGTTTGTCGAGGCATCCCGCAGTAAACAACGCGGTGGTGGTCAGCCGGAGTGTGATTGAAAAAGTTCTTGAAACGCGTGCGGCCTTCTTGAGTAACCCTATCAACCCTGGGGACGCTCCTGATGCACAGGAGAGTCTCAGACGGCGGCAGGTCCAATCCGTGCTTGCTGTGCCGCTGCTGTTATTCGACAAATTGAAGGGGGTGATCTATCTCGAGACGAGAGAACCGGAGGTGCAATTCGACGAAGGCCACCTTCAGCTGATGGTGGGAGTTGCAGGTATGGCCAGCATCGCCATCGAAAATGCGAGACAAATGGAATGGCTCGAAACTGAAAACCGGAGGCTGCAGTCGGATATCAATATCGAGCACAACATGGTCGGCGAAAGCGCTCGGATGCGCGCTGTGTACCAATTTGTTGCAAAAGTTGCCCAAACCCACTCTACCGTCTTGATTCGCGGCGAAAGTGGTACCGGCAAAGAACTGGTTGCCCGCGCCATTCATTTGAACAGTGGACGATCGGGCAAGCCCTTTGTGGCGATCAATTGTGCCGCACTGACGGAAACTCTGCTAGAGAGCGAATTGTTCGGTCATGAACGTGGGGCGTTCACCGGAGCCATCGCCCAAAAGAAAGGCAAGCTGGAGGTCGCTGATGGCGGCACCGTTTTTCTGGATGAAATCGGAGAATTGGCGCCGACGCTTCAAGCGAAGATGCTGCGCGTGCTGCAGGAACGCCAATTCGAGCGCGTTGGTGGCACGCGCTCTATCCATGTCGATATCCGGCTTATCGGGGCCACAAACAGAGATCTTGAACAGGCGATTCCGGCAGGAACATTTCGTGAGGATTTATATTACCGGCTTAACGTTCTAACCGTCACGATGCCGCCACTCAGGGAGAGGCGGGAAGACATTCCGCTGCTGGCCAGTTACTTCGCCAAACGATGCGGCGAGAAAGCCACGCGGTCCGTGAAGGGAATCTCCGTGGAGGCGCGCCAGTATCTGGTCAATTATGACTGGCCCGGCAACGTCCGCGAACTGGAAAATGCCATCGAACGCGCCGTTGTACTCGGTACGACCGAGCTCATCATGGCTGAAGATCTCCCGGAAGCACTACTGGAGCGGCAGCCAATGGCAGGCGGTCAACTGACTCAGTACCACCAGGCTGTCTTGGAGACGAAGCGCCGGCTCGTGCTGGATGCACTTGATCGCGCAGGAAACAATTACACCGAGGCCGCGCAAATCCTTGGTATCCATCCCAACAACCTGCATCGACTGATCCGAAACCTGGAGTTGAAACCCCCGCAGAAAAAGTAACATGTTTATCGGCAGCACATTTTCGCATTATCGGATTCTGAAGAAAATCGGACAGGGCGGCCGTGGAGAAGTCTTTCTGGCGGAGGACACGATTCTGAACCGCAAGGTTGCCCTCAAATTTCTTTCTCCTGAAACAGAGCAGCGGGAAGACCTTCGCGCACGAGTCTTGATAGAAGCAAAATCCGCAGCCTCCATCGATCACCCGTTCATCTGCAAGGTATATGAAACGGGCGAAGCCGAGGGCCGCTGCTTTATCGCATTGGAATTTGTCGAAGGGCAGACGCTGGCGGACAAGCTGAATGCCGGTCCCTTGCCTTTCGGCGAGGCGCTGACCATTGCCATTCAGATCGCAGAAGGTGTGGCTTCAGCTCACGACCGTGAGCTTATTCACCGCGATCTGAAGCCCAACAACATCATGATCAGCCAAACCGGCCACGTCAAGGTGATGGATTTCGGACTGGCTAAACAATTGCCCCAGGACGCAGAAAGCGACGATACAACTCGTTCTGCGGTTATGCAGACCATGGATGGCTCATTGGTCGGAACGCCTGCCTATATGTCCCCAGAACAGATTCGTGGAGAACGTGCTGATGCCCGGTCCGATGTCTTTGCTATGGGCCTTGTGTATTTTCACGTCTTTTCCGGTGTGCATCCTTTTAAAAAAAATACGACCCAAGCCACAATGGGAGCGATTGTCTACGAACAAACGCCGGTACTAAGTTCTTCCACGCCCCACGTCCCCCTCGAGTTGGGCGAAATCGTCAGCCGAATGCTGATGAAGGACCCCGCCAACCGCTACCCGTCGGCGGGCGAGGTCCGAGACGAACTCATCCGATTCCGGAGCCGCTTGGCGCCATCCGCAAAGGCGTTCTCGCCGCGCACGATCGCGATTCTTCCGTTCGTGGATCTCAGCCCGGACCGTGATCAGGAATTTTTTTGCGATGGTCTTGCCGAAGAGCTCATCACGGTACTAAACACACTAGATGGCCTGAGAGTGGCCTCGCGAACGTCGTCGTTCCGATTCCGTGGAAGCAATTTCGACACGCGTGAGGTGCGGGAAGGATTGAAAGTCGAGACCGTCCTGGAGGGGAGTGTTCGGAAGGCGCAAGACAAAATCCGAATCGTGGTGAATCTCGTCGACTTAGAAACCGGATTCCCCGTTTGGTCCCAGCGCTACGATCGTCAACTCGACGATATCTTTAAGATCCAGGATGAGATCGCGGAGGCGATTGTTCAGAAGCTTAAGGTTTCGATTTCTTCCGTTAACGCTCCAAAATGGGTGGGAAACTCGCCGGACAACATCCGTGCGTATGAATCCTACTTGAGAGGGCGTTATTACTGGAATAAGCGAACGGAAGAAAATCTCAAACGCAGTGTCGATTTTTTTCAAAAGGCTCTCGGCGATGATCCGGACTACGCACTAGCTCTCGCAGGTCTAGCGGAAAGCTATGTCACTCTAGGCTTTTATGGCGCGCTCCCGCCTAGCGAGGTCATGCCGGCGGCCAGGCAATCTGCGGAAAGAGCTCTCGCACGGAGACACGAAATGCCCGAGGCCCTGAATGCGCTGGCTACGATTTATGCTGTCTACGATTGGGATTGGGCCAGCGCCGAGCGGAACTTCAAGCGTGCCATAGGTGCCAATCCGAATTACGCTGCCGCTTACCAGTGGTACGCCATCAACTGTTTAGTGCCTTGCGGCCGGTTTACCGAGGCGCGCGCAGCCATTCAGCGAGCTTTGGAACTTGAGCCCCTGTCATTAACCGTGTTGGCCACATCTGGTTTGGTGTCGTATTACCAGCACGAATACGAGCCCGCCATTACGGAATACAGGAAGGCGCTCGAGCTCGACGCCAATTTCGGAATCGCTCATTATTTCCTCGGCCAAGCTTATCTGGGAAAAGGATTGATTGACGAAGCCGTCGCGGAGCTGGAACAGTCGGTCATGCTCACGAACCGTTCGCCGGAATGTGTGGCCGTGCTGGGATATGCTTACGCCCTGTCCGGCAATCGCTCGGCAGCCGAGGAACTGGCCAGAGACTTGCAAACGCGCTCAATAGATCGATACGTCTCGCCTGTGCTGTTCGCTTGGATTCATCTCGGCTTGGGCGATCACGACCAAGTATTCGCCTACCTAGAGCAGGCTTATCAGCGACGCGCGGCTGACTTGATCTGGCTTCCCGTGCGTCCCGCATTTGATGCGATCCGTTGCGATCCCCGATTCGAATCTTTCTGCAAGCGGCTTGGACTGGGTACAGGCTGTTCGTAGTTATGCAAACGGCTTTGCACAAAAAATACATCGTGGGCACTCATAGAGCGCCCCTACAGTTGCGCACCCCAAGCTGTAGGGGCGGTCTATGACTGTCTATGACCGCCCAGGATTTTTTGTGCAAAGCCCATGCAAACGGTTGGGGGTGACGGTTTGCCACGCGAGATTCGGTTCCGGTAAACGTTAGAGCCAGCCTCAGGGCGGACCATCGACTGGCGTCTGCCGCCCTATCGCACGGACACCTCGCTGTCTAAGCAGAAGCAGGCCGATGCG
>QHWY01000466.1 GCA_003223875.1 Acidobacteriota bacterium | reverse complement strand
TGCCCGGCATTATGCTTGCAGTGGCTTTCTAGAATCGAGGCTGTGCTTGCAAACTTTACATAGGGAGTCTAATCTTCCGGATGCTCCTGTCCCGCACTCCGTGTGTTCGAACACACTCTATTACCAGTGGAAGTCTCCCCGCAATTCCATTACGATCCGGCTGAGTTTGGATGCGGTGCGCCGTCTCAGCCTGGTCGTCGAAAGGGGCTTCCGTGCATTGCGTACACGTGGGCTTGAGGTCGGCGGTCTGTTACTGGGCACGTTCACGCCTGGCCACGGGCGGATCACCGTCATCGAGGATTTTGAGCCCTTCGACTCGGAGCACCGCAGTGGGCCTTCGTACTTGCTTTCTGAGAGGGATAAGGAGCAATTGGAGAACAGGCTCGCGGCACTCCGTACGGGTCAACACGGTCTTGGCGTGGTTGGCTACTGGCGCAGTCATACGCGCCCTGGATTGTATCTAGACCAAGAGGATTACTCAGCCATCCAGTCTTACTTTGCCGATCCATCCCAGGTCTTCTTGGTGGTGAGACCATCAGTGCAAGAGCCAGCCGTGGGCGGCTTCTTTTTCTGGGAGGGGGGTGGTGTCTATCGCGAGTGCCCGAACCAGATCTTTCCGTTCGACGCGGCGCGGTTGTTAGCGGGAGGCTTCGACGTGTTGAACGGTGCCAACGCCTCCCCGATTGGAGAGCGAGGGCAGGTGACGCCGGCTGCAGCGTGCCAAGGCCCAGCAACGGCTGCAGCTCCAGCTTCGGCAAGGGCCGCGTTTCGCGCGCCGGCAAGCGTTGGGCATGTCGACAGCGACTTGCCTACGATAGCCCCGCTCGCTCAAGCGGCGCTAAGGCCGGCGGCGTGGCAGGAACGGCTTGGTCGGCTGCACTTGACTTGGTTCGCTCTTGCGTTGACGTCAGTGTTGATGGTCACCGCTCCTGTGATCTACAGAGTTTGGCGGCACGCCAACGTGCGACTGGTCCCTCAGGCTGTAAGTGTTCAGCCCAGTACCTCTGAATTGCTCTTGAAGCTGTCTCGAGAGACCAGCAACGCCTTACGACTGTCGTGGAATCGCGACTCGCTAGCCGTTCGGAACGCAGTGGGGGGCGTGCTCTTGATTTCCGATGGGGGACGCCCCGTACGGGTCGATCTGGACAAGAAACTGCTCTCCCAGGGCAGCATCGTATACTTTCCCACCAGCGGGGACGTAGACTTCAGGGTCGAAGTGTCAACAAATGGGATCGGGGTCAGTGAGTCTGTTCGGGCGGTGGCGCCGGTTCCCGTGGTGCCGGTTCCCATGGCACCCCAACAACCGCCCCCGGAGTGGACTCCTTTACTGCCGCTACCGACCGAGCAGCCGGAGACTCACGCGGAGGAATCGGTGCCACGCGTGGAACAAACGAGGAATCCTCCTGAATTACCACTGCAAGAGGCAGCGGGGAAGGGCCATTCTTTGGCCATGACTCAACGTGATGAATTTGTTGCTCAGGTCCCAGCGAAGCACTTTCAGCCTCCTGCCCTGAAGGCGACCGAAGGATTGGCCGGGCCCACACCCGCTCTCGTGCTGGGGCTTCCGCCGGTTCAGCCGCTGTCATCGGTAGGCACAATCCCGGATGTGCTAGCCCGCAGGTCGTACATTGTTGCAACGGTGGCTTATGAGCCTGTGGAGCCCTCGACACTCGAGCGTATCGTACACCGGATTCCCGGCCTTGGACGGTTTGAGCGACTCCCAGGGGACGAAAATAAGGGCTTTGTTCCGCCCCGCCCTCGGGATGAAATCTCATTCCTGGCGTCGACAGCCAATGGTCGGGATCTTCTCGAAAAAACCCCGATCGCTCTGAAGATCAGACTCAACGAATCGGGCAAAATATGCAATGTACAACTGTTACCCGGCAGCAAGAATAACCCAGCCGCCAGTCTGGCCGTCCGCGCCTCGCTCACGTGGCAGTTCGTTCCCGCGCTTTGGAAAGGTAAAGCCGTGGCCAGCGAGTTGATCGTGCGTCTGACATTCGGCGGCAATTCAGGGTCAGCTTCAATGCACACCCCAGCTACCCAAGGAGCTCCGGCGGACCAATAAACCCAAAACCGAATAACCGCTTTATGTTTTCAGAAACATCAGAAACATCAGTAATGGAACCGGGTCCTGGATCACCCTGTGAAGGTTCGTTTGCGCCGTCGCGGTTGAAGAGAAAGGGCGAATAGTGTTGGTCGTAAATCACCACGTCAATCTGGTCACTCTAATGCGGCCTTAACAGGCTGTGGAGTGCGCCGAGATAAACCAGCATGGTGTTGTGAATGACTTTAAAGAGTCATACAGAAAGGAGTACCGAGCCATGCGTGGCCAGCCGCTAGGCTGCCATCGAAGCGTTGACAGGGGTACATGCGGCAGGTTATTGAGCTGCGAAATAAATCGCGACCGGAGTGCCGACGTCGTTCAGCATGGCGGAAGGCAACACCGAGGGGTGCGCTGCTATCGCAAGCACTCGGAGGATGGTTGTGATCGCTAGCGTTGAAAAAGGTCACGCATCAAGTTTAGGTTGCTT
>QHWY01000195.1 GCA_003223875.1 Acidobacteriota bacterium | reverse complement strand
CGATGCGACACCGTAGATGTGCTCCGCTGATTAGAAGGGCCGACCACTTGCAGTTGCAACCAGCGCACTGTTCCCCGCGCTCCCGCTGCCGAGCATGGTCAAGGTGGACACGCTGTCGATGTCGGTATCGGTGACGGTGTCGGTGTCGCTGTCGGTGTCGGTATCGGTGTCCCTGGCGGTGTCGCGTTCCCGCACACGGACGGTGGCGGTGTCCCTGTCGGTGTCGGTATCGGTATTGCTGTCGGTGTCGGTGTCGGTGTCGGGCACTGGTGTTGCCCAGCAGGCTGAGTCTCGTTCGGGGGCGCTGTATAGAGGACAAACTGCCTGCCGTCTGGGGTCACGAACGCTTGCTCACCAAGCTGCTGAGTACACCAATTGCCCGGGGGGAACCCGTTACTACACTCCACGACACTAGGGTCAAAACCTGGCGGCACATGGTCGGGCCATGGCACTGGCATCTTGACGTTGAATTGATACACTTGGTTGGCGGCGTCTTTTAAGATCATCGTACAAGGCTTCCCAAGAGAAAGCGGAGGCACCGTGGTATCGACGATGATCTGCGGCGACTGAACTCGGTTCCCTGTCTTAGCGTCTAACGTAGGAGGTGGGAACTGCATTTCCGGGCCGTCGCAGACGCTATAACTCGTCCAACATGGCCTGTGCTGGGCT
This sequence comes from Acidobacteriota bacterium, assembly GCA_003223875.1. GTDB lineage: Bacteria > Acidobacteriota > Terriglobia > 20CM-2-55-15 > 20CM-2-55-15 > 20CM-2-55-15. The sequence continues at coordinate 7,865 of QHWY01000195.1, read as the reverse complement.
ACCGAGTCTCCTAAAGACACCTGGAAATCCTTTGTGTAGTCCGGCACCGGCGGCGGCGGCGGGTCCGGCTGGATCGGAGTCGGGTTTGGCAATCCATTGGATCCCCCGATCGCTATGACGATCCCCTCACCAGGCCGGTTCTGAAAGCCCGAGGCGTCATCAATAGAGAATGCGTAAACGTTTCCCTCGAGCTTTTCGTGAACAAGTTCGGTGTAAGCGTTAAACCAATAGGGCTTGTCGAGATCAGGTGTTCGGTAGTTGTACTGAAGCTTGTGGATGTAGTCATCCAGTACTTTTCTATATCGGCTTAGCGGCCCAGGAGAGACCTTCAGATCATTGAAAGCCGCGCCGCAGTCGAAATTAAACGGGACGAATCCATAGACATACAGCATTACGCCAAGCGGCGATGGATAATTAGTCCCTGGTACGGGGCTAGGATTCGGCCAAAGGGAGCCGCACGGCATTGGTTTTACTCCGTTGTTCCAATAGGTGTTGTAATTCTCTTTAAAATAGTCATTGACTTCCTTGTAGAGGTCAGCTTGCGGGCACTGCTTGTTGGGGTTGCCGCCAGTGCAGGTTTGCCATAGGTTTATCATATTCGTAATGGAACTCCCCGGTGGCGGACAAGTAAACAGAGAACCCGCCCCGTCGGGATGCGCTATCCGGTCAGCAATGACGAAGTAGGCCCCTGGAATCCGTGGATGCGAATCGCTGTCTAAATCGGACTTGTATCGGATCCAGCCTACATCAGCCAGCCACTGACTGGCTCTCTGTGAAAACACCCCCACGCTTAGTGTAGTGCCCAGATACCCCACCGCATTCGGATCAGGCCCCGGGCAGGTCCAACTGACAGGCTCTCTTAAACACGGCGAGATCGCGACTGGCAGGTATAGCTGGTCGACATCCGAAGTGTCATAACCAACATTCAGATCAATGATGTAGGGTGTCCCCCCTGGCGGACTCTTCACATTGACAAAGGTGTATTCCGCCAGTTGGAATGGAAACCGCTCGTCATGGTACGCTTGGGTGTCTGAGTAGATGCTTAGCGGGGAATCGGTAGCACAATTCTCGCAACAAAATAAAGGAGAGTCCGGCCTTACGCTAAGCCGATTGTTTCTGTCTTGATCGTGTGCCCGCTCGACAGCCGCGAAGCTATCAAAGATAGCTATGCGACCGCCATTGAACCAGTCGGCATATTCATCCTTGTGATTCGGGGGGTTGGGTGGGTCAGTTACAAGATGCGAGAACCATGGAACCGTCACCCTTATATAGCCTCCGGCCGGGATTCCGCCCGGGTAATTGGGATACACCCGGGAATAGTGGGTTTCCTGGTACGTATTATTGCTATCGTTGAACACCGCTTGCAGCCACGGATCAGGATTCTGAAACGCAGTCTGAATCGCCACCCAGATCGGGCCGGCAGTATTATTGAAAATCGTAATTTTTTTCTGACAGTCGGGCCCAGGGCACGTCGGTGGCGGTACTGAAGGTTCCGGTGACGGTGCTGCCTGCGCCTCACGAGCTAAGACATCGGTTCGAGGGCTGCGCGGCAGTACTTGCGCCTTCCCGGCAAAGACACCGGTCAGACCGGCCAGACCAGCAAGCAAAAAGAAGAATGCGACAATACTCAACCGGACAACCCGTGTGGGCGCCGCGAGGATGCCCTTGGTCGCGAATGCGCAGTTGGATTTGGCAATCCGCATTCCGCCTTTTATCAGCTTGGCGATTATTGGAACGAGCCGCGAAGACGACCTGCCGATTGATTCTATTAAGCGTCGAGTTGTCATATTATCTTTGATTTTTCCAGGCGGATTGTTGAACTGCATTAACTCCAATCCAGTTCCGCCCGGAAACTAGGAACCATCCTCGCGAGGCGCTTTGAGGAAGCGACCTCACTTCGGCTGACTCGGGGCTCCAGTTGGAACTGGGGGATCGCGCTAAACGGTGTCTCAGCGAACGTTCAGCTGCTGCGGTTTATTCAAGCCTGCCGAAGATAAGTTGAAACTGTCGGATGACGAATCGAGGAAGTCTTACTAGAATCCCGACAGTTGTCGAGCGTTATTTCACGCGCTCCGCAGTCCTCTGGGCGTTCTGCCGCATCGAATCGCCGCCTCAAGTTCCAGAAACGCAATCAACTTTTCATCCGCACACACAATGAAACGCTCACACGATCTCCTGATTCGCGTTCACGATGACGCTGGCAACGGGATCGAGACGCACGACCAGGCGGGCGATTTCGAACGGCGGCAATTCAATGGGCTGCGCCTCAAAGGACATGTAAGCCGACGGCGAACGCGTTTGGGGGGAGGGGGTCCCGATCGCGAGGGTCCGAGCAATTCCTTGACGAGTACTAGCGAATAAAATTTTATGAACAAATGGGCCGCTAACGAGATTTCTTGTTTAGCCTCTTGAATGTTTCTCTGTGTTCGCTCCCGTATGGGTGGATGCAATCGCCCCCGGTTTCCCGTAGCCACAGCCTTTCTTTTGAGGAATGCCTTTTAAAAATGACCCGCCTTCTGGGGATCTTGGCGGTGGTGTTACTTGCCGGTTGCGGAGAAGAAAAAAAGGCGATCGAGCTGCCGCCCCCGGTGGTCACCGTGACCGCAGCCGAACAGCGTGAGGTGAAAGATTGGGATGAATACACCGGTCGCCTGGCGCCCTTGGGCACGGTTGAGGTTCGCCCGAAAGTCAGCGGCTATCTCACGGAAGTGAAGTTCGAGGACGGCGATATGGTCAAGAAGGGACAGGTGTTGTTCGTTATCGATCCGCGCCCCTATCAGGCGGACCAAGATCGCGCCCAGGGCGAATACGACCAGGCCGACGCTTCCCTGAAACTGGCGAACGCGGAGTACGATCGGGCCAAACAGCTTCGCGAAAGGGGAGCGACATCCGCCGGAGACTTTGACAAAAGCAGCGCTTCCTTCCTAAAGGCCCAAGGCGCGCTTCTGACGGCTCGCGCCGCGCTGGAAAGTGCCAAACTTAACCTGGAATTTTGCAGGATCACTTCGCCGATCGATGGCCACGCGAGTCTCGCCAATATCACCGTGGGCAACCTGGTTTCTCCTCAGATTGAAAAACCGCTGACGACCATCGTCTCGACGAACCCGGTCTATGCCTATGCGGACGTAGATGAGCGTTCTCTGCTGCGCTATGTTCGTTATTACTACGCTTTCAAAAAAGTTCGTCCCGGTGACGAGGACAAAGTGAAGCTGCCGATTCAGCTTTCGTTGCAGGACGAGAAGGATTTTCCCCACACCGGTTACATCGACTTTTTGGATAATAAAGTGGATCCCGAGACAGGCACGATTCGTATTCGCGGCGTATTTGATTTCGAGAACGGCCTACTCGGACCGGGGCTATTCGTTAACCTCCGCATCCCGGCTGGCGCTCCCTATCAGGCCGTGCTTGTGCCGCAGCGCTCGGTGACCAGCACGCAGGGGGAGAAATTTGTTGTGGTTATTGGCCAGGACAACATAGCAGCCTTCCGCCCCGTGGAACTCGGCACACTCAATGCCGGCATGCAGGTGATCCGCAAGGGCCTGGCCGCCGGCGAACGAGTGGTCGTGGACGGTCTGCTGAAAGTGCGTCCCGGTGAGAAAGTCGATCCTAAACCAGTTGCGATTGAGGAGCAGGCGGCGGAACGAAAAACCGCGCAGTGAACATCAGCCACTTTTTCATTGATCGGCCGATCTTCGCGACGGTGCTCTCGATCGTCATCACGCTTGTTGGTGGCTTCGCGTTGATGACGCTGCCGGTGTCACAATATCCTGACATCGTGCCGCCCACGGTAAATGTGTCGGCAAGTTATCCCGGGGCCAACGCGCAAACCGTGGCGGAGGCAATCGGCGCGCCGATCGAGCAACAGGTCAATGGCGTCGAGAGGATGCTCTACATGTCGTCGCAATCCTCGAGCGACGGTTCCTATTCGCTCACGATCACTTTCGCGCTCGGTACGAACCTCGATACCGCCCAAGTGCTCGTGCAAAACCGAGTAAACCTTGCGCTGCCAGTGCTGCCCGAAGAGGTGCGACGCACAGGCGTCACGGTGAACAAACAGTCGCCATCGATGATCCTGTTTGTGAACCTCATCTCACCGGATAACAGCCGCGACGAACTTTATCTCGGAAATTACGCCCTGCTACAGGTCAAAGATCGCATTGCGCGCGTCAATGGCGTCGGGAGCACAAGCCTTTTCGGCTACGAATATTCGATGCGCGTATGGCTGGACCCCAACAGGCTCGCTTCTCTCAGGCTCACGGGCACGGATGTAGTGCAGGCGATCCAGGAACAAAACAAGCAGGTCGCGGCGGGCATCGTCGGCCAGCCGCCGACGCCGACAGGAACGGAATTTCAATATGTCGTTAATGCGCAGGGGCGGCTGATCGATCCCGCAGAGTTCGCCGCCATCGTCGTCAAGCGCGGGGCGGGCGGCGAGATCGTGAGGCTGCGCGATATCGGCGGAGTCGAAGTTGGCGCCAAGAGCTATGCGCTTACCAGCACGCTGGACGGCCGCCCCTCCGCGTCGATTGGTATTTACCAACTCCCCGGTAGCAACGCCATCGCGACCGCGAAAGCCGTTCGCAAGACGATGGAGGAATTAAAGAAGACCTTCCCACCGGGTGTGGATTACAAAATCGTCTATGACACGACAATCTTCGTCGAGGAGTCGATCCACGCCGTAGGGCGCACGCTCCTCGAAGCGGTTTTTCTGGTAACGCTGGTCGTGCTCCTTTTCCTCCAAAGTTGGCGCGCGACGATCATCCCGCTCGCCGCTGTGCTTGTCTCGCTCATCGGCACCTTTGCTGCCATGGCGCTGTTTGGATTTTCCCTCAATACGATCTCGCTCTTCGGGCTTGTGCTTGCCATCGGTATCGTGGTGGACGATGCCATCGTGGTCGTGGAGGCCATCGAGCTTAAGCTAAGCCGCGGCCTGTCGCCACGGGATGCCGCGCGGCAGACGATGAGCGAGGTCGGTGGCGCAGTCATCGCGGTGGCGCTTGTGCTCGCCGCGGTCTTCATTCCCACAGCGTTCATTAGCGGCATCACCGGCCAATTTTTTCGGCAATTCGCGCTGACGATTGCTGTTTCGACCGCCATTTCCGCGTTCAATTCGCTGACCCTGAGCCCCGCTCTTGGCGGGCTCCTCCTGCGCAGTCACGGTGCGTCAAGGGATTGGCTGACCAAAGTCCTCGACGCGACGCTCGGCTGGCTCTTCCGCGGCTTCAACGCTGTCTTTGATCGGACAGCGAACCGTTACGGCAAGGCGGTCGGGAGTCTCGTCCGCAAGCTGGCGATCTGTGCTGTCGTCTATCTCGCTCTGTTGGCGCTGACGGGCGCCGCCTTCAAAAGCGTTCCGTCGGGCTTCATTCCCGCGCAAGACCAGGGTTATCTCATTGTGAACTGCGAGTTGCCGAATGCCGCGTCGCTGGAACGCACCGAGACCGTCACCAAAAAGGTGCTCGGTATTTTAAAGGAAAGCCCAGGCGTCAAAAACAGCCTCATCATCAACGGCTATTCAGCCGTGACGGGAAGCACTCAGTCCAATATGGCCGCTATCTTCGTGATTCTCGACGACTTTGGACATCGCAAATCGTCCACTGAGATCCTTGGCAGCTTGCGCGCGAGGTTCAACGAAATTCCGGAGGCCCTTGTCCTGGCTTTTGGCCCTCCGCCAATCCAGGGGGTGGGCAGTACTGGCGGTTTCCGCCTGATGGTGCAGGACCGCAGCGGTGGAAATTATGAGCAACTCGAGGCGGCCGCTCGGGAGCTCACTGCCGCGGGCGACCAGCAGCCAGTTTTAGTGGGTCTCTATTCAAGCTTTCGCGCCGACCAACCGCAGATGTTCGTGGACGTGGATCGCGCGAAGGCCAAGAGCATGGACGTCCCGCTGACCAATGTTTTTGACACACTTCAAATCTATCTCGGCTCGGCCTATGTGAACGACTTTACCTATCTCGGTCGCTCGTTTCAGGTGACCGCTCAGGCGGACAGCAAGTTCCGCGTGACCCAGGCTGATATCCTCAAACTCAAGACGCGGAACACGCGGGGCCAGATGGTCCCTCTGGGAACTCTGGCTTCGGTCGAGGAGCGCCTCGGTCCCGGCACCATCACCCGCTATAATCTTTACACGGCAGCGGATGTGTCCGGCGAGACCAAGCCGGGCACCAGCACCGGCCAGGCGATCGCGGTGATCCAGGATCTCTGCCGCAAGATCCTTCCGCAAAACATGAGCTTCGAATGGACCGACCTGACCTATCAGCAGATTCTGGCAGGGAACACGGCCTTATTTATTTTTCCGCTATGCGTGCTTTTCGTATTCCTCACGTTGTCGGCGCAATACGAAAGCTGGGCACTGCCATTTGCCATCATCCTTATCGTTCCCATGTGCATTCTGTCGGCTCTGGCCGGCGTGCTGTTGCGGGGCATGGATAATAATATATTCACGCAGATCGGTTTCGTTGTGCTCGTGGGACTCGCGTGCAAGAACGCTATCCTCATCGTCGAATTCGCCAGGCAAATCCAGAATACCGGCAAGGATGCGATCGCCGCCGTGATCGAGGCGAGCAAGCTCCGTCTGCGAGCGATCCTGATGACCTCCTTTGCATTCATCGCTGGCGTAGTACCACTCATGCTCAGCGGCGGAGCCGGCGCCGAGATGCGTCAGGCGCTCGGGACAACCGTCTTCGCGGGGATGCTCGGAGTGACACTTTTCGGCATCCTTCTCACGCCGGTCTTCTACGTTCTTATCCGCAAATTTTCGCGGGTAAAAACGTGAATCGAAGGCTCTCAATGCAAACTCAACGTTAGCGCGCAATCATTGGACATTGTACACTGGCTGTTCGCCATTAGTGCGTGTGGGCCTCTTTGTCGAATCTCTTCAGACAAGGGTAGGTACGCCCAAATCACACACTCCCGCGCACGCATGGCCATCGGCCATATGATACGAGAGCCGCTAATTAATTCGGGTCGGCGAGTCGCTTCTTTATCCACCGCTTTTGTCCACTGCCGAAAAAAGCGAGCTCTCGTTAGGCTGATAATGCCAGTATCCGTGACTGTGCGGGCGTTGCTGTTCGGAGTCCCGCCTTCAGGCGGTTCTGGACCGGCTCGCAAATTGACCGCGTAAACACGGAACTCCAAACCTGTAGAGAGGCGGCTACAGCGTTTCCTGGATTAGCGCGTCTGGCAGGCGTTTAAAAATCAGCGTGAAGCGTCCACGCGGCTGGTCCTTTGCGCGTTTCAAGCTCCAGCAACCGAGCACCACAGCGGCGTCAGGCGATAGCAGAGTGATCTCAAGCTCTGAAAAAGTAAGCGTCCCCATTTTTGCGCGATCGGAATATTTTTTCCGGTAACGCGCGCGCACGGTTTCCCAGCCGCGTCTGACTTCATCTTCCGAAACAAAAACAGTCGACGGTGAGCGCGTATAGCCGTTCATGAATCCGTCAATGTCGCCGCGGTTCCAGGCTTGCTGTTGTGCGTGAAGAACAGAGCGGATCCGAGGAATGTCGTTTGGGATTCCGCCAAGCGCCGTGCCAGCGATCGGCATTGCCAGAATACATGAGGTAATCGCGATCGTACGCCCGAGTCGCAACCGGTGCGCCACGGCAGACGTGCTTCGCGGATTCGAAGGGCCGAGCACTTGCAGCGTCGGGGATCGGTAGTAAGCTACGGGGCCTTGTCTCATTGAGCGCGAGCAGTGAAGGATTGTTTCAACTGAGGGAAATACGTTGACGGGTCTCATAAATCTACTAGCGTCGCCAATCCACCCAGATAAGACTGTGCACCGGTTTTTCTGCATCGCTCTGCTCAAATCGCTACGCTCATGCGTTGCGGGCGCGGCGATCCTCGTGTTTGCCAACGCGACGTTG
>QHWY01000194.1 GCA_003223875.1 Acidobacteriota bacterium | reverse complement strand
TGGCACAAGATTGCGCCCAAGCTCGCGGAAAAATTCTCCGTTGTTGCCGCCGATTTGCGCGGCTATGGCGACAGCAGCAAGCCCGACGGAGGCGAGAAGCACGAGAATTATTCCAAGCGCGCCATGGCGCAGGACATGGCGGAGGCGATGCACCAGTTGGGCTTCGAAAAATTCGCTGTCGTCGGCCACGACCGCGGCGGCCGCGTGGCGCACCGGCTCGCGCTCGATCACGCGGACAAGGTCACGAAGGTCAGCTTTCTCGACATCGTGCCGACTTACGACATGTTCCAGCATGTGGACAAGGCCTTCGCCACCTCGAACTATCATTGGTTCTTCTTGATTCAGCCCGCGCCCTTGCCGGAAACGCTCATCGGCAATAGCGCCGAGTTCTTCCTGCGCGGCCGCTTTGCCGGATTAATTCCGCAGGCCGTCACTCAGGAAGCCTATGCCGAATATCTGCGCGGCTTCAAAAATCCCGGCACCATTCACGCGACTTGCGAGGATTACCGCGCCGGCGCTTCCATCGATCTGGAGCACGACACGGCGGACCGTGACCGCAAGATTGCGTGTCCGGTTCTGGCGCTCTGGGCGCAGAGCGGAAACACGGGACGGATGTTCGACGTCATCGCGACCTGGCAGGCGCGCGCGGCAATGAAAGTGACCGGCAAGGGTCTCCCTGGGCGGCATTTCCTCCCCGAGGAAGCGCCCGAACAGACGCTGGCCGCGTTGCAGGCGTTCCTGAGCGCGTAACGGAAAAGGTCGCGCATTCAGCGACACCAACCCGCATATATGAAAGTTCTGAACCTGATCGTCGTTCTGTTGTACTTCTCGATCCCGCTTCTTGCGGACAATCACGATATCGAATTCGATAATCAGGTTGACTTTTCGAAATTCAAAACCTTTACCATTCGCGAGGGTCAGATCACGAGCAAGCAGCCGGAATTGAACAGCACGCTCGTTCGAAAAAAGATCGAGGAAGCCGTGCGTTCCCAACTCAAGTCGAAACACCTCGAGGAGACAGACAATCGCCCGGATCTCTTCGTGACCTATAGGCTCGGCGCCACCGGAGGACGCAAAGTGCAAGCGTTCCCCGTTGGGCCTCGTGGATTGGGTACTCGCCGGAGAACCGTTCGCTTTACGGAGGGCACTCTCGTGATCGACCTCAGGGACGGTGGCTCGCGTTCGCTTGTCTGGCGCGGGGTCTACCGCGACGATGAGAGCACCGCGGCGAAGATTTCCGAAAAGCTGCCGGAGGACGTCAAGAAGCTCTTTTCGGAATATCCTCCGAAAAAGAAGAAGTGACCATCGCAGTTGGTCAGCGCTTTGCAATTCATCAGGACTGAAAAGAAGACCCTTCTATCTCTAAAGAGGCGCAATAGGGCGGAAAAATACATTGTCGGCGAATAATATCTGTAAGAAGTTGCGCTTTGAATCACCATTTTCGCCAGGAAGGTTCTGCCTGACGTAGCGAGCCCCACGCGCTAGTATTGCCAGGATCCGTTGATCGACGGGATTTTTGCGGACTACGGAAGTCAAACCCCAATGAGGAATTGGCTATTCCGCATTAGGGGAAGCCAAACCCTGATGAGGAGTGAGCTATTCCTCATCGGGAGAAGCCCGCCCCAAATTCGGAATCGGTCATTCCGCATTAGGGGAAGCCAAACCCTGATGAGGGATGAGCTATTCCTCATCGGGGGAAGCCCGCCCCAAATTCGGAATTGGTCATTCCTCATTAGGGGAAACCAAACCCAAATGAGGAATGAGCTTTTCCTTATCAGGAAAAACCCCGCCGTGTACATAGAATGAGACGCTCTGCATGCGGTCGGCAGTGTTGTGTTGAGGGCCGTGCTCATTCAGGAGCGCGTAACCACGGTCTACTTTTCTAATGCTAGCGCGACGACTTCGGCCGGCTCCGTCGGTGTACCGACGGTGAAGGCAATGTACTGTTTACCGTTCACCATGTAAGTCATCGGCATGCTCCCCATCATGCCGGGAATCTTCAGTTCGCCCAGAACGGCCCCGGTCTTTTTGTCATAGGCGCGTACAATCGGAGCCCCTCCCCATCCTTCGCCGGCGATGAGCAAGGTTTTCGTGACGAGAAGTGTCGCCTGCAAATTGATGCCGCCGGTGTTCGGCAGGTTGATGCCTTTGAGCGCCGGATTCTGAGCGATGCGGGCAGGCGTAGTTCCGAGCGGCACGACCCAGGCGAACTCACCTGTGTTGAGATCAAGCGCGGTGATCCGGCTATAGGGCGGCTTCAGAATCGGCAGGCCTTGGACCGACAGATCGACGCCGCCTGGTCCGCGCGAGAACCTCAAGTCCGACTTCGGATCGTGGAGAACGGTGATGACGCCAGGACCGATTTTGGAAGGAATGTAGAAGTAGCTGGTTTCAGGGTCGAAGCCGCCGCTCTGCCAGAGCGACCCTCCCGTGCCGCCGGGGTTGTACCAGGAGCCTTTGGTACCGCCCTCCTTGATCTCGGAGGGCGGTATGAAGAGGGGACCTAATCGATATTGCCGGGCAATCCTGATAGCCTCGGCCCGAAGCTCAGGTGTGAAGTCGATCAGGTCATTTTCAGAGTAGCCCTGGGCTTCGTAGGCGGCGGGCTTCGTCGGATGGGGCTGTGTCGGCCACGCATGTTCCCCGGGCACATCGCTTGCCGGAACCGGACGCTCTTCGATCGGCCAGACCGGCTTTCCCGTCACGCGATCGAGCACATAGGCGTAGCCTTGCTTGGTGAGCTCGACCAGCGCTTTGACCGGCTTGCCCTGGATCGTCATGTTCACGAGGGCCGGAGCGGAAGGGAGGTCGTAATTCCAGATATCGTGGTGCGTGATCTGGTAATGCCAGATGCGTTTGCCGGTTTCAAGATCCACGCAAACGATCGAATTAGCAAACAAATTGCTGCCCAGACGATGACCGCCATAATAATCATCCGTGGGCGTTTCCACCGGCAAGTAGGCACGTCCCAACTGAGGATCGATGGAGATCGGTGCCCAGACACCCGTGTTGCCCGTATACTCGTTGGATTTCGCCTCCCACGTATCCGCGCCGAACTCTCCATCCTTTGGGACGGTATGAAACGCCCATTTTTGTTTACCCGTGCGGGCATCGAACGCCATCGCATATCCGGGCGTATTGCGCATCGAGTCGGGCGTGAACCCCTCTTCGAGCGCAGGCGGTATGATGACGGTGTTGCGATACACCATGGGCGGCGAGCTGTTGCCGATGCGCGAGACATGGTCGAAGTCGACGTGCAGTTCCTTCATGAGATCGACGGCGCCGCCCATACCGAACGATTTCACCGGCACACCGGTCTTCGCGTCCAATGCGACGAGATAGAAGCCGGTGGTGATAACGAAAATTCGTTCTTCCCTGCCGTCCGTCCAATAGGCGACGCCGCGTCCTGCATTTCTCCTCGGTGCCTTGCGGTCGCGGCCGCCTTCGTCCATTCCCTCCCACATCCACAGTTGCTTACCCGTCGCGGCATCGATGGCGGCAACAACGCGTTGGCCGCCGGCGGACTCGTACAACACGCCGCCGACCATGATGGGAGTCGCTTCGCTTTTATACATGGCAAGCACCGGATCTCCGTTGCCCTGCGCGGTTCCGCCAAGAGAGGGCGGCGCTGGCGCAATCCCGGGTTTCCAGCGCCAGGCGATCTTCAGATCCTTGAAATTGTCCTTATTGATCTGGTCCAGTGGTGAGTAACGCGTCGACAGCGGATCGCTGTTCAAATATCGCCACTCGCCGGGTTTTGCGGCAACCGACGGCGCGTCTGTTCTTGCCTGGCTTTCTGCGCGAAGCGCCCATGCCAGAAAAGCGACGATTATGGATAAGAAAACGTTCGTCATGCGTCCTGCCTTACACCATATTTACCTGGCTGGAGCGCCGGGTAGGTGTTTCACGTCGAGGTTATTCTCGTTGCAGATGAACTCGAGTAATTCCGTATTCGGTAAGAGATGCACTTCTTCGGTGACCGTCCAGGGCTTGGTATAAGCTTTCGGGTCATCGATCGTAATCTGGATGTCCAAGTGCCCGAAATCCTTCCTGCGAAAACGCTCGACCACATGAAGGGAATCCGTGGTGGGTTTGCCCAACTGATCCAGCCACGTTTTTCCATTGAACCCTTTGGTATCGACGACCAACGTGTCGCCCTCCCACTTGCCGGTCGAATAACCCATCCAGCTAGGAGTGAAGTCCTCGGCCAGCTCACGGCCATCAAGAAAAATTTGGCGCCAGGTCGTCATGAGTTCGTGAACGATGACAATATACTCCGGCGTCTGAACCAGCCTCCATGGCGGAGGTGATGCAATGATGTGCGGCACTCCCGGCGGCAGGCAGTTCGCGGTTGGGTCCTCTCCCGACCGCGATCCATCCGCTCGTTCGGCGGCGAGCGCCCTGGCCCAAGGCTGGAAGGGAACATCTTCAGGTTTAAGGTCCCTGGCAATGTTGACCGCGTACCTGTTGCCGTTGGGTTCCCACACTCCGGAGAGGTCCGGGTGACCGTCAGACAATCGCGGCGCCGGCGCCGATAGATTCGGCTTGCCATCGGGGCCGCGCGGGATTCCGCGGGCAGGAACCTTTACCCATTGTGCATAAACCGGCGCACAAACCAGAATCGAGATCGCCAGCGATAGCACGATTCCGAGGAAACGTCTCCGGCCGAGTCGTGTTTTCATTTTTAGCCTCGCAGTTTACTGGGGATTCTAACTCAGAATGCAAACCGTATTGAAAGCTGCAGCCGCCGCGCGGGCCGCGACGAAGTCGCACGGCCGAAAAATGGCGAGCTCTGATTGCCGATGTAGGCCGAGTAGTTCACGTGATTGATAACGTTGAAGGCATCAACGCCCGCAGTGATCTTCGGACTCTTTTCTTTTTTGGACGAGGCGAGAAAGAAGTCTTTCGACCAGCGGAGGTCGAGACCTATCAAACCGGGTCCTTCCAGGCTGTTTCGATGAACACCGGGCGGACGATCGATCGCCAGACTATCGTGATTGTCGTCCCGGCCAGTGGTCAGGCTGTAGGGACGTCCGGATTCTGCCTGGAGCGCCATGCCGAGAACGAACAGCCGGCCCGCTTTGAACGTGCCGAGGAGATTAAGGCGGTGGCGTTGATCGAATTCCGCTCTGGACCACTCCCCCGACAGATCGTAGGCGTCTGCGGGAAATGAAGCAATGCCGCTGGAGTCGTTTAAGGCGCGACCGAGCGTGTACTGCGCGATTCCCGTAAAATTTTTCGTGGCGTTGCCGCGAAACGAGATCTCCAACGAGTCGATGACCTGCCGGCCAGAGGACTCGATCTGCCGTAGAACGGCAAGTGAAGGATCGGGACGCATCAAATACATCGGCGCAAGCGGCGCGTTGATGTCTCTCGAGCGAAACAGAATTCCGGAAGTCCGAAAGTAGCCCACGCTCAGAGTTGCGCCAGGCTTTAACTGCTGGTCGATAGAAACACTGTTTTGAAACATGTATGGCATCCGGACATGCGGATCGAGCCTAACGACACTCGTGGGTTGCGATTCTGCGACGCTATTTGCAAAGACATTCGGGTAGTTCGGATTCGTGATGACGAAACGCTGAAGGTGTTCGCCATCGAACCGCAGCAGATCGAAAATGGGCACAGCCCCAGTGCGGTCATAGAAGATGCCGGCACCACCTCGGATAACTGTTTTGCGTGATCCTCCCGGAGCGTAAGCAAACGCAACCCTGGGGCCGAAGTTGTTTGTGTCATGAATATAGTTTTGCCAGTCGAATCTCAATCCGGTGGTCAGAAGAAGGTTTCTCCGCAGCTGATACTCGTCCTGGAAGAACCCGCCAAAAAGCTTTTCCCAAAATATAACCCGTCCGTCGCCGCGCTGTCGAAGGAAGGCGAATGGCCGTCCTTGCACATAATCGTCGAGGGAGGAGAAGGAGAAAGTACCGGCGGAATTCGTATTGTCGTCCAGGCCGCGCCGGCTTAAATCGGGAATGTTGAAGCCGCTCTTGAACGTATGTTTGCCATGTGTCCAGGAGACGATGTCATCGAAGATCAAATGATTTTCCGTCTGAAGCCGGTCGCCCTGCGCTCCGCCGCCCGTGAAAGCATCGAGCACAATGATTTTCGTTCCTGGCGTCACGCTCGTTGTTGGAGTGTGTTGTCTTGCGACGAGAAGACGAAACTGATTTACGACGGTAGTGGAAAACGCCGTTTTCTGCGTATAAAAGAGCTGGTCTTCACGATCGCGAAAATTCGCCCCGACTTCCGGCAGGTTGACACCTCCGACCCCCTGGTTGCGGATATTCAGATTACGGTAATGAAATCGCACCGAATAAGTCGTCTTGTCGCTGTGTTGCCGGTTCACCTCGATGGAGAAGTCTGTGTTTCGCTGGGGAGCGGGTACGTTTTCATGCACCGAGCCGCGCGGTCCTAGAGCGAACACGATGGCCTGGCTGTCTTCTTCTTGACGAGTTCCTGTGAACACGAAGGATGTTGTCTTCCCGTTGCCGAGCGGTCCCAGCAGGCTGCCTTCGAAACTGCGCCGCTGCTCCGGCGGCTTAACAGTAGCAAACGCATCGCGAGCATTGAGGCGCGCATCGCGAAAGAGGAAATTAAACGTTCCGTGATATTCGGGTGAGCCGGGTTTCGTCGTGATCTCGATCCGGCCTCGTCCGGGACGATTGTATTCGGCGGAGTAAGGATTCTGGTTGATGGTCACCGTCTGGATGGCCGCAGCCGAAATCGGGCTGTCCATCTGGATGCCATTGACGATCAGGGTAACGCCATTCGTACCCAGAGCGCCGGTGTCCAGAAAACGAGACATGGTGGCAACCACGTCCTGGTCGAATATGGGCAGATCATCCAGAGCCTGCCGGTCCAGGGCGGCCGCGTCACGGTTTTCGCTTGGATCTGTAGTGATAGCGGCGGAATTTTCATTAACGGTGATTTGCTGATTGAGCGTTTCTATAGAGAGAACGATTCGCAGCCGGCCCGGCGATCGCGTGCCGACCGTAACTTTGGTGCTATCGCTCTTGAAACCCTCTTTATGCGTACGAACTTCGTAACTTCCAGGTTGAAGTCTGTCGAAGCGAAAAGCGCCCGAGGCATCGGTTGTTGTTGTGCGCAGTTCCGTGCCGCCCTGCAGCAGGTCGACTTCGGCACCAAGAAAGGCGGCCCCCGACTGGTCCTGAACGATTCCGCTGATCACGAGATTGATCTGAGCCTGAGACAGCAAATATAGCCAAAGAAGAAATCGCATGCTTCAGACTGACATTGAATCGTGCTTCGGGAGGGTTTCGTCAAGAAGAATTGGCGGTCGATGCAAGTAGCGCGCCGCTGCCCGTCTGGAGTCGGACCAATATATCTTCGAGATCGATCGGGCGCGTTCCATTACCGCGCGCGGGGGTCTTCGATGGCTTCTTTCTTCCTACACGGGGGTTCCTCCCGATGCGTTGATACTCCAAGAGGGAGATTACGGAAAACCTTTGGACACCGGACGGTGGTGACTCCGTTTCATCTGAAGCGGCGGTCTATGAAGACTCGCATGAGCCGCGGCTCAAAGTGAACAATGAAAGTTCGCAACGGATCTAAAGGACTTACTGCTACACTTTCGTTACAGCTGTGAATGAATTGATGACACGCAACTCCCCTCCTAAGTTAGGAGGGGAGCCTGCGAGGACAAAGTCCGAGCAGGCGGGGTGGTTCCCCTGCCGTTACTGGCAGTTGAGGGAACCA
>QHWY01000192.1 GCA_003223875.1 Acidobacteriota bacterium | reverse complement strand
TCCTGTGTTCGCTTCCCTCGGAGGTGCCGGATTCGTTCCGGAGTCCAAGCTTCTTGGCGGGGAAATTTCTTCAACATGTCTCAAGCCTCCGGTTTCAGTCTACAACTCAATCTACATGGGGACATTTTGCGCGTCAAGTTGGAAGGTCCAACTCTTGCGAAGTTGTTATTGTTGGCCCTACATTTACGTGGAGCCTTATCTGAAGCTACGGCGTGTGCGCTGTTTTCCGTGACCATACGAAATTGGATGAAAATGCTGCTGGCGGTATTACTAGGAAACCTGGCTTACTTTCTTCTTGCTGCGCATCTGCCGAATGTATTCGCGCATGACATGTTCCAGGTTGATGCCGGACTGTTGCTCGATTTGGGAATCTGTGCGGCGCTTTATCTGGTGATCAGGAAGCTTGT
>QHWY01000193.1 GCA_003223875.1 Acidobacteriota bacterium | reverse complement strand
GCTTTTGATATGCGGTGGCTACGATTCCGAGATCGAAAGGATCGGCACTGAAGTTCGTCCCGATAATGCTTCCGATGACATCGGCGTCAACAGGCGCCAGAGCGAAGCCCGGTTGTGCCAATAGAGCATGCATCCAGTGTGTGAACGAATCTCTTGGGCGGAAGCGCCCTATTCTTACGAGCAGACCCGCCTCCCAGAGCGCCATTGCCGGGACGTAAATTAGAACTTCAGCCCGGCTGGCTTTCTGGAAAATTCGGATAGCGCGGCGAGATAATTTTCCGTATGTTTCTGTGGAATACCACACCAACGGATGAGTATCCGTCACATAGAGCGGCATTGTCGTCGCCGTCAGGCGT
>QHWY01000191.1 GCA_003223875.1 Acidobacteriota bacterium | reverse complement strand
GCTGGGTTACACTAGACTCAAGCTAAAGAACGAATTCGACAAACTTGGCGTAACGATTCACAACCTCAAAGCCCCTTCACAAAAAAGTCCTTTGAATGTGATTCGTTTGGTGAAACTGCTTCGACGCGAACGACCGCGTGTGTTTCAGACCTACTGCCTTTATGCCAACACAATTGGAACGATCGCCGCGCGCTTCTCCGGCGTTCCGGTGCTGATTAAAACCGAACTCACCCAACGAGACCAGGCTCCCACGAGATTGAGGCGCTTCCGGGACCATTTATTGTATCCACTCGACGCCCTACTCGGTCATTTGGCCGATGCCGCGGTATATGTGTCCAATAACGTGCGCGAGGGCTGGGTGGGCAAGGGACCTTCACCGAAGACAACGGTCATCTATCCGCCATTCAATTACGCAAAATACGCCAAGTTGGAGACAAGGCAGAACTTGCGCCCTCCGTCTGATGGCAGATTCGTGATCGGAATTGTTGCCCGCCTGAGCGAGGAGAAGCGGCATGAGGACTTACTCTTTGCCATGCCATCAATACTGGAACAATTCCCAAGACTTCAGCTACGGATTGTAGGTAGCGGGCCGCTCGAAGCAGCTCTCCAGGATCTCACTTCTCGATTGAATATCACCCGCGCGGTAAAGTTTGCGGGCCACAGTGAGAAGGTTTTTGAAGAACTCCAGAGAATGGACCTGTTTGTTCTGCCTTCACGTAGCGAAGGCGTACCGATCTCGATCATTGAAGCGATGGTTATGGGACTGCCGGTCGTGGCCACCCGGGTGGGAGGAATCCCTGAGGCAGTGATTGAAGGCACAACTGGAATCCTGGTGACTCCCCGACAACCTGCTCAACTGGCTGATGCGATCATTGATTTACTCACGGATCCAGCGAAAAGAAATGCGATGGGAAAAGCCGGGAGAGAACGGGCGTTGAATGAATTTCACCCGGAACAGTTCACGCGAAAACACGAACAGTTGTATCGAATGCTAAGTCAGAAGAACTGAGATTCAGCGTGAGATTTCCCATCTTTCCCTCAAAGATAGCGGTAATTGCGGTTTTTGCAGACGGGGCCGTTGGTTGCGCATCCTGAGCGTGGACAACAAACACAAGGAAATAGTGGGCCGGTCCACGAAGACGTACAGGGCGTGCTTCGGGACCGAGGCTTTTAGCATGGAAGGAAGGAGCAAATCGTGAAGTTTGGAGCACTTTCCTACGGATTATCTCGCAACGTTGGTGACGAAGTCCAGACGCTGGCAGCTTTGCAGTATCTCCCTCAAGTTGACCATTGGCTGGATCGGGATCTCCTTGAACGGTACCGTGAACTCGGAAAGGTATTTCTCATCTGTAATGGATGGTTCAAATTCCGCCCGCGTGAGGGATGGCCGCCGCCCGAAAATCTGAAGCCATTGCTCATTTCATTCTATGCCTACCAATCCGGGCACTTGATTCGAGAAGATCTGGTTGAGTTTTATCAGAGCATTCGTCCAATCGGATGCCGAAGCATGGACACTCTGCGGGAGTTTGAAAGGGCCGGTGTGAGTGCGTACTTCTCCGGATGTTTAACGTTGACTCTGAAAAACAGGTTCTCTGAAAGAAGCGATGACGTTTATATCGTCGATGTTGACGAGAATATGCTTTCCCGTCTGGTGCCTTCGTCTGTGAGGCATAAGGCGATCTATGTAACTCACCAATTAGAGCGTCCTTATCAAGGACTAATTGGGTTTCGAGTGGCGCGGATGCTATTCAGACTGATGAAAGAAGTCGAAGGCAAAGATCCCAAAAGGAGAGTTCTGTCGAAATTGAGAGAGCACTATTTCGAGGCATGGCATAAGGCCAAATTGCAGAGAGCGAGGGACCTTCTGGCTCTCTATTCCAGAGCCAAGCTGGTTGTAACAGGTAAGTTGCACTGTGCGATGCCATGTTTGGCACTTGGGACGCCAGTCGTATTACTGAAAGAAGGAGTGGACCGTGACAGACGGTTCGATGGGTTATATCAGCTGGTCCGCCATTGTTCTGATACCAATGCTCGCGCCTTGATTAACTGGGAAAGGCCAGAACCTAACTCGGATTTGTACGTTCCCTTAGCAGAGCGCCTGCAGAGGTCGTGTGCAGAGGCGGTTCTAAAGGCGAAGGTGGAGAATGAGGTAAGGACTGATTTGGAGGTGTCTACTCATTCTTGAGTGTCGTTTTCGCGCTGAACGCCTCAGGATTGCTTGAGCCGATGGGAGGCAAGAAGGCCCGGATTATCGTCCCGCCGCTGCCTCCTTTTGTTGATGTAAAAAATACGAAGGTAAAGGCATCGGGCAAATCGAGCGCGAGTATAAGTAACTCGTGGAGAGGTTTCGGAGCAGAAATAAGTTGTGACGGCAAAAGGACGGCTTATCGGTGCCGCATTGCGAGCAGTATCCGTAGCGGCGTCTGTTGCAACGAATTGCCTTACAGGGCGTCGTTTTATGTCGGTTTCGGCAACGAATGATTGGTCTATCGGTATCTATAAGGGAACCTCGGCTTGGAATTTTTTTCAGTCTCCAGACATTCTCAATCCCGTCCTGACCGCCGGTCACGTAACGGATGTAAGGGCGGAGTTCGTCGCGGACCCATTTTGGATCAAAGACGGTCCAACATGGTACATGTTCTTTGAGGTAATGAACTCCGCCGTGGGTCGTGGCGAGATTGGTCTCGCAACGAGCCGTGATTGTTGCAATTGGAAATACGATCGGATTGTTCTCCGCGAGCCGTTCCATCTCTCCTATCCCTTTGTATTCAAATGCGGCGAAGAGTTTTTTCTTGTCCCCGAGAGCGCTGCGGCAAATCGCATCGCACTCTATCGCGCGCGAGATTTTCCTCATTCGTGGGAATACATTAAACCACTTGTCGAGGAACCGCTCGCTGATCACGCATTGTTCCGACGCCGTGACACATGGTGGCTTTTTGCTGGAGCACAACCAAAATTACACGACGGCTTACGACTGTTTTTTGCGGATGAATTGACAGGGCCATGGACCGAACATCCCAAAAGTCCGATTGTCAGGGGGGACCCACGCATAGCGCGGCCCGGTGGAAGAATGCTCGTTTTGGGTGAAACGGTGATACGTTACGCGCAAGACTGCTTTCCTACGTACGGACGTGCGCTGAACGCGTTCGAAATCGTTACTCTTTCGAAAATGGATTATCAGGAGCATTCTTTTTCACAAAAACCTGTGCTTTCGCCAGGGAAGAGCGGGTGGAACATGCACGGAATGCACCACATCGACCCCTACGAACTTCAGGAGCAGCAATGGATCGCGTGTATCGATGGATACAAGAGAAAACTGAGGATTGAATTCGAGTATTAG
Organism: Acidobacteriota bacterium; assembly: GCA_003223875.1. Taxonomy (GTDB): domain Bacteria; phylum Acidobacteriota; class Terriglobia; order 20CM-2-55-15; family 20CM-2-55-15; genus 20CM-2-55-15. Next base: position 4,904 of record QHWY01000191.1, on the reverse strand, counting down.
CTGCGTCGAACTGTGGTTTATGATGGCGATGACGACGGTCGAGCTTCGTAGCCACCAGTGGGATTAGCGGGTGTCATGGGATCGGCTGCCAACTCAAGCACAGAATCACAGTGGACCTTCGCGACTTCATCCGCTCTCTCGACCAGGCCGGATTCCTCGTCCGTGTCAACGATTCGGTGGATTGGCGGTATGAAATCGGCCGGATTTCAAGTGGTACAAATAGGCCGTTGCTTTTCCAGAACATCAAGGGGTACCCGAACCACCAGGTTTTCACCGGCGGCCTGCTGCGTATCCCTTTCGTCGCGCTGGCGTTGGGAATGGCCCAGGACACGCCCCGCGCCGTCGTCATCCGCACCTTGCGCGAGCGGATGCAGCAGCCTCGGACTCCAGTCATGGTGGCGTCCGGGCCCGTTGCGGAGAGGATCACGGTCGGCCGTGAGGTCGATCTCCACAGTCTTCCGGCTCCCTGGTGGAACGAAACCGATGGCGGGCGATATATCGGTACGTGGCACGCGAATCTCACAAAGGACCCCGAGACCGGAGAGCGCAATGCCGGCGTTTACCGGATGCAGGTCATCGGAGCCAACCAGACAACGGTCAGTGTTTCACCCAGAAGCCACCTTGCCCTCCAAATGCAGAAAGCTGAGCAGGCGCAGCGGCCGTTGGAAATGGCGGTCGCCATTGGCGTTGCGGAGCCGATCGTCATGGCTGCAGGGGCCGCGTTTCCATACGGGATCGACGAGTTGGCCGTGGCCGGCGGATTGATGGGACAAGCGGTCGAGATGGTGAATTGCCGGACCATCGCTTTGGACGTGCCCGCGAATTCCGAGATCGTGCTTGAGGGCGTGATTCGCCCCGGGGTACGGGTGCGGGATGGCCCTTACGTCGACTACGCCGGCATTCCCAGTGTAAATCCAAAGGCATACCTTTTTGAGGTCAGCGCCATCACGCAACGGGATAAACCGATCTTTCGCGGAGCGGCAGTCGGACGGCCCGGCGCGGAAGACCATCAGGTTTATGCCCTGCTGGCCGACCTCGGGTTAGTGGATTTCCACGGGTCGCGCGTTCGCCAGACAATGCAGACGGCCTTGCTCCGATGGCGGTTGTACCGGCTCTTTCAATGGACCGGGCGACTCGGATTTCTGAAGCCCAGATGGCTTCGGTCGAGCGGGCGATAGCATTTTCCAACGCTGGTCATTTCGTTAAGGGGATATTCATGTTTACTCATTGCTGGATCCAGTCCGTTTCAGGATTCATTTTCCCGTTCTCGAAAGCATCTTTAGCTTCTGCAAAGGCATTGCAGTTCCAATGCGGTTATACGATTAAGCTACCGTCGCCGGGAGATGATTGGTGCGGAGCTTGTTGTGTTGCAATAAGATGACAAAGCATAAGCGACGGTCTAGCAGGCGGAACGCGGACTGCTAAACTGTTTAATTAAGTATGTCGAGTAACGTTCTTTGGCGAGGTGCGTCCCTACAAGGAAGTTCTGTTCTTCAAAAGAGGCAAAGCCAAGGCGCCTCAGGGACCTGCGTTGATCTCGCGGAAATCCTGCTGGCCAATCTCAATCCTGCTGCGAACCTCCTGCCGCGTTCGACGCTCCGCGGCTCATAACAATGCCCACCGTCGTCATTGGACTTAGTCACCACACGTCGCCCGTCGAGGTGCGGGAACGGTTCGCTTTCGCCGAAGCGAAAATTCCGGATGTCTTGCAGCAACTGAGATCGAACAAGGCGATTAGCGAAGCGGTCATTCTCTCGACCTGCAACCGGGTTGAGCTCTATGTTGCCACGGACGAGGCGGACCATGCTGCATTCGCGGTCTTGCGTCATTTTTTAACGGAATCCTGCGCTTATCGGGAGCCGCTCAATGGGAAGATTTACACCCTGGGTGAACCGGATAGCATCGAGCATTTGTTCAGGGTCGCCTGTGGTCTGGACTCGATGGTGCTTGGGGAAACAGAAATTCTCGGGCAACTCAAGAAAGCCTACGACCTCGCGCTGCAGCACAAACACACCGGCAACGAGTTGAACAGGGCGTTTCAAAAGGCGTTCAACGTCGCCAAGAAGATTCGCACTGAAACCAAAATCCAGCGCGGCAGCGTGTCGGTCGGTTCGGTGGCCGTGGAACTCGCAGAGAGGATTTTCGGCACACTCAAAGGCCGGCACATCATGGTCATCGGCGCAGGAGATACGAGCGAAAAGACCGCTCGAGCGTTGCTCAGCCGTGGCGCACACAGCATCATCGTTTCCAACCGGTCTTACGAGCGGGCCGAAGCGCTGGCTCGAGAGCTCGATGGACGTGCCATCCATTTTGACGAATGGGCGAAGGAATTTGAGAGTATCGATATCGTCATTAGCAGCACTGCCGCGCCCCACTACATTCTGGACCGCACCAGACTGGCGCCGATCATAAAACTCCGCAGGAATCGTCCGTTGTTGCTGGTTGATATTGCCGTGCCGCGGGACATCGAGCCGGCAGTCGCTCGTCTGAAGAACATCTACCTCTACGATATCGATGACCTGAAGGCCATCGCTGATGAGTGCCTGAAGCAACGCCAACGGGAGGTCGTCCACTGCGAAGCAATCATTAAGGAAACAGCCAAAGATTTGTTGGCCGCGAACCGGGCGCGCGGCATGTCCGGGGGTTGGGGTTTCGATGTGCGCATGACCAGGACCACACCCGCGCCGTCCTGAGGCTCGCCCCCCTTCCTTGATTACCTGATAGCCGAGCATTCGCCACTGGTTTGTTCAGAAAGAAATCTTTCCAGGAGCCGAAAAGCCTTTGCGCCACCAGTCGGAGTGGGCGTTCGAGCGGCTCTATGAGCCGGCCGGCCCGGCGGCCACGAAATCATTGAAGAAGCGATGGCCTGAAGGAAGGTTTCTTCGATCCTCGAGGGAGGCGTCTAAAGCGAAGAAACCTCGGAGAGTTAGAGGTTAAACGGTGAATTTGCAGTTGTTTTAATTATGGATAAAAAACCAATTAGTGCAGCGGTTGTCGGGTTGGGCTATGTGGGTCTGCCTTTGTCACTTCAATTTGCTCGTTCAGGAGTAAGGGTGCTGGGATTGGACATTGATCGCACCAAGGTGGAATCGTTGAACCAAGGACGAAGTTACATCAAACATATCTCGTCGGAAGCGGTCATGGCGGCGGTCGAGGCAAAGAGATTTTCCGCTTCGAACGACTTCAGCCGGATCAAAGAGGTCGAAGCTGTGATCATTTGTGTGCCCACGCCGCTGAATAAGAACCGGGAACCAGACATTACGTTTATCATCGAGACGGGCAAAGCGATCGCGCCGCATCTCATAAGGGGCATCTTGGTGGTATTGGAGTCCACTACCTATCCGGGGACGACCGACGAAGACCTGTGTGGAGTACTGGAGGCTGGGTCCGGTCTCAAGGCCGGTGTGGATTTTCATCTGGCGTTCTCGCCGGAGCGGGAGGATCCAGGCAATCCGGACAGCAAGGTGGCGGCGATACCGAAAGTGGTGGGAGGTTATACTCCGGCGTGTTTGGAACGAGCCAAGGCGCTCTACTCGATGGCGATCAAAACTGTAGTTCCTGTCTCTTCCTGTCGCGTGGCGGAGGCGACCAAGTTGCTTGAAAATACGTTTCGCAGCGTCAACATAGCCCTGGTCAACGAACTCAAAATGGTCTATACCGCGATGGGGATCGATGTTTGGGAGGTGATCGAGGCTGCCAGAACCAAACCCTTTGGTTTCATGGCGTTCTATCCCGGTCCGGGTCTTGGAGGGCATTGCATCCCGATCGATCCGTTTTATCTCACGTGGAAGGCGCGGGAGTACGGACAGCACACGCGGTTCATCGAACTGGCCGGTGAGGTCAACACAGCCATGCCCCAATACGCCGCGCATCGCGTGGCCGAGGCGTTGAATGCAGGTAGCAAGGCAGTGAACGGCAGTCGGATCCTGGTGATCGGGCTGGCGTATAAGCCGAATGTGGATGATGACCGCGAGTCACCCAGTTACGTCTTGATGGACATGCTGAAGCAGCAAGGCGCCCAGGTAGCATACTACGATCCTTACGTGCCGGTCATCAAGCTGACCCGTGAGCATCCTCACTGGGCGGGAACCCGGTCAGTGGCGTGGAACCGTGCGACCATCGAGGGATTTGACCTCGTGCTGGTTGCGACGAATCACGCGACTGTGAACTACGAGGAATTAGCGGAGTGGGCGCATTGCATCGTTGACACTCGCAACGCGATGGCACGGGTCAAGACCGCACCGGGCAGGGTTTGGAAGGCGTAGGATTCTGACGGCCGCAAATCTGAGCAGCACGCAAGGAAGCCCTTAATTCAAGGCACTTGCAGGATGCCATAAAATCGGTTCCCAACAAGGTAGTCGGACTGCGATGTGATTGTACCGGTGGCCGTGACGTCCTTGCCTAGCGATATCCATGCTGAATTCGCGAGATTGGTCTTATAGACGACTCGATACGTTTTGCCCGGCTGGGTTGGCCAGGTGAGGGTGACAAAGCCGGCCGGATCAAATGCGATTGAGGAGATCCTGAAGGGCGGTGCGGCGCTCGAATAAATGGCGTTCGGAACGAAATTGCGATCGTTCGTGAGGAGCATTTGATCGAACCCGGTGCCAGCCTCGCGCCCTCGGAAGGTAATGTTGTGAGGTCCCGCGCTTAACAGAAATGTCCGAGGGTTGATTGCTAACAGGTTGGCCGAATTAGTTCCTCCTCGCCCGTTGAGGACCGTCCACTGCCAGGCATTCGTCCAAGTACCTTCAGCAGTATCGAAGACGTCTTCGGCTCCGCCGTCCACGGAGACGTAAAATGAATCGTGACCGCTGTCAGCCGAGAGTACCCGGCACCAGATGGAATAAACGCCGGAGAGCGGAACGTTCACGGTAAATGTGGCGGCACCTAGTTCGTTGGTG
>QHWY01000257.1 GCA_003223875.1 Acidobacteriota bacterium | reverse complement strand
CGTTAGGCTGGATGTCGCGCTTTCTACGGGTATACGAGTAGCTGCGGACCAGAAGATCGGAGCGCCTTCGACGAACGGAAACAACCGGAGATTTTCTGTTGGACCTTGGCCATGCGGAGGTCATTTTCACATTGGTTATTAGTGAACGGGACCAGCAAATCCGCTCATGGGGCGGAGGGTTTCGATTTCGAAGTCGCGAAGACGATCCAGCAGATTGCGCGCCTTGTTTTGGGGGGCCCGTTTAGCGGCGGCGTTGTTCGAAGCCAGGCATTTACGATTGCCTGGTCTTTCACCCTCGGCAGTGCCGTCGTTCTTCCTGCCAATCTGTTCGAAGGTAGTAGAAATCGGAGGCAATACGACATTACGCGTGATGGCAAACGGTTCCTGGCAAGTGTGCCAGCTCGTCGCTATCGGAAAGTAGAAAACAAAGCGCATCACGTCCATGGTGGTCTCTCCGAGTCCACAGAAATCCTCAGAATTCGTTGACTCATTTACAACAAGTCTTCAACCTCAAGGTTTCTAGCTGGGCGGCACCGTTCAGACGGACCATGTGCAGCCCGTGAACAGCGGGCGCCAATCTCGCGCGTACATCTCGGGGGCATTCTCAAGAATTCGAAGCAACTTCTGCAGAATCTGCAGCAGCTCCGGCGGGATTTCGTCATGACGCAGCAAAACCGCATCGACCGCCTCGACCGCCTCCCGCTCAAACCTGCGGGTCGCCCGATTGATGCGGTCCACCACTCGTTTCAAACATTGCGCAAACCCAGCTCGTAGCCGGTGGCGACATTCGCGATAGTGAGCAATTCGTTGCGGGCGGCGTGCCCGTCGGGCGCGAACCCGACGTGGCACCAGCGGCCGAACTCGTGAATGATTTGATCCGCCGGGATGCCGGACGTAGCGATCGCGCGGCAGACCTCGAGAGGCGTACCGAAGACCGGGCAGAGGATATCCGCCGCCAGGCCCAGCGTGTGCATGGAATTTTTTGAGCCTCCGACCATTTGATTCAGCCGGGGCGAGCGGTAGCCGCTCGTCACGTGGATCGGATTATTCCCAAGCGCGGCGCGCACCAGCTCCAGACCTTCGGCCAATCGCAAGAGATTCCGCATCACTTCGGCTGAAGGAGTGTTGTCGATGCCGGCGCGCGCCGCCACTTCCGATGCTGTGAGTTCTTCCAGTGAGAAATGCTCCGACAACATCATGGGTTTATAGCGGCTCCTCGACGTTGATCAGAGCAGGATCCAAGGGCTCTCCGGTATGCTGCTGGTATGCCCGAACGCCAGTTTGGATGATCTGCACTAGCCTTGCTTCCACGCTGGCATCGTGATCCTTTCCTTCGAGGTGAGTGTCCGCAATGGACAGCGCGAGCTTTGCAATGTCGAACATGAGTTGAAGATTCATTTCGCCTCCTTTTCGAATGCCCGAAGCGATCTGGCCAAGTCGGATACGTTTCTTGTGACTTGATCCAAATAGATCGCCGACGGCGCACCGCGGTAGATCCGCCAGGATTCGCGGGCAATGTTGTAGGCCGCGATGAGCCTATTCAGCGCTTCGGCGGCAGGGCCGGGAAGCTGGCCGGCTTGATATAGGATGCGCGCCTGATCGATCGTCGATTGGGCGATGAGCAAGACGTCGTAAGCGGCCGAATCCGTTTTGTCCAGCGCTCCCGGGTGTACCGTATAGCGGGCGACACAGCTGGAAACAGCAAGCAGACACGGGATCATCAAGACGAGCAGGAACGTCTTCAGTCCGGGAATCTTGCCCGCAAACGCCGTTGTCATATTGCCGGCGACGCTGTGCAGGAAACGATACAGCCACAGATACCCCGCACTGCGGACCGTGCAAGGATCGGGCCGCGAAGCGCGAGCCCGCCAGGGCGAAGCCTTAATAATAGACGAGACGGCGGCCGAGAAGATCCAATAGATCACCACTGCGGCCCAGAATTGATGTTCGGAAACAAATTCAAACATAGCTCCTCCTTTTTAATTGATGGCTGCGCCCTCTCTTGAGGCTGCGCGCCGCCGCGCTTGCGCTTCGCGTCGGGCTTGGGTTCGCAGCCGCTCAGGTTGAAATTAGCGTTCGTCACTTTGCGTAAATGGCTTTCCAGATGTAGGCGCAGGCGGCGGCCAGGACCGTCCATGCGCCTTTGAGCCAGGCTTGCGACTGCTCGAGTACCGAGACGCGTTCGAATAGCTTGCCGATCTCGTCCATCCGGCCTTCGATACGTCCGAGCGATGTGCGGATGCCGAGGATTTCGTTTTCGAGATTCATAGTTATCTCCTTAAAAAAGGGCCACAAAGAGGCACGAAGAAACACAAAACACCATGCTTCTTTGTGGCTTTAGTCCGGCTACATGGACATGTGCGCGACCGGATCGCTCCAATCGCTGTAGCGTGTCGTGCCGCCGACAGCCCGAACCTGGAACACGTAGGTCGTTCCAGGAATCAGGTTGCCGACGGTAATCGCGCGTGAGTTGGTGAACAATCCGGCGTTTTTCCACTCGCCCGGAGTGCTGTTGGCCCCGAGTGCTGCAGACTGGACCTCGTAGCACCGGGCGTTGGCGATTGGCGTCACCTTCAGGACAAGCTCGGTGCTCTTCTCGGCATCGATGCTGACGATCGAGGGCTTTGCCAACGGGTAACGCGTGCGGCTGCTGGTGACCAGTTGAAAGCCACTGGACAGCAGAACCGCAGGATTGTTACCGCAGGTATCGTGAACATAGTGGGCGAGCTGGCGTAGCAGCGTGACGACGGCTTCGCGTTTGTTCTTCTTGAGGGCCGTCGCCGCCGTGCCGCCTTGAACCTGTGCGGCCAAAGCCGCATTCAGCTCATCGACGGCCGCCTGGACTACCTTCAAATCCACGGGTGGATTCGGAAACGCCGGATTGCCGGTCATTTCCTTGATCACCGCGGTGGCAGTCGTGGCGACTTGTTGATCGGACTGAGTCTTAAACCCGAGTACGGGTTTGACTTGTGGTGCCATGTCGTACCTCCATGCCTGTCCTCCGCCCGAAGGCGAAAGCCAGGCGAACGTTGAATAGTGGATGGTTTAGAAACAGACCCGCCGGCACCGCGCCGGCGGTTTTCTCCGCGGCAGAGAAACTCATTTCTGCCGCAAAGAAACTCGTGTCCGGGACGAAGAAGATCTTCTCCATCCCGGAGAAATGTGTCGTCATCGCGGAAATGATCTTCTCCGCGACGAAAAGGATTGCTTCGATGAAAAAGAAAATGGCGTTCGTTGCGGAGAAGATCTTCTGGAAACCGGAGAAAATCGCGCCGCGGACGAACATGATTTTCTCCGCTCCGCGGAAGATCTTCTCCACCGGACAGAAGATCATTTCCGTGCCTGAGAAGATCTTCTCGATCGCGAAGAAGATCTTCTCGCGAGCGCCGCTTGCAACTCGTTGATTTCTCGAATCCGGCAGTGTGTCCGAGAAGATCTTCTTCGTTCCGGAGAAGATCTTCTCGGAGACGAAGACGATCTTCCCGGATCCGGACATGATCGTTGCTGATCCGGACACGATCATCTCGGTCTCGACGGCTATGTTTTCCGTCACGAAGAAGATCATCAGCGCCGCATCGAAGATCATGGGGGTCGCGGAGAAAACCGTCTCGTTGACGGATTTGATCTTCGATGCGGCGCAAACGCCCGGGTTCGACTCATGGAAGATTGCCGACGAACGTGAATGGATCGTCTTCGTGAAAGGGAAGACGGGAAGAAAGGAGGCAGGCAGAACAGGTGTGTCTGGTGTGAAGCAATCAGCGTGTTTGGCCTGGATTGTCGTCTTCCCTTTCATGCCTCCATATAGGGCATCCCGCGTTCCATTTCTAACGCGATAGGCCTTCCTGAGTTTTCAACGATTTAGCTGGCGGCAATCTGCGCCGGCGACGCAGGGTCGCGTTTTCCACAACGCGATGTCGCGTCGTCGGGGGCATGTTTTTTGGTTATTGACACAATGTAGAGGTCAATCTATACTTTGTGCCCTCTCTCAAGAAAATGGCAGCCGGGGACGAAAACATGAAAGAAGACGTTTTGGGACAATTCGAACAACTCGTGCTCACCGCGGTGTTATCGCTTGGTGAGGACGCCTACGGTCCGAAGATCCATGAAAAGGTGATTGAGCTGGCCGAACGGGAAGTTTCGATCGGATCGGTATACATCACGCTGGACCGTTTGGAAGACAAAGGCCACCTCGCTTCGAAGCCGGGCCGCCCGCCGCAATGGGGCGGACAGGCCAGACGCTATTACCGATTGCGCGCTGCCGGCCAGCGAGCCTTGCGGCAGGCGTTTGAAACTTCGAGGCGGCTGCAGCAAACCGCCGAACCCATGTGGGAATTCAAAACATGAATGAGACTCGATCTCCGAAGCCAGCCCCGCCTCGATGGATCGAAGCGATTGTAAAGTGGTTCATGCCACGTTCTGCCACGGCTCGATTGGAAGACTTGAAGGATTACCCTCTTCCCGCTCCGCAACTGGTTTGGAAGGCGGCCGGTACCGTTTCCGCCTCGAACCTCACCTGGACAAGACGCGCCTTTAACTTCGAGCGCGTGCTCGCCGAATCGTTCGTCCTGTCCGTCCCCTTCTGGTGGACGCCCCTGCTGCCCGCGGTTATCGCCGTTACGTCTGCCGTAGCTGTCCTGCGGCTTCGGGACGCTTTCATCTATCCCGGAGAAGGTACGCCCGCCGAGGCCACAGCCGACTCGCTGGTAGGCGCGTCCGCCATCGTGGCCTCCCAGCTTCTGCTATGGTTCGTTGCGCCGTCGTTGATGATGGAGCCTGCGCTGCTGGCGCGAGGCACGGTCATCGGGATGCTGAGCGTCTCCTTATTACGAGCCTACTTTCACTTGAAAACTCCGGAATACGACCCGGACCGGCAGCGCGCCGCCGGTTGGTTCAAGTCCACATGGCGGATCATGGCCATGTGGCTCGTCGCCTGTATCACGCTGATCTTCTCGAGTATCGAGGCTGTGCCTGGAGGCCTTGTGCGCAATTTTCTGTTGGGCTTCTGTCCGGTCATGTCCTTCTTTCTTGCCCTGAAGCTCCAGTCCGACACACTTCAAGGGCTTTTCAGACGGCATGAGCCGATCACCATCTTTACCGACCCTGTGGAAGTGGAGCTGAGCGCGAAGAAAAACGCCCTGTGGCAACGATCCGACATTGTGTTGTCTCAATGTTTTGAGGTGGTGTTCTTCGTTGTCCTGGCGTTTCCGCTCATCAGCGCGGTCTGGCGTTGGTTGGATGGCAGCGCGGCACATGTCGACTGGCCTCAGGTAGCCACTAACTTTGCGGCACTCGTGACGCTTGCCTATCTCTGGACACAAATCAAAAAACTGAATACGGAAGCCCTGCGTCAGATCGACGAGGCGTTAGCCGCGCGCCGCGAAGAAGCGCTGTCAACTTAAACTCGCGCGCGATGAGCAGATCGACTGTAGCGGCGGTCTGTGACCGCCGGTATTCCGCTGATTCTTAAAAACCGGCGCTCATAGAGCGCCGCTACAGCAGGCGAATTTAAACTTATGGACACCCTCCAACACGGCTTCATCGGCACTAGTCCCGCGATGGCGAAAGCCCTCCAGTTCGCCGCGAGAGCCGCGCGGTCCAACGCGCCGGTGTTGATTCAGGGAGAAAGCGGGACTGGCAAAGAAATCCTGGCCCGCGTCATCCATCAGAACGGTCCGCGGCGCCTGCGCCGTTGCGTCGCCGTCAATTGCGCCACTCTGACCGGCGAGCTGCTCGTCAGCGAGTTATTTGGACACGAAAAAGGCTCATTCACGGGCGCGGACCGGCAGAAGCTCGGAAAGTTCGAACTTGCCGACAAGGGAACGCTTTTCCTCGATGAGATCGGCGAGATGGATATTTGTATTCAACCGAAATTGCTGCGCGCGCTCGAGGAGGGAGAAATCGACAGGCTTGGAGGGCGCGACTCCATTCTCGTCGATGTTCGTGTGATTGCGGCAACGAATCGGGACCTCAAGTCTGCTTCGAAGCGTGGCGAATTCCGCCGGGATCTCTACTACCGGCTCAATATCCTGCCGATTACGCTGCCGCCCTTGAGAGAACGGCGCGAAGATATTCCGGCGTTGATCCGGTACTTCATCTCCCAATTTGGCGACGAAACAGAACCTCCCGTAACAGACATTTCCCCGGAAGCTGAGGCGATGCTCGGCCGGTACGATTGGCCGGGAAACGTGCGTGAGCTTCGGAACGTGATTCACCGCTCGATCCTGCTAGGTTGGGGCGGGATCATACGCGTTGAAGATTTGGAAGGTTCGCTGGAATCGGACGGCGATCCGCTCCTCGACGAGAAAACCCTGGATGGTGCGGTACTCAAGGCGATGCGCCGGTGCCTGCTCGAAGCCTTCGAGGAAGCCCACGGAAACCGTGACAAGATGGCCCAAATTATCGGCCGGCACCCCCACAACGTTCCGGGCTTACTGGAGAAATTCGGCCTGGGTCATCTCAAGAATGAGGCGAAGGGGCAGGCATGGAAAGCGCCGTCGCCTTTGGAGAAAAATCGATGAAAATTTGGCGCAAACGGATTACTAGCGTTTCGGGTCGCGACAACGCAGGTTCGGCGGTGTTCGCGCATACATTACTAGCGATGTCGTTATTGGCGGGCTACGTCGTACTCGGGATGGGTACGGCCGGACTGCTCGCTTATACCGGCCTGCATACGGATCCCGCCCGGAGTCCTTATCACCGTTTGCTGGTTCAGGTTTGTGGTATTGCCTGCGCCGTTGTTTCGGCTTCAACTTATCCGGCGTGGCGGCGCTTCGTGGCCACGGGATCCAAGCTTGTGCGGCAAGACCAACCGTGCTTGTTTGAAAGAATGGACAAGGTCGCCTCCTTGTTTGAACAACATGCTCGAAACCAGGGTGCATTTACCGAGTATCTGTACCGTGAAGTGCGTCCAGCGGTCGGCCGCGGTTATCACCCCCCGGTGATCGAAGGCTTCGACGCCTTCCTTGCGTTTGCGGGACCTCGGCGGCAGCCGGAAGAAATACGGGAGGATCCGGAACAAGGCTCGCTGTCCGTCGCCGAGCGCTTGGCGGCGATTCAGGATCTGCCTCCCGGCCCATGCGGTGATCCATCGCCCGCCATCTCATTATTAGATAATGTACCGGAACTGGAGACGCGGCTCCTCTTGCTGGAGGCACCGTCGGGAACCGAAGAGTTGAGGTCGATACCGTGGACCCAAGCCGCTTCCTGTTCCGTTCTGCCCAATTGGCACGTTCTATGCCGGCTGCACGCTTTTAAACTATATAACCTCACCTTGGGTGACCTGCCGCGAACGATGGCCAATCTCGACAGCTATGGTGTGGTATGGGGTCCGGATGTTGATGCCGATGTGGCGCGCGAATGCTCGAAATCGCTTTTCACCGCGGCGCTCGGGCGCGTACTGACGCGCGAGGGGTGGTACATCGATCACGCGCCGGGATACCTGCGTCTGCGATGCCTTAACCACGAAATCGATCCTGCGCGGTTGCTCGACGAAATGGCCTCTCCGGAATTCACTCCGGAGACCTGGCACGAAATGCTATCGCGCTGGGACCTTGATCCAACCCTTCCGCTGGGGCCGAGATATCAAGCCGCGCAGATGTGAAGGTGGCAATCACGGAGCGCTGGTCGCCGCTTTACGATAGGGACGGAAATCGAGCAGACAGTCGTTACGGCGCAAGAAATCCATAAATCGATGATACTCCTTCTCCTTAACATGAAATCTTGCCGCTAGTGTTTTGTACGACCCGCGTGTGGTCCGCAAACCCAGGTCGACCAGAGCGACTACCTTCTCTCGGGAGATGTCGCGCCGCTTATATCGGTTGCGTACGGCGGACCAAAAATCTTTTCGGCCTTCGGATAGGTCTGCGAACCAGGATTGCACTTCGTCGTGACCGGCAGATGGCCCGACCTGCGTTCCCAATGGAACTTGGGGAATCAGGCTGCCCTTTGCAGAAAAGAACGCGCGCTCGATCGCATTTTGCAACTCCCGCACATTGCCGGGAAAATTGTGCGCGGCAAGATGATCGATCACGCCTGGAGCGAAATATTTCTTCAGCTTGTTCGTGGTGTTCAGCTTCTGCAGAAACGCGTGCGCAATCATGGGGATGTCATCGCGCCTGGCGCGCAACGGAGGAAGCTTGATGTCGAAGACTTTAAGCCTGTAAAGAAGATCTTTGCGAAACCGGCCCTCTCCCGCAAGAGCTTCCAAATTCATGTTGCTGGCGACAATCAAACGAACATCGATCGGTCTATCTTTGGTCTCTCCAATTCTGCGGACTTCGCGCTCCTGGATCACTCTTAAGAGCTTTGCTTGTAATGCGGGCGTAGTATTCGAAATTTCGTCCAGGAAAAGAGTGCCGCGGTGCGCCGCCTCGAACAACCCCTGCCGGTCTGCGACGGCTCCTGTGTATGAGCCCTTCTTTGCGCCGAACAACTCTGCCTCGATTAAGGTTTCGGGAATGGCTCCGCAGTCCACGGCAACGAACGGCTCTTTGGCTCGAGCACCGGCGGCATGGATCGCCTTGGCCACCAGCTCTTTGCCTGTTCCGCTCTCGCCCTCGATCAACACGGTCGCAGCGTTCCGGGCCGCGATCTGGATTTGCGAATAGACCTCCCGCATCGTTTTTGAAGCGCCCACCATTCCGTGGAATTCATCGAACGCGATATTTTCCGCTTCCGGAGCGTGATAGGTTTCGAGCGATCTTAACGCGCCGTTACCCGTGGTGCCGATGATCGCGAGCAGCTCTATTTCTTTTTCGGTGAGCGGCGGCTCGTTCTGCCGGCATACGACGTAAATTCCGCCCGCCCAAGTCTCGGATTGCAGCGGCACCCACGCCACAGTTTCTTTCTGACGATCCATTTCTGCGGATCCGAAATACATTCGATTCTTCGCCATCGCGGCGACATTATGAACCTGTCGCATAACTTGTTCGGTCGGTTTGATTCTGACTCCTCTGGTTATCAGGCCTGTGGGACCGTTCAGCAGCATCACAGCCCCATGCGCTAGAGAGGTCTGCACGGTTTCTTCAATAGACAGTATCAAAGCTTCTGCTGATTTAATTGCGGCTGCCGAAAGCGCTAGCCGGTATGTCGCTTTGAAATAGCGGTCCTCGCCCAAACTGTCATAGCTATCGGAAGTTGCGGACATCGATCGCTGCTGCATACTCTGGTTACACTCTTCGAGCCCGTGGCGAGCATCACGCCGCCACGATACGGCCAAGTAATTCGTGCGGCACCGAATCGGAATTTCCTCAGAGAGCTTCGCTGTCGTCGACACGCTTCGACTTAAATATTCCCGCGCTGTTACCAAATTTCCCATCTCCAGATGGAGCATCCCTAGGTGGAACGCACTTTCCGCCGCAAGTTCCTCCAATCCCATCTCAGATGCGCCTTGAAACGCGCCTAGAAGTCTATGTTCTTTGCCCTTTTGTTTTTCCGAAGCGATTCCAGACTGAAGCAGCGCACGCACTTCGAGTAATTTGTAGCCCTGCTTCCGCGCCAATTGCAGAGCGCTGTTCGAGTATTCCTGTGCTTTCTGTTTCTCACCGATCGAAATGTGAACGCCTGCAAGCTCGTTCAACACCTGGCATCGTTGGTAAAGCGTTCCAAGTTGTTCCGTAATTTCTAGAGCTTGTTCAAGCCGAAGCCCCTTTTCCTGATCTGTGACGTCCGGCATCCTCGCGTCGAGCAATGTGTGCTCGACAGAAAAGAACGAGGTTTTGAACGTTTGTGAGCCTTTCAGCAGTTCCAGAGTTTCTCGAACCCTTTTTGTAAAACCGATGTCGCGATAAAACAAACACTGAGCGATCCCACAATATACTTTGTCTAATTCATAGAGCGAGCCAACGAAAAGACGGACCGTGTTCAAACGTTCGGCAGCGGGCACATATTTGCCTCGCTGCATGTGGTGGAGAGCTGCATCGCACTGGACTGTAATAAACCTACTTGGATCAAACGCAGGATCGTCCTTTTGCAATTGCTCGCTCAGTGTAAGAGCTTTCTCGAACAAGTGCGCCGCCTCGAGCATCAATCCCTGTTTCGTTTTGATTGAGCCCAGATTACCCAGTGACAGAATTTGGGCTGGAACAATGCCATTTGCAGTAGCAATTCTCAGTGTTTGCGATTGAAGCGAATAAGCTTTCCGCAAGCCGCCTAGATGTTCAAAAGAAAGTGCAAGATTGTTGAGCGTGCCGAACCTTTCTGTGTGCCCACTTCGCAGCATGGTTTCCGCGGCGCCTCTGAAGTCGCCGAGGTTGATCAGTAGGTCTCCTTCTATCCGGTTCAGGAAATCCGTGACTTTAGGCGGGAGTGGACCAAATTCTCTAACTTTCTTTAGTACGTCGGTTGCATCAGAAAGATTCCCTGCCTTCATCAAATTCGAGCAGAGTTGCAGATAACGATTGACCAGTTGGGAAGAGTCGGAGGCGAGGCATTCAAGTGCCAGACGGCTTAGACGGACTCTTTCTTGCGCTGACGTCTTGTCAAATATGTTCGCGAAACGTCCATATAGCCTAGAAAGGAGCTCAGGATCGTTACGAACACTATTGTTGGAGAGAAGTTCTTCGCATAGGGTATGGGATTGCGTCTGTTTTCCGACCCAGACATAACAACGCGCGAGATTCATTTTTTCCGCTGCAGGAAATTGCGAACCGCCTCGCCGTTCACATTCTTGCAGATGTTCATAGAAGATTAGAGCATTTCGGTAATTGTGTTTTTCGTACGCTTCATTCGCTAACCGATGGTATAACTGCCCAGCCTGTTCGAACTCTGCTGCCTCGAGTGAGTAGTACGCTAGATCTTCGATATTACGGTTGTTCGTGCCGAGCACGGCAAGAGCCCGCTTTGCAAGATCCACTTTCTTGTAACGAGGAATACGTCGATAAAGTGCCTTCGCAAGGCCAGGGTAGGCGATTCTGATTAAGAGCCCATTTCGATCGATTAAGCCGACATCTTCAATTGCGCTAACCTGCTGCTCAAGATCGGGAATGTTCCGGCCAAGGATTTTAGCGATTACTTGCAGTTCTATTGGTTTCCTGAGTAGGGACAAAACCTCTGCGACCGCTTTTGTCTGTTTTGTGATTTGCGCACTCATCCAATCCAGTGCTGTGTTTGTGCGGTCATTATTTAGTGACTTAGGAGTACTCTTGGCATATTCCTCTATAAAGAGTGGGTTACCTCCTGAGACTTGTAACAAATCCGCAGACCGTTCAGTGCCGATGTCGAAATAATGTGTCAGCTCTTGAGATTCGCCTGGCGTCAGGGGCAGCAGACGAATCCGATGGAATTCCTCACCGAGACAGTCATTAAACATGGCGCTCAGCTTCAGATCCGATCGGACATCTCGACTGGTAATGACGAGACACATGGGCGCTTCCACAGCCCGAAATGAAAGTTGCTCCAACAGCCGAAGTGTTTCCGGATTCGCCTTGTTGATGTCCTCAATCGCTAAAACGAGGCGTGTCCGTCGAGCAAACGCAGCGAGTGCGCTGACCAAATTACTTGTGAGCTTTCCGACCGGATAATTTCGTTCCGCTACGGCGTACTGCTGAAAATCTTCAAATCCAAAACCGGGGAAGCTATCCCGACTCGATCCGTTCAATCCTTCCCCCAGTTTCCTTACTGCTTCCAAAATTGGATGAAGGTCAGAGGAATCCCGGCTGCAGTGGGTCACGAGGAATTGGAAATCTTCGAGAGCACAATGGATGCGCAATTCTTCAATGAACCGAGATTTCCCGATGCCCGCCGTTCCTTCGATCAGCAGGACACGCAGACTTTTCGGCGATGGCCGCTGAAGAAATTTAAGCGCTTCCGTTATCGGCGCCTCCCGGCCGATAAAGGGTGCACGAATGGCTCTGGTTGGCTCCGCTCTAATGCACTCCTTTAGTGAAACAAACGCCACTGCTCGTTTTTGCGGCTCTTTGTCTAATAGCAGCATCACGGTGTCCGAGATCGGCTTAGGAACGTCGGAAAGATTGCCGATCGGCTGCGGAACAGCCCAAACGTATTTGGCTCTAAGATGACTGAGGTCTAGGTCCTCGAAAAGATTTCGCCGCGTCAGTACCCGATAGAGGACGGCACCAAGGGAGTACAAATCGCTTTCTAAAGTAGGACTCTCGCCCCTTAATATCTCAGGCGCGGCGAATCGTATGTGTTCTTCGGATTCCCGATTTGCAACATTGTTGAAGTTGGGATCGGTCAATTTCAGTTTTCCGCCGGTGAAGAAAATATTGGAGGGTTTGATTGCACCGTGTATCCGGCCATGGGACTGCAAGAAGTCAATCGCAGACGTTAGAGCCTTTATTACGACAACGCTTCCGGTAGAGAAAAGTTCTGATGAAGGGAGATACTCGCGAACGGAATAAAGATCTGCCCTTGTTGTCAAACCGGCATCAAAGATTGTGCCGAGATTGTCGTGCCGGATGCCTGCAAACCAGGAAAGTCGTTGGATGAGATCATCGCGATCGGAGCGACTTTTACGGCTAATCTTCACGACCAGGTCCGATTTTTCCAATAAATGATCGGTCCCGAGGAATGTTTTCCTATGGCCGTCCTCCCGAAGGACACGGATTACACTGAACCGGCTAGGCACGAAAATTTTCATTTCGGCACCTATGTAGAAAGTTGCTGATTTGTTTTGGGAAAGTGACTAAGTGCGGTTAGTTCGCACTTGGTACACTTCGAACGCGACGTTTGACGGCAGCACGAAGTTCCTTATCCTGGCGCGTGCGCCACACTGCTACTGCCAAGAGGCCGTCCAGGTCCTGGCCGTCTTCGGAATATATCGCAATGCCGACCGAGACGTGAAGCGGGATTTCGGTCATTGCCCGCACGGCAAATCTGAAATGGTCTAATTCGTTTTGCAGACGAGATTTCAGATTTTCCGCGGTTTCGAGCGACATTTTTGGGCAAATTGCGACGAATTCGTCACTCGCATAACGAACCAACACATCGGTTTCGCGAAGTTCTTTCCTTAGGGAGCGCACCACCGCCCGAATCGCTTCATCGCCGCTCATCGGTCCCCATTTTTGCCGGATCGACTCGATCTCTTCGAAGGTCATCGACAAAATTGATACCGGATATTCGTACCTCGAGGCATCCATCGCAACGTGGTCGAAAATCAGGTAGAGCTGAAAAGCATTCGGAAGACCGGTGAGAGGGTCAAAGAGCAGCGGAGATTCAGGATCGGCCTTGTTACATTTCGATAGAAGAAGAGCTGTTTGAGAAGCAATGATCTCCAGGCGCCGGAATTCTTCCTCGGTAAATTTCACTGCGTCCTTTCGATACAGCGAAATTGCGCCAAGCACCTCACCGTGCCGATTCAATGGAGCTATAGCCGACACTTGAAAACTGGGGCGGGGTTCTTCGCAATGCAGAAAATCCGGAAAGGGCGGCAGATTGCAAAGAGCTTGATTATTTGCAGCGACCCATCCGGTTAGCTTTTGTTCCAAGCCCAAATTCACGCCAAGCAGATGTTCGGTTGCCGGCCCGGTCGTATGCGCGGCAGTAACAACGCCTCGCGTCAAATCTGCTTCATAAAACACCGCGGCGTCGAAGTCAATAAGACCTTCCAGCTTTCGTCCCATGAACGAAAAAATCTCGATAGGCCTCAGACATTGGAAATCCGCCCGGGCAAATTCAAAAACCGAATACAGTTCGCGCTGAACTTCCGGCGCCGCATTTAGCGCCCTGCTGTAGGCCAGTGTGGGCTGTGCCTTCTCGAGCTTACGGCCGTCTGTACTCGCAGTTGAATTTTCCTTTATTCCCCACAAATCGCCAGTCTGGACAACGACTGCTTTTCCCGCGGTTTCGAGCTCTTCGAGATTATCGATGAATGCTTGAACGACGGCCGGATCGTAGGATCGTCCCGATTCCCGCCGGAAGAATTCAATGACTTCTCCCCGCTCCATGGGTGATCGATATGGCCGATTCGTTGTGAGGGCATCGTAACAGTCCACCAAAGCGAGAATCCGCGCATTCAATGGGATCTCCTCGCCCTTCAATCCGTCGGGGTAGCCATTGCCGTCCCACCGTTCGTGATGCGACTTGACCATCGGTATTAAAGGGTATGGGAATTCGATCGTGCTCAGCATATTGGCGCCGACAACGGGATGAATCTTCATCTTGTCGTACTCGGTTTCCGTTAAGACGGTCGGCTTGTTCAAAATGTATTCGGGGATCGCGATCTTACCTATGTCATGCAGCAAGGCTCCGGCTTGGATCGCCAGCAACTCATCCTTGTCCTTCACGCCAAGAAACGTGGCCAACTTCGCGGCATACGCCTGCACACGCCGGATATGCCCGTGCGTGTACCGGTCCTTTGCGTCCACGGCACTCGCGAGCGCTTCGATCGTCTGGAGATAAAGTTTGTTCAGTTCCTGGATGTGTTTTTGCGCTTGATCGTACTTCTCGACGTAGAAATGGTAGAGCTGATACAGCACCACCGCGATGGGAGCAGATAATAAAAAAATGAGGAAGCCGGCCCGTTCGTAAAACAGCCAAATCAATCCGGCCGCCGCCGCGGATCCCAAGAAATTGAGTAAGTACAGAACTACGCCCTCCTTCCAGATAGACAAGAAGCTGCGTTTCATCCAGAAAGAAAGGGCCAAAGATAACGTAGACGTGTTAACGAAGAACCAACTCAGCGCGATGCTTAACAGCCCGAGAACAAAGTTTAAGTGATCCGGTAAATCCAGCTTTGAAACAAGCTGGTAGAGCCGGTACATCGCCCAAGTCGAAAAGGCGCAACACGCCAGGTTGAAAACCCATCGGTGTATGAGGATTTTTCCAGTTAAATCACGTCCATACCTTCGGAAAATCTCCGATGTGTGGGCAGCTAGGATGTTCAACCAGTAAGCGACGAGTGCCGAGCCCGGGCCAAATCGGATGAGGATTAAAATAATGAAAACATCCCCCATCGAAATAACCGCTGAAAGATTCGGTAATCGGATATTTATTGTTGCGACGAAGATCGAGGAAAGGGTGAGCACCGCCCATTGGAAGGAAAATTCATTGGGTGCTGTAAAACATAATACTGCAAACGGCACAGAGGCGAGATAAGCCGCACCTAAATAAATGCGACAACTTCGCGACTGTTCCTGCCAGCGCATTCGGGTGGTGAGACCTCCAGGGGGCAAGCATTATTACTCGGGGTCACCGTGGGAAGACAGGGTTTTAGTAAACGATGTCACCCACTGGATGTCACCCACTGGAGGTTGTAGGACTAATGTTCTTTTGTTGTACTAATCTTCAGTTACTGCTGCAGACCCGCTTGGTGCTATCTTCGCTTCCAGTTCTTCGATGTCGATGATTTCAGTCCAAATTACTCCATAGTTCTCTTTCATTGTCGTTTCTCCTCGGTTTTAAATTCGGTTCCAAAAGACAAAAGGGCTGCACGGAGGCGGGTAGCCTCCGTGCAGCCCCGATTAACGAGTCCACAGGCTAATTCCTACTGCCCATGGATGGTGAAGCTTTTTCCTGATGCGGCGGTCACCCCGATGATCGCCGCACCGGCTTCCTATCTTTAGTCGCCCATCCAGCGTGGCCCCCATATCTCGTGAGGGACCATCGTTTTGATTTCTACTGAATGGCCGCTAGTTTTTTTTGCTTCTCAAACATAAGATCGCCGAGAGGGGTCGAAAAATACACTTTTCGCGAAAAAATTTGAAAAAAATGCACCAGAAGGACCACCGAGAGGGGAAACATTTTGTCGAATTGAGGTCATTTCAGGGCAATAGGTCCCAAAATTCCGTCCGGATCCAGCGGATCATCCGGCGGGTCATGAGGTCCAGGATCCGGCGGTCGCCGCAATAAATTTTGGCGACGCCGGTCATGTCCGGTTTCAGCAATAAATCGTCATTTTGAAGCTCGCTACGCACGACGACCATCTGCTGCCCGTTGACGGATTGGGCGACGGGCGCGATGAAGTCCACGCGGCCTTCCAGGTCGAGCGAGGGAAGGCTTCGCGCCTTCATGAATACCGGATTGCCGGGGCGAACGTCGGCAAGCTCCTTTTCGGGAACCTGCATCTCGACGATGACGCGGCCCATGTCGACGATCCGGCACAGCTCGTCGCCCGGATCCAGATGTTGATTGAGCTTTCGCTCGACAAACGGCGTTGCGACGATGCCGTCGATCGGAGCGCGGATCTCCGTCTTGCCCAGCTCCTGATCGAGGATCGCCACCTGCTTGGCGAGCCTCTCGACATCCGCCTCGACCTGGCGAATCTGCTCGGGCCGATTCCCCGCCTTCATCAGCGCCAGCTCGCTCTCCGCCTCGGCCAGCTCGCGGGCCTTCAAATCCGACTCCCGGTCGGAGGTTTCCGAAACAACGCGAATGGCCGCTTCGACCTCGCCGATTTCACGCTCACGGACTTTCACCGCGGTCTGCGCTTTTTCGAGATCCGTGCGCGGGACCAGGCCATTGTCCACGAGCTCGGTCGTCCGCTTCAGCGTCTGCTCATCCAGTTGAAACTCGGAGCGCTTCCGCTCGAGCGATTGCGCAAGCTGGTTGCGTTGCTCCTGATTGCGCCGGGCGTTCGCCAGCTCCACACGCTTCGTCTCGACGAGCTTCTGCTTGCGGTCCAGCTCCTCGGCACGCGCGCCGGCGCGAAGCAGAGCCAGCTCGCTCTGTTTGGCCTGGAGCTCGCCGGCGAGTTCGGAGATCTTCTGTTGTTTATCGAAATCGCGCAGGCGGGCCAGAACGTCGCCTTTCATCACGCGGCTTCCCTCGTGCATGAGCAACTCGACGATGATGCCTTCGGTTTCGGTCCGAACGGCCAGCTCGTTGCGCGCCACAATTTTGAATTCGGCCGGGATTTTCAGCTCCCAGTGGCCGGCAACGGCAACGAGAATCGCCGCCATCGCAATTCCCGCGTTCCGGTATTTCCGGACGGCGACGCGGGTGGCGACCGCGCGCAATCCCGCAATCGATTCCAGCGCCGTGCGCCGCAGAGTGTAGGTGGAAAACATCGCAAACCCGACCAGGCCCGCAAACGCGAATCTGGCCGTCGCCCAAGTATACAAGGCCGAGTACACGTACATCAGTAACGTCGTCGAAAACACGATCGACGCCATTCCGTAGATCAACTGCGCGCGGGCTTCTTTCCACGGCTTGCGCGAGGAATGGCGTCCGCTGATCCAAATCCACAGTGTGGCGATGGCCTTGGTCCGTAGATTTGGAATTTCCAGATAGTCGCTCAGCATGTAGTAACCGTCGAGCTTGATCAGCGGGTTGAAATTCACCAGCGTCTGCAGCCCCGCAAACACGATTACCACGAGGACGATTTGATTGATCAGCGAATCCGTATCCGTGATGCGCCAGACGACCGTGCAGACACCCCAGAAAATGAGCTGAAAATATCCGCCGGCGAACGTCACCCACATCCGCTGCCGCTTCGATGGAAACATCCACGAATCGCTGACATCGCAATAAAACGCCGGCTGAAAATAAATCAGCATGAAACCGACTTCGCGCACCTTGCCGCCGAACTGACGGCAGGTGAGGCCATGCGAAAACTCGTGCATCGTCGTGACCGAAAAAACCACGAGCCACAGAAACAACAGGCCGTGCAGATTGAACAGGCTCTGAACGCCGCCCGCGAATTCCGCGCGGTGGAGAGCGCTGATGGTCAGGCCGGTGATGATCGAGAGAGCGCCGAAGATGTGAAAGCCCGTTGTGAACGCCCACTGGGTGCGGGGCAGCAGCCAGTCGAAAATTTTTTCGGGATTGAACGAGGCGATCTTGCGATAAAGGATATTGTTGCGGTCCCGCAGCTTGTGACTTTCGACGGTCGAGAGTTTTTCGCGTACCGCAGGCGTGTCGACGAGCCACTTGTCTTCGAGCGATTTCAGAAATCCCTCGATCGTCGCCAGCGGCACCGATCCGCCAAGCCTCGCCGACACTGCCGAAGCCAGCGCCGGAGCGTCGATCGACTCGCGCAACAAATCGAGGATCGCCGCCTGAGCCTCGGTGAACCGGAAATAACGCGCCGTCACCGGGTCTTTGACCACCACGAACGACTTGCCTTGATGCTGTTGAGGAGAGAACTCTAGGCCCGGCCGAAGCTGATAAAACTGAGGCGGGTTTTCGTTCATTAGTTACGGCTGCGCCCTATCGGGCTTGCGCTTCGCGATTTAGGGCTGCGCACTATGTTGCACTCGCGTATTGACCTCGCGTACGACTCGAAAACAATAAGACCCTGCGATCACTTCTATCGCAGGGTCATCGAATCCTTACGCCGTTTTTTCGACATTCTCGGCTTGAAAACCCTTTGGTCCCTGAGTGATGGTGAATTCTACGCTGTCTCCTTCTTTTAGAGTTTTGTATCCATCACTGACGATGGCTGAATAGTGGACGAAGACATCCCCGCCAGAAGAGCGCTCGATGAATCCAAACCCCTTTTTATTGTTGAACCACTTTACCTTCCCCTGCTCTTTGCTCATTACCCTCAGACTCCTTTTACGTTCGAGCGTACAACTACAACACGCCACAAAGTGCAAACAGTCGGGCATTATACTTAAAACACATGGTGTGTCAACTTTCAAAAGAATCAATAAGTTGGCCGCGCCTGGTTCAATCCGCGGGCGGCGGCCGGACCCGGCTGAAACCCACGCCGGACGCGGGATTCGGCCGCCCCGCACCCCCGCGCTTCAATTGAGGCTTCGCCCTGTCGGGCACGCGCTTCGCGGCCCGCGGCTCTTCCAGAGGGAGAGGGCTTTGCACAAAAAATCCTGGGCGGTCATAGACCGCCCCTACAGCTAGGGGTGCGCAACTGTAGGGGCGCTCTACGAGCGCCCGCGATGTATTTTTTGTGCAAAACCGAGGGAGAGGCGTTAGAGGATGAGCATGCAGTCGCCATAACTGTAAAAGCGGTAGCGCTCGGCAACGGCATGCTCGTAGGCCGCAAGGATTGCCGCGCGCGAAGCAAATGCCGAAACCAGCATGATCAGCGTCGATCGCGGTAAATGGAAGTTGGTCAGCATCCCCTCGATCGCGCGGAAATCCCAGCCGGGCAAAATAAACAGATCCGCTTCGCCGATCCCTTCCTCAAACCGTCCGTATTTTCGGATGATGTATTCCAACGTCCGCGTCGTCGTCGTCCCGACGGCAATGATTCGCTGTCCCTCATCGCGAGCGGCATTCAGACGCAATGCCGTCTCGGCTGTCATGTGATAACG
>QHWY01000005.1 GCA_003223875.1 Acidobacteriota bacterium | reverse complement strand
ACAGCTCGTCCATGAATATTCGTGTAAACAAGGACCAATGGAGCCGCAATTGCGATGGACGAGTACGTCCCTATGATGATTCCGATGACCATTGCGAATGCAAAGTGATTGATGATTTCTCCGCCGAACAAGAACAGGGCGACGACTGTTAAGAATGTCAGTCCCGAGGTGAGAATCGTTCGGCTCAACGTCTGGTTGATACTATCGTTCATCACTGTCTCGAGGCTATCGCGGCGCCGTAGCTTCAAATTTTCGCGGATCCGGTCAAAGACCACGATCGTGTCGTTCACGGAATAGCCGACCAGCGTTAACAGGGCCGCAATCACCGTCAAGTTGATTTCGCGATTGAAGATCGAGAACAACCCTAGCGTCACTAGCGTGTCGTGGAAGACTGCAAAAACTGCGGCCGCGCCGTAAATCCACGAGTCGAAGCGGAATGCTATGTAGATCAGCATCCCGCCCAACGCGTACAGGGTCGCCAGAACAGCTTGACGTTTTAGGTCGTCGCCGACTTTCGGGCCGATCGAGGTTGCGCTAAGCACATCGAATTGTCCCTGAAAACCTTTATTTAAGGCGTTAATAATCGTGCTCCTGCCGGCACTTGCGTCTTCCTCTTTCGCGCCCTGGAATTCGATCAGCACATCGTTGCGTCCGGCAAGTTCTTGCGGCTGGCTATCCGGTGCCCCGTTTTCACGCAGCAACTGACGGATTTTTTCAATCTCGGGTTTCTGCTGGAATCGAACAGTGACGATCGTGCCGCCCCTAAAATCAACACCGTATCGAAACCCGTGCTTGACGACCAGTGACACCAGCCCAAGCAGCATTATCGAGCCGGAAATGGCCAGATAGAGCTTTCGTCTGCCCAGCCAGTTAACTTTGACATCCCTGAAAATTTCAATCATCCGAAACTACCTTTTAGACACCGGGTGTTGTCCGTTGTTCCAACTATTTAGCGCCTATTTGGCGTCGGGACCCACCGCCCGGATTACTTCGGTACACCGCCCGCAGCGCGGGGTACCCCCTGCTCAATTTCAAATACTAAGCGCGATCTCCGCGCGCTGTTTCCGATTCAATACCCATTCAAACAAGGTCCGCGACACGAAAACGGCGGTGAACATATTGGAAATCAGGCCGATGACCAGCGTGACCGCGAAACCTTTTACGGGACCCGTTCCGAACAGGAACAGGAAGACGGCCGAAATCAACGCCGCCAGATGTGTGTCAACCAGAGTAATAAAGACTCTGCTGAAGCTTGTGACGACAGCCGATACCGCCGTCTTGCCGGCGCGCAACTCCTCACGGATACGCTCGAAGATGAGAACATTCGAATCGATACCAACACCGATGGTCAGAATCACACCCGCGATTCCCGGTAAGGTCAACGCCGCGCCAAAATACGCCAAAGCCCCAAAAAGAATAACTAGATTCAGAATCATCGCGATCGTCGCATTCACCCCGGCCAACCTGTAATAAAAGAGCATGAAAACGACGACTGAGACCAGCGCCACGATAGCGGCCGTCAAACCAGCCCGGATAGAATCCGCACCAAGCGTCGGCCCGACAACTTCTTCATCCAGATACTTAATTGAGGCGGGCAATGCGCCCGAGCGCAGCACGAGTGAGAGGTCTTGAGCCGCTTGAGGCGCAAAACCTGTAGCGCCTCCCGTTATGATTCCAGAGTCGGTGATACGGCCGTTGATACGAGGCGCGGACTGAATTCGTCCGTCCAGTACGATAGCGAGCATCTTTCCAATATTTTCCTCTGTGACTCGTCCAAAGCGCTGCGCCCCGTCCGCATTGAGGTTGAAGCTGACGGCAGGACGTCCATTCTCATCGCGCGAAGGATATGCACCTTTCAGATCGCGCCCGGAAATCGATGCCACGCGCTGAACGACGTAGAAGGAGCCTTCCCCGCCCGAGGGCACTCCACGCTCCACCGAAGGTAGCACTTCCAGATTTGCCGGAACAATGCCGCCATAGTTCTGCGCCGCCGCGGCCGCGCTCGGGAAGGGTCCGCTGTCGACAAGTTTCAGTTCCAGCAATGCTGTCGACTGCATGATGTTCTTGACGCGGGCCGGATCATCAACACCCGGGAGCTGAACCAGGATTTCGTTCTCGCCGGGACCGCCGTGCTTTTGAATGACAGTCTCACCGACACCCATTGCATCGATTCGATTGCGGATCGTATTGATTGCCTGATCGACCGATTGATCACGATACGCCTGTTCCTGAGCAGGTTTGAGTCGTATCGTGTAGGTGTTCGGCACTTCGCCCGCTGTCGATATCAGGTCCCATTCCGTAAAACGTTCATTCAAAATTCGCCGAAAATCGGAATCCTTAGCCGGATCAACGCCCACCGCCTGAAACGTATTGTTCTGAGTGCGAGTGAGCTGACGGAAAATGATGTTGTCGCGTTGCAACTGCTGCCGAAGACTCTCAATAGCCTGGTCCGTCTCCGCACGGATCGCATCATCGGTGACAACCTGCAACACCAAATGTGTGCCGCCCCTAAGGTCCAAACCAAGTTGGACCTTTTGTTTCATCTTGGCGATGGTCGGAGGAAATCCTGCGAACAATGCGATCGACAAGACAGTCACACCAAGAATGATCAAAAACCGTGCGCGAACTCGTTTATTCATACCTTACTCTTGTTCCGATCCCTGCAACGCAGTAACAGCATTGCGGGAAAGCTCGATCTTGACGTTTTCCGCTATGCGGAGTTGAATGCGGTCGTCTTTGAATCCCACAATCGTACCGTAAATCCCGCCCGAAGTGATGACCTTATCTCCTGCCTTGAGATTATCAATCATCATCTGGAGCTTCTTCTGGCGCCGGCGGGCCGGAAGAAACACAATCAGATAAAAGATTCCAAGGATCAAAATCAGCGGTAGGAAAGAAACGATACCACCGGGAGCCTGCGTCTGTTGCTGAAAGAACACCTTAATCATCAACTGGGCGTAAACCCAGCCTTCCTTGCTTCTCTTAGGAATTCATCGAAGTGGTGGAACTCGATAAACTGCCTGATTCTACGGATTGTGTCAAGGTAGAAGTACAGGTTGTGGATAGTATTTAACACGGATGAGAGGATCTCGTTCGCGATAAAAAGATGCCGCAAGTACGCTCTGGAATACGTGCGGCAGACGACGCAGCCGCAAGTCGCATCCACCGGCTCGGGATCATCTTTATATTTAGCGTGCTTGATCACAATGTGTCCGTCTTTCGTGAACAGCCATCCGTTTCGGGCGTGCCGGGTCGGCATCACGCAGTCGAACATGTCGACGCCTAGCGCAATCGCCTCTACTAAATCCGCGGGGGTTCCTACTCCCATCAGGTAACGCGGTTTTGCCGCAGGTAAATGCGGCTCAACCCGATCGATAATTTCGTACATCAACGGCTTTGGCTCTCCGACAGCGAGGCCACCGATCGCGTAACCGGGAAAGTCCATCCCGACAAGTCGCGTTGCGCTCTCTTCGCGTAAGTCGTGATAGATGCCACCCTGAACAATGCCGAACAGGGCTGGGGCGCACACCTGAATTCCCGAATTCGCCGAATTCGGGAATTCAGGTGTGCGCCCCTCCCTGTGTTTCTTACAGCGATCAGCCCAAACGAGGGAGCGATGCATGGACTTTTCGGCTTCAAAATGACTCGAAGGGTATGCAAGGCAATCATCGAGAATCATCATAATGTCGGAACCGAGCGCGACCTGGACATCGATCGCCTTTTCCGGACTCCAGAAATCCGTACTTCCGTCGAGGTGCGACTGGAACCGGACGCCGTCCTCATTGATGTCGCGCAAAGAGCTCAGGCTGAATACTTGATAACCACCGCTGTCGGTTAAGATCGGACGATCCCATGCCATGAACCGATGCAGCCCTCCCAATTGATGGATGGTTTCGTGTCCAGGCCTCAAGAAAAGGTGATAGGAATTGCACAAGAGAATCTCGACGTTGAGATCGTGCAATTGATCGGCCGTCATCGACTTGACCGTTGCTTGCGTACCCACCGGCATGAAAACGGGTGTCTCTACAACTCCGTGCCCTGTATGCAGACGGCCGCGCCGCGCGTGTGTATTGGGATCCTTCGTGAGCAACTCGAATATCATGGCATCTAAATATCAAACCAGATGACAGGACACATCCCGGCCGTCCTCGATCTGCCGTAATGGTGGTTCTTCTGTTTTGCAGCGTTCCACGGCAATGGGACAACGGGTATGGAATCGGCATCCGCTTGGCGGATTGATCGGAGTCGGCACGTCACCATGCAGCACGATACGCTGTTTTTTTGCGGCGGGATCAGGTATCGGTACGGCGCTGAGCAGAGCTTGTGTATAAGGATGCTTCGGAGCCAAACAGATCTGGGCGCTTGTCCCCACTTCCACTAGTTCGCCCAGATACATGACGCCAATACGCGTTGAAATGTGTTCGATAACAGGAATCGCGTGCGAAATAAATAAGTAAGTCAATCCAAACTGCTGTTGTAGATCGGCCAACAGATTGATGATCTGCGCTTGGATCGAGACATCCAGCGCCGACACCGGTTCGTCCGCAACAACAAGTTTTGGTTTAAGCGCCAACGCTCGCGCGATACCGATTCTTTGTCGCTGTCCGCCACTGAACTCGTGCGGATACCGGTTCATCATGACGGGATCAAGGCCAACAGTCTTCAAAAGATCAGCGACGCGGTGCTCTCGCTCCAAACCCGCGGCGAGCCGGTGAATCGCAAAGGGTTCGCCGACGATTGTTCGGATCGTCATGCGAGGATTCAATGATGCGTATGGATCCTGAAAGATGATTTGCATATCGCGCCGTTTGCGGCGCAATTCTTGCTTCCGCAATTGGAGAAGATCGATGCTATCGAATCGTACAGTCCCGGCATCCGGCTCAATGAGACGCAGAATGGCACGGCCGGCTGTAGTTTTGCCACAGCCAGATTCGCCGACCAGGCCGAATGTTTCTCCTTTATTGATGTCGAAACTGATGTCGTCAACAGCTTTTACGTGTCCAGCAATGTGTGAGAGAAGACCCCGCCGGATGGGAAAATATTTCTTAAGATTTCGAACCCTCAGCAGGGGCTCGGCTCCATCAGGCATGAATGCAGCGGACCTCATGGTTTTCGGACACGTGCTCCAGCGGAATCGGAGAGAGCGTGCATTCGACAGTTCTTTTATAACAGCGCGGGGCGAACGAGCATCCATCGGGAAGGCGCAATAAATCCGGAACCATGCCTTCGATCACCTCGAGCCGGTCCTTTTTTTGAACGCTAGAACCAAGACGCGGGACGGATCGAAGAAGCCCTTCTGTGTATGGATGCTTCGGATTGTGAAAAATATCGATTGCGCGACCGATTTCGACAATTTTGCCTGCATACATCACGGCGACGGTTTCCGCGACTTCGGCGACCACACCCAAGTCATGTGAAATCAAAATCAACGAGAGGTGATATTCTTCGCGAAGCTTGTCCAGCAACTCGATAATCTGTGCCTGAATCGTAACATCGAGGGCCGTTGTCGGTTCGTCGGCAATGACGAGAGCCGGATGGCAAACCAGCGCCATCGCAATCATGATGCGCTGGCGCATACCCCCAGAAAGCCGGTGCGGATAATCCTTAGCTCGTTTCTCCGGGTCCGGAATCGAAACGGCTTTCATCGCTTCCACGGCGCGCGACCAGGCTTCGCGCTTGGAAACCTTTTCATGGGCAAGGACCGCCTCAGCGATCTGAAAACCGACTTCAAAAACTGGATTTAACGCGGTCATCGGCTCCTGGAAGATCATCGCAATCTGCGCGCCTCGAACTTGCCTCATCTCCTTATCTGACTTCGAAAGAAGATCGCAGCCGTTCAAGAGAACCTCGCCGCCGACGATTCGCCCCGGAGCGCTGACGAGGCGAGTAATCGACATAGCCGTTACGCTCTTCCCGCAGCCGCTTTCTCCTACTAGGCCAAGAGTAGCGCCTTTGGGAACACTGAAGGAAACGTCGTCGACGGCTTTGATGATTCCTTGCTCAGTGAAAAAATAAGTTTTGAGATTTTTGACTTCGAGAACGCTGGTCAAATCGTCAAAGCCTCCCGGTATTCGCCGTGGGCTCTACGGAAAGCATCCGAAATTTCCCCCACGGTCGCGTAGGCTTCAACGGCTTCAAGTATGTACGGCATCAGGTTTTGCGAACCCCTTGCGGCATTTTCTAGACGGTCGAGCGCGCCGCGCGCCGCAGACTCGTTACGGTTAGCCCGGGTCTGGGAAAGATTTTCAATTTGAGCTGCTTCAAGTGCGGGATCCGAAATGTGGATCGGAATTTTCTGTTCCTCTTCGGTCTGAAACTGGTTGACTCCTACAATAATTCGATCTTTCTCCTCGATCGATCGCTGGTATCGGTATGCCGCCTCTTGAATCTGGCACTGTATCCAACCGCTTTCGATTGCGGTCAGCATACCTCCAAGACCATCGATCTTTTCGAGCAATTGTCCGACGCCGGCTTCGATCTTTTCAGTGAGCGTTTCGATGGCATAAGACCCACCAACCGGATCAACTGTGCTTGTGACGCCGGATTCGTATGCAATGATCTGCTGAGTTCGAAGGGCTAGCCGCGCAGCCTCTTCGGTGGGGATCGCAAGTGCTTCGTCTTTCGAATTTGTATGTAAGGATTGGGTACCGCCCAGTACCGCCGCCAACGCCTGTATAGCAACACGAATGACGTTGTTGTCCGGCTGTTGTGCTGTGAGTGATGAGCCGGCGGTTTGCGCATGGAATCGAAGCATCCATGACTTTGGGTTCCTGGCGCCAAACCGTTCCTTGGTGATCTTCGCCCATATGCGTCGGGCGGCGCGGAATTTCGAGATCTCTTCCAGAAAATCATTATGGGTATCGAAGAAAAACGATAGCCGCGGCGCAAAGGAATCAATGTCCAAGCCCGAATCGACTGCCGCTTGCACATACATAATCGCGTTCGCGAACGTGAAAGCGAGCTCCTGTATCGCAGTCGAGCCGGCCTCTCGAATGTGGTAGCCGCTAATCGAAATCGTATTCCAATTGGGTACGTTCTCGCGGCAATAATCAAAAACATCGGTGACCAGCCGGAGTGAGAACCGCGGCGGATAAATGTACAAACCGCGAGCAATGTATTCCTTCAGAATGTCGTTTTGAACCGTGCCGTTGATGACCAGCGGTGACAGACCCTGCTTCTTCGCGACGGCGATGTACATCGCGAGCAGGATTGCGGCGGTCGCGTTAATAGTCATTGAAGTCGAGACTTGATCCAGCGGAATACCCTCAAACACCGTTTCCATGTCGCGAAGGGTATCAATGGCTACACCGACTTTTCCAACTTCACCGGCCGCAAGCGTATGATCCGAATCCAATCCCATCTGTGTCGGCAGGTCGAAAGCGACGGAAAGACCCGTTTGTCCGTGGGCAAGAAGGTATTTGAATCGTTGATTGGTTTCCGCAGCCGATCCGAACCCAGCATACTGGCGCATCGTCCAGAGCCGGCCGCGATACATGTTCGGCTGAATGCCTCGTGTGTAGGGATATTCGCCGGGCAAATCATTGCGCGTTTCCTTATTAGGCCGGTAGAAAGACTCCCACTCGATACCGGAATCGGTCTGCCGGAGGGATTTCAAGTCACGCATGACACTAGATTACCGCAAAGGAGAAATTCGGGGACAGTGAGCAATTTCTGAAACGGCAAGAAATTGCTCACTGTCCCCGAATTTCTCCATCATGACTTTCCCATCAAGATGAACGGCGCCCAGTGGTAGGGGTGAGGGAACGCGGCTTTTACATCCAAGATGGCTTCCTGTAGAGCCCGCGCTTTCGAAACTCCGCGGTGGAGAGCCTCATAGAAACGGCGCATCAGTTGAGCTGTCGAGCGATCGTTTACCGTCCAAAGACTCACGACAAGCGATGGAGTTCCCGCGTAAAGGAAGCCTCGGGCCAGCCCTAGCAGTTCATCTCCTTCCCAGACGGCGCTCATCCCGGTTTCGCAGGCGCTCAACACGGTCAGTTCTGCCCCGAGCTGCAGGTTGAATATATCGAAGAGGTTTAGCCAGCTATCACCCAACTTCAATGAAGAAAACATCGGATTGTCGGCGCGAAAGATTCCATGCGCCGCGATATGCAGTTTGCCGGCAGTCGGACCATATCGGCGCAGCTTGTCTTCCCGGGCTTCGCGCCCGACAAAGAAAAGGCCTTTGGGAAGAAGGGCGCGGAGTGCAGCGACCTCTTCATTAATGTGAGGTGTCATCTCGTCGGCAACAGCCAAGACCAGATCTTGTTCGGTTTTTTGTATCTTCTTCTCGTGGCATATCTTTAGCACCGACGCGCTGGCGCCGCGGCTCACGGCTTGCGAATCGATGAGGTAATTTGTGCCGTTGTACAAGGCGTGAAATGGCACGTAATGCAGAAGATGATGAGGAACAAAAATCAACGAAGGCCGGGTAATCTTCTCTTGGATCGGCTCGATCAGATGGCGATGGAGCTCGCGAAGATGATATTGAATGCCCTTCAAGAGCATCGGCGCATGCGATTCCAAGTATGCAGGTTGGAGATGAAACTTCGAGAGTTGAAATGTAAAGCCCTTCAGCGCCGTTCGTACGGTGCTCGTTGTCGTTAAATTCCGGGCCACCTCGAATTTGTTGCGGGTAATGATGAACGCCTGAACGCGATCGGCAATGGTGTAGTATTCGACCATCACTTCATCCGGCTGAAGCATGGCCTGGA
Source organism: Acidobacteriota bacterium (assembly GCA_003223875.1). Classification (GTDB taxonomy): domain Bacteria; phylum Acidobacteriota; class Terriglobia; order 20CM-2-55-15; family 20CM-2-55-15; genus 20CM-2-55-15. The sequence continues at coordinate 33,371 of QHWY01000005.1, read as the reverse complement.
CTTCTTCGACGTCCGGAATTTTCATGCTTTGCAAGGTCGCCCACCCGGACTTTTCCGATCCTACCTCTCTGAGCAGTTCCACCAATTCTTGCTCGCGCCGCGCGATCTCTTCTTGCGTGACCGTGTTGGCGTCGGGCCGTGCCGTGGTGCCGACGTCGTTGAGCCGGCTGTAGAAGATATTGAGTTCTTCACGGATTTTGCGGATGCGCTGCAACCTGGGAGAATCATCGACACCAGTGTCCCATACCGTTTCGAGATTTTTCTCGAGCAGGTCGATTAACGTTCGGGACTTCGATCGCTCGACAAACTGGAAAGCGGCGCGGGCGTCGCCCTTCGTCAATTTCAGATTCACAATATTTTCGTAGACCTGATATTTGTCGCGGCCGAACGACATCCGCATTTCGTCTAACCGAATATTGCCTCGCAACGATTCCATTTGATCGATCGCCTTCATATAAAGCTGCTCGGCTTCATCGATCGCCCCGTTGAGTTCCTTCAATCGACCCAGCGTGTTGTAGCACTGATAGGAAACCCACGGCGCATGGTATCCTTCGATTCTATCGAGGGCCTTCTGGGCCTCTCGTAAAGCCGGAGTCCTCTCTTCTAATTCCAGAAAGCTTTGGGCCGAAAGTACCCGAGCATTCGCTGCGCGCGCCGGAGCCTGCTGGCTCTCGAAAATTTCAGCCGAACGTTGGGCCAATTCCTGAGCTGTCGAGAATTGCTGCTGGCGGGTGAGAAGCTGAGCCCGCCACAAGTCGACGACAGCCACCCACAGATCGTTTCCTTCTTTAACGAAAATTTCACGGGCGGCAAATAGGGCTTTTTCCGCATCCTTGTCCTGCAATGTCTTGAAATATGCGATGCCTTGGTAGGTCAGGCACTTTGCCGCTTCGTACCGATTACCGAGCCGCTGGAAAATGTCGTAGGCGCGCGCTGCGATATTGGCCGCATCATCAAACAGATTCAGCTCCAGATAAATTTCGGCGCGATCCATGTCGCACAGGCCGACACGACGTGCGTCGTCGAGTTCCACATGGCGCCGCCGCACCTGTTCGAGAATGCGCAACGCGGTTGAATAATTACCGCGCCGGAAGTGCATCTGCGATATACCGCGATCCGCAATCGCCGCCCACAGTGCAAGACCGTGACGTTCGCAATGTTTTTTGGTTATCTCGAACGATTGGACCGCCTCGTCAAACCGGTTCATTTCGGTCAGTACATAGGCGCGGTTCAGACCGATCGAGGCGAGCGACGCGTGCGCCAGTGTGTTGTCGGTGTTTTCCAGCAATTGTTGAGCGCGGTCGTAATGGCTCAGAGATTCGGGATATCGATTGAGCCGGTAATAGACGTTACCGAGCGCGATCTCCAATGTGGAGAGGTACGAGACGTCCTGTGCTTCTTCCAGCGCGACGCGTGCGCGCTCGGCCAGATCGAGCGCTTCGCTATACCGGCTCAGGTACATCAAATTATCCATCTGTCCGACGAGTGTCCGACCAACTTCCCCACGGAGTTGCGCCTTTTCGAAAAGCTCGACAGCTTTCTCAAAATAGGAATCAGCTTCGGTCGACTTCCGCATGGTGTATAGAACCTGTGCTAGCGAGCGGTTAGCGTGAGCCCAGGCTAACGGTTGGTCGAGCAATGACGCGACATAGAGATTGGTCTCGGCAAGGATCTGAGCCAATTCCGGGTCGCGCGGCAACAGTTCGCGGATTTTTGTTGAAATAGATTCGACAAGCGCCTGGCTAGGCAAACCGGAAGCGTTCGAGATGAAAGCCCGTTGCTGGGCAGTATCCCGAATCTGGACCAAACCGGCCAGAAAATCTTCGGCATTCGTAACAGTCACGACTCCAACGCTTCCTACGTGGACCTCGTTTCCTGCACGTCCGAAAGTCTTTTGTTAAACTTCCAGCACGAATGACGTTTACTCCACGGGGCCATCCCGTGGAGTAAACCAGGTCCACAGCGGACTCAAGATTTGAATTTTAAACTAAGAGTTGCCGCGGTGGACGCAAAACAGCGTGATCTGCCCTTCGGGCAAATCCACCGAAAGATGATAAGTATCCTTCGGCACTTCGTCGAACGAGAACTCACCGACCACGTTGGTTCGGGTGCGGTAACGGACGATACCGTGGGACTCCAGTTTAACTGGAGTATTATCGAAGAATTTGGCATTGCTGGACAAGACCTGTCCAACAAGGGTGATGCGATCGTTGGCTTCCATCGATTCGATCTTCACATCCACGTCCACATCGCCGGCGCGAAACAATAGCTGCCGCGGCGGCGCTCCGACGCGGCGTACGCCGGCCATCATGGGCTGATCATAAGTATCGAATACCAGAGAAGCGATGAATTTCCTCAGACCGGAAGCGACGCCCTTGGGTTGCGCAACAGGTTGGAATAGATTGATACCCCACTGAAGCAGCTCAGCGGGCGGTTCGAAAGAAGCGTCTTCCCGGAGTCGAGCGATCACAACCTGAAATTCCTGATTTAATTCTCCACAGTCACTGCAGTTTGCCAGATGATCCTCCAATGTCGATTTTTCGACATTGGAAGTCCGATGTTCGATGTAATCGATTAGATTCTCAACAGTTACGTGTCGCATTCCCTAGCTCCTTTCGCTGTCATCCTTGGAGGGCAATCCGCTCGGGATTAAAAGTCCCTCTATCTATAAGACAGACGAGACAGGGTCAAAAATACAAAAATTTTGAACTCTTCGTAAATTTTTTAGTTCAGACCCCGCTTCTGAAGGATCTTCCTCAGTTTCTCCAGACAGCGTGCTCGATTTGCACCGATGCTGGCCGCCGACATTCCAACAAGCTGGCCAATTTCCTGATAGGACCGCAAACGCCCGTCCAAGTATAGCATGTCAATCAGGGACCTGCACCGGGACGGCAGTTCCTCAACGCTGTCTCGAATTGCCTGTTGCCTTTCGACAAAAATTTTCATCTCGTCCAAGTCGTTTGCCGGCCCGAACAACTCCTCGAACTGCTCGTCTGTTGCCGTGACCTCTCGTTGCTTGGCTAAACCCCAAGTGAGGCACTGTCGCGTTGTTGTGGTGAACAGCCACGGCTTGAGCTTTCTTTCATCCCTAAGTTCATGAAGATGTTCGATCCATTTCACGCACACCGTCTGAAAGATATCCGCCGCGTCGTCAGGCTGCAAGCCAAACTTTACCGGAATGGAGTAGATGAAACGGCGATAGCGGCGGAGCAAGGTCTCCCACGCCGCGGCGTCCCCCGTGAGACACATCGCAACCAATTCCGCGTCATTATACGTGGAAGTGCTCACTACCAGGGCTTCCTCGATTTCCAGAAGCTCTCGAGCGCGAAGAACAGCATGACGATGGAGGAGAGAAGCACCATCAGGAACCGGCCGGTGCCCAGTTCGGGAGCCCGGATGTATTTTCGGTATTCCTGTATTGCCGCGAAGACAAACAGAACGCCCAACGCCAGAAAAATTCCCCCAATGAACTCTAACCAGAGCTGGCGCAAGGTTCTGAGAAAGTGGCCAAAAATGAGTTTGAGCTTTCCCGGCATGGTGGGCATCCGTCATCTTAACGGCTATAAACGTGCTCATCAATAGCTGTGACTTGAACCGCCTAGACTATCACCAAGTCAGACACTGAAGCGGTTAAATTGTGAATTGACCAAATTCAAGCATTGTGCGTAGGATGGTCCGAATGCAATTGGATGACAATCTGAAGCAGCTTATGAAGGAACTCGGCGCTGCGATCAATGATGCGCTTTCTGAATCCGAAGAAATCAGTGAAGCGATCCAGAACGTTCGAAACGCCGGCTACGATGTATTCCTAGTCTTGGAAGCCACCATTGGCTTCAACAAGCGTTCAAAAACGGACGGCGGAGAAGAAGTAGCAGGAGTGAATGGACTGAAAAGCGGCGAGATGAAGTTGAAGGTCACCGCTCAGGATCTAAAGTTTCTTCGCTCGCTAAAAATCAGCATCGAAGATTTGGACCAGCAGTAATCCACATTTCATTCGCGATCGCAATCACGTCTGTCGTTTGAATTTTTTCAATCGGATTCCCTCTCAGAACGGAGTCATTCAGCCCCATGGGCCGAAAATGCTCGGGATAACCCACACTGAAGAGTCCCAAAGTGCGAACGCCCACAGCCGGGCCGATATGCATTGGTCCGGTATCGTTACTGATGAAAATACGCGCCGAGGCGATCAAAGCAGCGAGTTGCGGGATTGTAATATCGCTGAATACGGCAAGCTGGTCGGCGTTTCTGCTCGCGCGCTTTACGCGCTGAATCAGATCCTGCCGTCGCTGACCGGACATGACGATTGGCAGCGCAGCCCACCGTTCGATGGCAAAATCGGCGATCGCCGCAAAGCGTTCCGGCGGCCAGATCCTCTCAGTCACGGGCGCATCAACATACAACGCGAGCCTCAGTTTGTTTGATGAAAGCTCGTTCGCCCACTGCAGCATTTCATCTGGAATAGACAAAGACTTAGTTTGTCGCCGAACTGACCATCCCGGCGCTTCCCTTGAGGCTTCGCCCTGCCGGGCTCGCGCTTCGCATCGCCAGCTCTCGTCGGCGAGGAGGGAAATTGTCGCTTCAACGACTTTTTCGAACATTGCTGAAACATGCAACGACTTGTCTTCAGACACAGGAGGCTTGTTAAAACAGAACCTCAGATATGGCGATTTGTACTTTTTCATGCCAATTCTCACCGGCGCACCCGACAGCCAAGTCAGAAGATTGGTTTCTCTGAAACTATGAAAATCGATGACCAGATCAAACCGGCGTCGCCGTACGTCGCGAACGAGTCGATGCATGTCTCGCAGTGCCGTCCGTACGGGCCCGTCACGCATCGCAACGCGATCGACGGCGAGCACCTCGTCTATAGCCGGACACATTTCCGCAAGCGGCGCGCAGAGGTTGCCTGTTAGCAGTGTCAGCCGGATATCGGGAAAGGCGTGTTTGAGCGAAGAAAGAGCAGGCAGCAAAAGGACCACATCTCCCAGACGAGCGAACCGGATCGCTAGGACCTTCACGAAGCGCTAAGGAAGAATAATGCCACTGGATTGCACTGCCGGCGGCAAAACCCCGAACCTGTCGGCCAACCAATCCAAATACCTTCGGCTCTTAGGGCGGACGCTTGAATTCGCCTGAGCCACCAGAGCCAGGAAATCTAAAACTTCGATGGCTTCCGTTACTTTTAGCGCATTACGGGCTGCGCCCGGATCCGGCTTCATGAACTCATCAAGCACAGATTTCAATCGGCGGAACAAGGAAAGCCGTACGGGTGTCTCAGGCAATGATTCGTAGTAAATGCCGCTGGACAGCGTCTTCATTGTGGCATTGAGACTTTTGAAAACCTCGATGACATCATTGTCGACAAGCCACGCCGAGGTCAGCCGTTCTTCCAAAACGGAGCCGGTAACCGCGTCCAATATCTGCTGATAGCGCTGAATAAAGCGTTCGTCATAATTGTGAACTTTGTCGGCAACCTGTGGGTAAGGTATTGGTTTTTCCAATTCGTATGTACGGCTTGCTTTCAGGTAAGAACACGAAGATGGACAGTCGATTTCGATTTCCCGCTTGGTGCCACAACAAACCGCGCATATCTGCTCGGCTACTGCGGGACAATACCGCTTCCCCTGCCTATGAGAACACAATGGACAGATCGCCATAATTCCCGAAGTATGTGATAATCAAAAGTCTATCGCAACCGGAATGGGGGTGGGTTGATTGGCCGAGGTTCGGATTCAAGATGGTGAATCCATCGAAAATGCGCTGCGGCGATTCAAGCGAAAGGTCCAACAGGAAGACATAATCAAGGAAGTGAAAAAACATTCCTTTTACCTGAAACCTGGTGAAAAGAAACGGATCAAGCAAGCATTGGCGCGCAAACGCAGCCGAAAGAAAGTTCGCCGGGAGCCGGTAGAATAAAAAATTTAACGACAAAGAGGCACATAAGACACAACAGACAGGCCGAAAAAATTTGTGTTTTATGTGCCTTTTTGTGGCTAGTTCTCTTTTTTGGGTTTGCTAAACTCCCCGTGAATTGTTTATGAACCAAGATCTTTATCGCTCTCTGAAATCCCGTGTCAGTGGCGAAGTCCGCTTTGACCGTGCCTCGCGCCTGATGTACAGCACCGACGCCAGTATCTATGAAATAGAGCCCATCGGCGTTGTTATCCCACGAACCCATGAGGATGTTTTCGCCACGATGGAAATTGCGCGGGATTTCAAGGTCCCTGTGCTTCCGCGTGGTGCAGGAACTAGCCTCGCAGGACAAACTGTCGGTGATGCGGTCGTCATAGACATGTCGAAGTATCTCAACCGCGTTCTCGAGGCGAATACCGAGGAGCGGTGGGCGATTGTCGAGCCGGGGGTAGTTCAGGAACAACTCAATCTTCATCTGCGGCCCATGGGATTCCTGTTTGGTCCGGACACATCCACCGCCAACCGGGCCACGCTGGGCGGAATGATGGGCAATAATTCCGCCGGTTCGCATTCCATCCTTTACGGAAAAACGATCGATCACATTCTCGAGATGGATGTCATCCTGTCATCGGGTGAAGGACGAACCCTGCGCGAAATGAAATGTGAAGAGGCGGTCGCGAGAGGTGGTCTCGAAGGGCGTATCGCGGAAATCGTGCGAGCCAATCGCGATGAAATCGAACGCCGATATCCAAAGATCATGCGACGCGTCAGTGGATACAACCTTGATGAATTTGTTCGAAACGGAAAATTCAATCTCGTCAAACTCGTCGTGGGGTCCGAAGGCACGCTCGCGGCGGTGCATCAAGCCAAAGTGCGCATCGAACCGCGTCCGCCGGCGACAGCCGTTTGTGTTGTGCATTTCGCGGACATCGTGGAGTCCATTCGCGCGAGCGACGTGATCCTGCCCTTCAAACCTGCAGCGATCGAACTGATCGATGACATGATTATCCAGCTCGGCCGGAATTCTCTGGAAATCTCTCGGCTGATGGGATTTATTCAGGGAAATCCCGCTGCTGTTCTGATCGTCGAGTTCTACGGCGAAAATCAGGCAGAGCTGTGTTCAAAGCTGGACGAGATGGAAGCGGTATTGAAGCGCGACAAAGCGGGGTATGCCTACGTTCGAGCGTTCGACCAGATCGACCAAACCAATATCTGGAAAGTCAGAAAAGCCGGTCTGGGATTGCTGCTCGGCATGAAAGGGGAGCGCAAGCCGATCGCATTTGTCGAGGATTGCGCAGTCGAACCTGCAAAGCTGCCGGAATTCTTCGTGAAATTCCGCGACGTGATTCAGAAATATAAAACCAGCGCTGGATACTACGGCCACGCCAGTGTCGGGTGTTTGCATATCCGGCCGCTCATCAATACAAAGGACGCGCGGGATATTCAGGTCATGAAGGAGATGACGAACGAAATCGCGGACCTTGTTATCGCGTTTGGCGGCGGTATGAGTGGCGAACACGGTGACGGACTGGCGCGTAGCCATCTCAACGAGAAACTTTTTGGCGCGCAACTCTACAACGCATTCCGGCAGGTAAAGGCGGCTTTCGATCCGGATCACCGAATGAATCCCGGGAAGATCGTCGACGCGCCGCCGATGACAGAAAATCTGCGCTATGGAGCACAGTACCGCACGATAACGATCGACACGCACTACGACTTCTCCCGCGAGGGGGGATTTGCCACAGCTGTTGAGCTGTGCAACGGGGCGGGCGTTTGCCGCAAGAAAAACGAAGGGACGATGTGTCCTTCGTACATGGTTACCCTTGAAGACAAGCACTCCACGCGCGGCCGTGCGAACCTAATGCGTGAGATCTTGTCGGGAAAGTTGCCACCCGAAGAATTCACCGGCAAGGATCTTTACGAGACACTTGACCTCTGCCTCGAATGTAAAGGTTGTAAGGCCGAGTGTCCTTCCAACGTGGACATGGCCAAGCTGAAATACGAATTTCTCGCACATTACAATGAAGTCAAAGGCACGCCGTTGCGCGCGCGGATGTTTGCCAACATTCATGCAATGAGTAAAGCGGCCGCGATCTGGCCCTCAATCGCGAATTGGACGCTGACCCGCGCGGCCATCCGCCGCGCGCTCGATCGGTTTGTAGGAATTGATGCTCGGCGCAAGCTGCCGCTCTTCGCGCCGGAAACCTTTGAATCGTGGTTTGCGAAGCGCCATAAATCTCAAAATGGAAATTCGAAATCTCAAATTTCCAATGGCAGGGTGGTTTTTTTTCACGACACGTTCGTGAACTACAACTATCCGGACATCGGGAAAGCGACCGTCCAACTGCTCGAAGCGGCCGGCTACGAGGTTCGTCTCGCGGAGCGAAAGTGTTGCGGCCGTCCGATGATTTCGAAAGGTCTTCCGAAAGCTGCAGGGGAGAACGCGGAATTCAACGTCCGGCAACTCTATTCATTTGTTGAAAACGGCTACTCGATTATCGGTTGCGAGCCCAGCTGTATTCTCACGTTTAGAGACGAGTATCCGGATCTTGTCAAAAGTCAGTACGCAAAAGATGTGGCGAAAATGTCGTTTCTACTCGAAGAATTCATCGTAAAAGAGAAACAAGCGGGACGATGGAAGCTTGAATTCAAGCGGCAGCAAACGAAAGCTCTTATCCACGGACATTGTCACGAGAAGGCGCTTATCGGCTCTCGTTATTTGAAGGAAGCCATTGCGCTTGCTTATCCAGTCGAAGAAATCGATTCCGGCTGCTGCGGCATGGCCGGCTCGTTCGGCTACGAAAAGGAACATTACGACATTTCTATTGCCATAGGCCGCCGCCGTCTCTTTCCTGCCGTGGAAAACAACCCGAACGCCATTGTGGTCGCGCCGGGCATCTCGTGCAGGCAGCAGGTCGAACACGCCACGGGCCGGCGTCCCCTACATCCCGCGGAAGCTTTGATTCGAGCGCTCTAGCTCGGGCATGCTTCAAAAGTACATCGAAAGCCGTGAACGGTTTTTTCACGGCTGCGACGATAACCGCATCTGCCTTCCGTTTGAATGGGGCATTGAACATCTCGGATTGCCAGCAAACGGCAATTTCGAAAAACCTTTGCACGATTTCGTTTCGCGGGTTCTGTTGGACAGTTCATCTTTCTATGCACACACACCCACAAAGCAATACGAATTCGATGGAAGCCTCCTGAGGCTGCCAAGCGCGATTGAAAGTCCTTATCCGGAAAATAACGTGGTCTGGGGAAGATTCTTTGCAGGGACATCGGACCTTGCCGTCATTGTGCTTCCGCAATGGAATTGCAAATGGGACAGCCAGATCATCTTATGCCGCGTGCTGCAAGGCGCCGGTATTACTTCATTGCGCCTCAGCTTGCCCTATCACCACTATCGGCGGCCCCCCCATCTCGAGCGGTCCGAATATTTGGTCTCGCCGAATGTTGGCCGAACAGTTGCGGCCGTCCGGCAGGCTGTCTTGGATTCACGCCGCGCGGCGGACTGGTTGTTCAGCCGCGGTTATGACCGAGTAGGAATTTTGGGAACCAGCATAGGCTCGTGCATCGGGTTCCTGGCTTTCGCTCACGACGAACGTTTCTCTATCGGCGTTTTCATTCACGTAGCGAGTTTTTTCGCGGATGTGGTTTGGACTGGTCTATCGACGAGGCACGTCCGCCAGTCACTTGAAGGCGCGATTGACCTTCAGCAACTGCGGTATCTTTGGTCGCCGATCAGCCCATATCCTTTTATCAAGAAACTTCGCGGCACCAACCGGCGTTGTCTGATGATCTCGGGCTGCTATGATCTGTCGTTTCTTCCAGAACTCTCGCGGCACGCTTACGATGAATTCCACCGGTGCGGAGTGCCATGTGAAATTGCGTGGCTGCCGTGTGGTCATTACACGATGGGCCGATTTCCGTTCAATGCTGTCGCCGGCTATAGAATTCTCCGATTCCTGACTCGCGCGCTCCGAGCGGCTTGATTCGGCGCCGCCGTTGATCATAAGGTAGATCTGTGGACCTCTCCGCGGCAATTGAAGAGCTAAAGCACAAAGCGCGTGAGATGAAACTTCCAGACTTGCGCCGATTCATCTCCGCCCTTAAACCAAAAAAAGAAGAGATCGAACGCTATATTCAATTCGCAGAAAATCGCTATGCGCGTAACCTCATTTATAAAACGGAAGATTTTGAATGCCTTGTATTGTGCTGGCGGCCCGGCCAAAGGAGTCCGATCCATGACCATGGCCAATCAATTTGCGCCGTCTACACCGTAGAGGGAAAACTTTGCGCTGACAATTATCGCAAGACCGCTAACGGCCACATCCGAGCGGACTATGCCGAGGATTTCGGGCCTGGATCGGTGCTAACCATCCAGACAACAGAAATCCACCAGGTTTCAAATCTTGAAGATGCGGCGAATCTGATCTCGCTGCACTTCTATCTCGGACCGCTCGAAAACAGCTTCCTGTATTCGGTTCAAGAGCCGATATACGAACCGTACCAGCGCACGTATACGCGGGTGTTTACGTTGGCAGATGGTATTTGATAAAAATTTACTCGTCGACGTGCTCAGCTTCGATCTTCAGCTTTTTCTTACAGGATTCGCAAACCCAGTGGTGTTTTCCTTCGATGAAGGCGTGGTAGTGGATACCGTCTCCGTCATCTTCGGTGCAAAGATCACACTTCATCGAACCGCATTTTATCGCAATTCCGGTTCTTGTTTCTCGGCCGCCGGGCCAAGAACGACAACATCGACGCGGCGATTAGAAGCCCGGCCTTCTGAAGTGTTGTTGGGCGCGATGGGATGATATTCGCCATAACCCACGGCGGACAGCCGCTGCGGCGAAATCTTGCCAGTGGAAATCAAATACTCCAGCAAAAACGTGGCGCGAGTAGTTGAGAGTTCCCAGTTTGAAGGGAATTGAGCCGTGTGGATTGGAGTGTTGTCGGTGTGGCCCTCGACGCGGATGCTATAAGCCAACGGCCGTAGCGTTGCGGCAATGCTCTCAACGGAAGCTAGTCCTTTGGCGTTCATCACGGCCGATCCCGGCTCGAAAAATCCGGCTTCAGCCAGACTGATGATCAATCCACGAGAATTTTCGGAAAGATGAATACTGCGGTTCGAGATTTCGTTTTTAAGGATTGTTTCGAGCTGTGCCTTCACGTCACTAATTTTTGCGTTCCCACCTTCACCGGGCTTCGTAGAATTGACCAACTGCGTCGCATCAAATGCCGAATGCGTGTTGCCGATGACACTGTTGCTGTCGGTGGGCAGGCCACCGGAATCGTAGAGCGGGACGACCTTCCCCGCGGGAGCGAATACAGCCATCTCCGTGAAAGCGACTTGTACAGCTTTGGCGATCTGGCCTGCTTTTCTCTGATCGGAGTTCGAGGCGGCAAACAGCACTACAAAGAAGGCAAACAGCAGTGTAATGAAATCGGCGTAGGATACCAGCCAGCGCTCGTGATTCACGGGTTCGGGATGGTTTTTTTTTCTGGCCATTAGGCCGCTTTCTTCTTCGACTTGAGCGCTGCTTCCTGCTCACGCAGTTTCTGATATTCTTCGTCGAGGAAAGATGTGAGCTTGCCTTCGATCAATCTGGGGTTCTGACCTTCCAGAATTCCCAGCGTGCCCTCGAGCATCATTTCTTTAATGATCATTCTCTTCCGGTGCTTGAACTTCAATTTGCCCGCAGCGGGAAGAAAGAAGATGTTCGCCGATGCCACACCGTAGATCGTTGCAACGAAGGCCACAGCGATTCCTTTTCCGACTTCGTTAATATTGTCGAGGTGCTGCATGACCTGGATCAGGCCAAGGACCGCGCCGAGGATTCCGATTGTCGGTGAGTACCCTCCGGCAGCCTCGTAAACTCTCGCCGAGTGCTCCCCGCGTTCGTCCATATATTGGAGTTCGACTTCCATCGTCTGGCGGAGTTCTTTGAGTTCGCTGCCGTCAATGGCCATCATCAGACATTTCTTGAAGAACTCGTCCTTTACCTCGCTCGCTTCCTTTTCCAAGGAAATGATTCCTTCGCGGCGGGCTTTGCTGGTGAACTTGATGACCTGATCGATGACTTCGTTTGGACGGACTTGGTCTTCTTTGAAAACGTGGAGCAGATCTGCTGCCGCCTGTTTGAGCACCGACATTGGAAAGGAAATCATCGTCGCTCCAAGTGTTCCGCCAAAAACGATCATTGCAGCCGTCGGCTGGAGAATCTGCAACACAGATCCTCCCTCTATAGCCTGCCCAACGAGGATTCCGGCTAACGCAACAACGATGCCCAGCAGTGTGCCTAGGTCCATACTACGGTCTCCGGTCCCTGATGGATAGTGCGTTTGTAATCGATGATCTTCTTCAGGAGTTCATCGCGTGTTTCATCGACGATCAGCTTCTCACCAGTGGTTAAGGACAGAAGGGCGTGCGGCGTAAACTCAATCGTCTCAATCAGTTCACAGTTGACGACGATCTCTTGCCCGTTGATTTTCTTGACCACGATCATACCGCTACAGTCCTTACGAGTAGCTCATCGGCAACTTCAATTAAGTTCTTGAGTCCAAAATCGATAGTGTTGAAACACTCCGCGATTCTGCGCACATACAGGTATTCCGGCAAGTCATCTATTGTAAAACTCAAGTCCGGCCGATTGCAGCCCGGGCGGGCATCGAGGAAAGCGCACTGGAGTGTCTGCGGGTTTTCTTTGGCATACAACGTGACGTGTTCGCGCCAATGCGAGGAATAGGCAACGGAATCAATGAACGCCAACGCATTCCATGTCAATGCTTCACCCGTGGTGCCAACGGGCAAATTCTCTTCGATTGCGTATCCCGCTCCGTTTGAACCGATCGCATCAACAACACGGTTGATGCTGTTGGGGTCGGTAAAGGGATTGTCGGCGGTGACGCGAACGATGATGTCCGCCTCACATGCTCGGGCGGCCGAAACATACCGGCTCAGAACATCGTCTTCGCTACCGCGAAAGTTCGGAATGCCGCGCCGTTCGCACTCCTCAATAATGATGTTGTCCCGCGGGTTGGTTGTTGTTGCGACAACAATCGCATCGAGCGCGCTCGCTTTCGAGATGCGTTCAACGAGATAAACGAGAAGCGGCTGCCGTCCGATTTTCATCATCACTTTGCCGGGAAGCCGGCGTGACCCCATCCGCGCCTGGACAATGGCAACCGTCCTTGGTTTGTTCATGAAGAGAGCCTTTGCACTGCCTTGGTTAATTCTGAAACGCTGAATGGTTTGGATAAGAAATGAATTCCGTATGTTCTGGCGTAATCGTTCACATCGGTGCGAGCGACGTCGCCGGAAAGAAGGAGCACACGCATATTTTGCCGATTCACCCGGGCCCACTCGATCAGATCGCGTCCACTCACACCGGGCATGTGGAGATCGCAAATAAGGATGTCGTATTGATTGCGCTGCATGAGTTCGATCGCCGGAGCACCGTCGTTAAGACGATCGGTACGATAGCCACAATCTCGAAGGACGGTCTCGATCAATTCGGTGATGTGATCCTCATCATCGACAATCAACACCGATCGGTCCGGCGGCAGCAAATCGAGGTCGTCGATCGAGCACTCGGCATTCTCGCCGACGGTGTTGGCCACGATAGGAAGTTCGATCGTGAAGGTTGCGCCGCAGGCCTTGTTGTTGGACACCGACATCTCACCGCCGATCTCACGGACAATCCTTCGCGATAGATTCAAGCCCAGACCTGTTCCGGTAGGTTTGGTGGTGAAGAACGATTCGAAAATGCGGGGCATGTCGGACGGCCGGATGCCCCGGCCATCATCAGTGACTGTGATACGGATACGATCGCCGATCACAACGCTGGAAATTTGAATTTTTCCCGACGCTCGAACCATCGAAATCGACTGAATCGCATTCGTAATGAGATTCAGCAATACTTGTGTCATCTCGCCTGAATGAGCGAGCACTTTTGGGGATCTTTCCGATAAATTTAAATCCAGTTCAATTCGATTCAGCCGGATCTGATATTGCGCAAGCTCTGCGGTTCTGCGGATCGATTCATTAATGTCGATAATTTGCGGGGCGCTATCGTCCGCACGGGCAAGTCTGAGAACGTTTTGGATGATTCTTACGCTTCGCTCGGCTTCCGCGCGAATCTTCTCGAGGCGTGGGGCGTCCGATACTTTGCCGTCGCGAAGCAGCAGTTCCGAAAAACCCAAAATCGTCGTTAGCGGGTTGTTCAGCTCGTGAACGATTCCCGCCAAAAGGTTGCCGGCTGCCGACATCTTTTCAGTCTGGATGAGCTGCGCGCGTTGCTGGTCCATGACAAACGTATTCATCGGAGCAGTGGTGTTATCACTTTAGGTTTGAGTCCCTAATTCACGTAGGCAGCACGGGTCTTGGAAAGCATTCGCGGCTTTTGCGCGTGTGCCATTTTTAGTTCGCTCTCGGTCGCAAATATGCTCTCTTCGAAACTCATCATGGCAAGACTGTCCTGGAAATTTCCAATTTGGGCCTTGAGTTTCATCCCAGCCGCAAGCTGGACGAGCCAAGCCGGAAAATCGGCGCCCGCGGCGATCGTGAGCGGAATACCGCCCGAAAACCGCGGGTTTACTTCGATGAGGCTCACATCGCGGCCATCCCATTTACACTGAATGTTCGCTGGTCCCACGATCTGAAGTTTCTCGGCGATTTCTTTCGCGAAAGCGATGACTTCGGCGTGTTTGCGGGTGATACCTTTATCACTGATGCCGGCACGAATGACCAGGCGTTCTCGAGGAACGATGGACAAGACGCGTCCCTCAAAGTCCGACAGCACGTCGACGGTGAATTTCGTTCCCGCAAGGTGGTCCTGAACGATGGCATCAGGAACGTAGTCAAGAAACAACCGAAGTTGAGCTTCATTGTGGACGGCGAAAACGTTGACGCTGCCCCGGCCAAAACGCGGCTTCACGTAAACCGGATAATTCAGATCCCCGAATTTCACATCATTGGCGAGCCGGGTGGCCGGCGTCCGGATTCCATTCCTTTCACAGAACAAGTAAGTCTCGTATTTATCGTTGCAGGTGATGCTGGTCTGTTCGCTTGATACCGCCACTGTGACTCCCAGTTGAGCAAAGCGACCGATAACGCGACCGAAAATGGCCAATTCATCGTCGATTGTTGGAATGATGAGGTCCACCTCCTCTGCGTCGCAGACGCCTTCGAGGATGGGTATGTAATAGCGATCTGTGGTCAGAGGAACAATGTGATGTTTGTGGGCGAAGTAAAGCGCCGGCGATAATGGATTAATGTCGGTCGTAATTATGCGACCCCGTCCAAAGTTTTCAACGGCATTGCGAAATGCCCTCACCAGAGGGACGCGCCGGGAAGCCGCCGTAATCAGAACGTTGATTCTCTTCATTGAATCGACTCCCACTGAACCGGAGCGCCAGCTTCGATGGGCGTAAGCGCCTGCTTGCCAATGACGGAGTCGAAGAATTCCGGCGAAATTCCGGTCGCCGGTCTAAGCGCATAGAGCATATCGGCATCGATCGTTTCACCCACTGCGATGGGCCGTCGTGCATGCAACGCACGGCGAGAGGCTGTCTTGTTCTGGCTTTCAGTCTCCGTGGCAAATTTGCCGCGTTCGCCGAGTACAGTTCCGATCATGCGTAATTCTTCGATATGGGTCTTGAGTACCTTGGCATCCATCGAGACGGCTTGATCCGGAGTTTCACCTCGACTCTCGATCATGAAATGCCGTTCGATAACCTGCGCGCCAAGCGACCTTGCAACCACCGAACCCAGCGTTCCCACGCTATGGTCGGAGAAACCAACCGGTAAGCCGAACCGGTCCCGGAGGTACTGTACGGATTTCAGATTCAGTTCTTCCAGCTTCGCCGGATATGAGGAGACACAATGCAACAGCACAATCTGTTCGTTTGACTGTGTATGCATCCCGTCAATAGCTTTCTCGATCTCTTCCAGTGCGCTCATTCCGGTGGAAAGAAGGACCGGCTTGCCTTTCCGAGCGACGTGCTCAATCAAAGGCCGATGCGTAATGTCTCCGGAAGCGATCTTGAATGCATTCACGCCGAGCTCATCGAGGAAGTCCGCGCTCTCTTCGTCAAAGGGCGTGGACAGGAACTCTATTCCTATCCTAATGGCTTCCTTATGCAATGCCCGGAATGTGTCGAAGGGCAGCTCGAGCTTCTTAAATAATTCCTGGGGGTTCGGCTGGTTCTTGCTGTGCCCCAAAGCCGCCGGCTGCGTAGAAGCCAACCGATCAGCGCGAAAGGTTTGGAACTTTACTGCGTCAGCTCCCGCCCATTTGGCGGCGCGAACGAGTGCCAGCGCCCTTTCTTTTTTCCCTCCGTGGTTCAGGCCTGCTTCGGCGATCACATAAATACGGTTGAGGTCACTTGTTAGCAAACTGAATAGGTTTTCACTTGGCTTGTCAGCCATAACTGCCTCCTTACAATTTCAACGACTCGTGACAATCCTTTGCCATCGACCAGCATTTGTCCGATCTGGCTGAGACGCTGGGCCATTGAGCGGTTTTCAAGCATCTCGATGCAACAGCGCAGAAGTGCGGCCGGTGCCAGCCGCTCGACCAATCCGGCGCTGAGTACGGCGCCGCGTTCATAAAAAGCGTCGGCGGTGCGTAATTGGATTCGATCAAACGCCACCGCTATAGTGGGGACTCCTGACGCCAGCAGATCGTAAAGTGTGACTCCGGATCCGGAGATCGCGAAGCGGCAAGTGGCCAGGGTCCGAGCGAATTCCTGATCTGTCATTGGAGACGACCCGATGAATCCCCCGGTCGTAACCGGCATCAAGCCGCAGTTCCACGCTTCCTCAGAAGCCTTCAACGCGAACTTGGAAGTCGTCCCACCGCCAAAGGTGAGCAGCACCGTATCCGTTATGTCGCCCCGCGTGACTGGCTCTCGCGTCACCATGTACTGCGGGCCCAGAAACAGAGTGCGATTTTTGTCCGGCGCGTATGGGAATAGTGTGGTCACGCTGCCGTCGATGACCACATCTGAGCGGCACTGCGCCAACCCGAGGTCGTGAATGCTGATGTGTGTGGATCCGTTACGGTGAATGGCTGCAGTGATTCCATGAGTTTCGCGGAGATCAGTAATCACCAGCGGCGGAAATACGCTCGTTTCAAAATCCGGTTTGCAGATTTCTAATTTTCCAGCCGAATTTGCGTTTACGAGAAAGTCCTGGCAGCTTTCCGAGAGCGGATAAAAGGTGACGGCAGTGTCGGCGGTCAGCGCGTTTGCGAGTCGCAAACAACGGACGACATGTCCATAGCCTAGGCTGGGATTAGCGTCCACAATGATTCCGATTCGAGAGCCGGCTCCCGGACTCTCGGGTTTAAGCGATGCACTCACGGGTTTCTTCGACCAACTTTTGCCAGGATTCAAGGATCGGAACGATTTCGTATTCCAGAACGTCGCAAATGGAAACCCAGTAGTGGTTCTCCTGAGCTTTGACCAATTGCGTTAGAGCGCGCTCCAATGCAGCAGAACTTTCCTTTCGGGAAATTTCTGCGTCGGGTGCCTCAATCCAGCCCAGATCTTCAGAAAAGATTGTGAAGAAGATTCGAATTGAATCGAGAAGATGCCCGAGGCGCCGGTAGGCATCCTCTTCTTTGCGGTTCTCGAGTAAATGGACGATTTGGCTTACCGATGCCAGGGATGCTTTGATCTCCTGATCGAGTTCCTCCATCGATTCGCGCACAACGCTGTCAAAATCGCCACTCTTGATTGCGACCGGTGTCACTTCCTCGATTTCTTTGCCGCAAACCAGAGAATCGCGGTAGTTGAGGCTTTCATTTCCACCGAGATAGACATGCGTGATGCATTGGCCAGCCTTGAGGTAATCGGTTTCAATCCAGTCCAGGAGGTCGCCCCATGTCGACATTTCGACAGGAACGGTGATCTGACTATCGTTGATCTTCACATCCATGTGCTTATTTGTCCTTTCACTACTCGGACCTCGTTCTCCAAGAACGGGCTTTGCTCCAATGCTGCGAGCACACGCGTAGCAGCACTTACGTTGCCTTTCCGTAAATAATCGTGCGTCTTTTGCAGGAGCCTCAGCGGTTCAGACCAGCGGCGGTGCCCTGTTTTGACGGGCATGGCTTCGAAGATATCGATCCATTCCGCAGCGATGTTGGCCCAGGTGTAGTGCTGATGCGCTCTCGTGGCGAGCCGGATGTTACCGAGTTCCAGATGTATGTCGAAGGTGATTTCGTGAACGGCTCCATCGAAGCGAATCTCTGGCGAGTTTCTAAACAACCGGATGAGCGGGTTGTCGACATATCCGGAATAATTCGCGCCTTCTTCGTAATCGCCTCCATTGGGGACCCAGCCCAGGATCTGGTTTCCAAAGACATAATTGCGTTGTATTAACTGATAACCATCAGCGGCGCTGCGGCTCGTTCGATCCAAAATGAGCGGCAAGTCTTTTGAGGCGATTCTCTCATCCGCATCCAGGACCAAAATCCATGGCTGGGTGGCCTGGGCAAGCGACGCATTACGGGCCTCGGCGAACGAGTCTTTCCATAGAATTTTGAATGAGTTAACGCCAAGAGCTTGGATGCATTCCAGGGTAGCGTCGGTAGAGCCGGTGTCCACAATTATGACTTCATTAACAATGGATCTGACACTCTGGACGGCTCCGTCGACCCAATCCTCTTCATTTTTAACGATCATGCACAGTGAGATCCCCATAGTTGCCTTGGTAAGGCAACCTTGGAACCAATCACGGGCTATTTCGAGAATCTTCTAAAGTCCCCTAGCCGCATACTCGATACAAGGCTTGAGTGGGCCATGGTGGGCCATCTAACCAGGACGGAAGATGGAAAGCGCCGACAAAGGATGTCGGCAATAAATAGATCACGGAGGAGAAATCCAATGAGTTTTTCAGTAGTAACAAACCTTTCGTCTTTAAATGCAGAGGCCCAGTTGGACAAAACCGGCTTTGGACTGCAACAGACCCTTACACGGTTGTCATCCGGTCTGCGGATCAACAGTGCCAGTGACGATGCAGCGGGTCTAGCTGTTGCGAACCGCTTTCGGATGGATAATGCCGGACTGCATGTGGGTATCCGCAGTGCGAATGACGCCGTCAGCCGGCTTCAAATTGAAGATGGCACGGCAAACAACATTTCGTCTTTGCTGGACCGGGCTCTGACACTGGCCGCCCAGGCCGCATCCACAACGTTTTTGGGCAGCCGGGCGACGCTCGACACGGAATTCCAGTCGGTGCTCTCTGAAATCACCAGAGAAGCGACATCGTCCGGCCTTGAAACGAGCAATACCAACTTGAACACCCGGTCGGTTTTCGTAGGCAACACCTCGATTTCGACAGCCAAAAGCGCGACTTACGTGTCATTCGCGCTATCGAATGCGATCGATTCCCAGGGTCTTGGCATCAGCACCCAGAACATCACGAACCAAGCCAATGCGGTTGCCGCAGTCGCGGCGCTTCAGACGGCAGTGGGCACATTGGGTACAGTTCAGGGCGAAATCGGATCAGCGATGAACCGGTTGCAGTACGCCATTGCTCAGGCACAGTCGATGTCGGTCGCAGTTGCGGCGTCGGAATCCCGCATCCGCGATGCGAACATCGCCGAGGAAGCGGCGAACCTGACGAAGTTCAACATCCTCAACCAGAGCGGCCTTGCCGCGCTGGCGCAAGCGAACCAGAGCTCATCGAGCGTTCTGTCACTGCTCCGGTAGTAGAAACTTCTCCACCCTCTCCCTCTGGGAGAGGGTGCGGAGCGCGAGCCCGTCAGGGCGAAGCCTCAAGAGTAGAGGGTCACGAAGTTCGACGATTTTCTTAGAGGTAATCATGGCCGCAGTCACGCTTTCAGCTTTCAACGGAATTGACTTCAATACAATCATCACCGCGATCATGCAATCCGAGAGTCAACCTTTGCATCATCCAATGCGCAAACCAACAACGGCAATCTTTTTTAAAAGGCGTGGAACCTAATCAGGAATAATGATGTACAAACGATCGAATACATATCAGGAAATCGCGGTGCAAACCTCGAGCCCGACTAAACTTGTGGTCATGCTCTATGAGGGCACCATCCTGTTTCTGCAGCAATCGATCTCGGCAATCGAGTCGAATGATCTCGATCGAAAACGCCAAGCCGTTGACCGCGCAGTGGCGGTGATTCAACACTTGCAGAGCACGCTGGATATGAATCGCGGGGGCGAGGTCGCCGCAGAGCTCGATAAACTCTACAGTTACATCCATTCCAAGATTTTGGAAGGCTCAACTCAACTTCAGATTGCCCCTCTCGAAGAGGCAATTAAACTGCTAACCGTTTTGCTCTCGGGCTGGGAAGAGGCCGCTAAAGGGAAGAACAACACGCGGTTCCAACGACTCTGCTCGCCGGGCAGGCTGCCAAACACCGGGCGATTCCGATTGCACGTGTAGCGGCGGGAGAAGAACATGGATTCGAATGAAATACTCAAAGCCCTGGAAAGAGAACGCGCCCTGCTTGAAGATTTTATCTGCCTGTCCGAAGAGCAACTACTGTTGCTGGAAGACGAAGACATCGATGCCGTAAACTCGCTTCTACAGAAGCGAGCCGACTTGATGATGGAATTGACGGCGATTGAAACCACGTTGGGTACCTGGATTTCCCAAATCCGCAACGACCCTTCCGTGACATCCGAAATGATGAGAGAGTTTCGGGCCGTGAACGACGAGATCGTAAGCATGGCCAATCACATCGTGGAAATCGACGAGCAGACGCACGCCCGGCTCGATATGATGAAGGAGAGGACCAGACGGGACATCGAGAATTCCGACCGCACGAGACAGCCACTACACCTGTATTCGGATCCATACAAGCGCAAGGTGTAACAGCCTCGAAGCGGCGTGAGAAAATAGCCCAGCGCGCGAGCGCTGGGTGTTCGTGTTGATCTCTATCAACGGGCACGAGATTGCGATCGACGTCGATCACGACACGGTCGAAGGTTTGATCGGTAAAATCAATGGGGCGAATGCCGGGATTACTGCAAGCTATGATCCCTTAAGCGACCGTCTGAATCTCCAAGCGACGGCTATCGGCCCTGACCTTATCGACGTCACCGCCGACAGCACAGGTTTCCTTTCCGCAGCAGGCCTCGACTCGAACAACACGATACGCGGCAGGTTAGCGGACAACCAAAACGTGGTGTCGAATCTTTCGCAATTTGCCGGCGTGGCGAATGGGTCGTTCAACATCAACGGAGTCTCCATTGATGTCGATGCAAGCCACGACACGTTGCAGTCGCTGATCGCGAAGATCAATGCTTCCGCGGCCGGTGTCACCGCTGGATATGACGCCGAGACCGACAGACTCGTTTTAACCTCCAACAACGGAACACCAGTATCCGTCGGCAGCGATACCAGCGGCTTTCTGACCGCTGCCAAAGTCAGCCGCAAGATCAATCCGAATGCAGCATTCAACGGGAGTGGAGCGAACGCCGCGCTATTCGATCCGGGAAAGTCTGTGCGCGCCGGCTCATTTAAGGTGAACGGCGTCAGGATTGAAGTAGCGGCCGATGACAGCATCGCATCAGTGGTTGCCAAGATTACATCATCATCGGCCGGCGTCACTGCAGCCTTCGACGAAACTGCTTAGACCATAAAGCTCACATCCAAAGACAAGACCGGCCGCGCGATTGCGGTCATTACGATTGCAATGTGTTGTCTCACGAATTTGGGGGCACTACATGGGGATTGCGGACATCGATTACCGGTTGTAGCTGCAGCGTGACAATTGGCGTTTGCCGCGCTGCAATCGGGAGTGCAGCGTGACAATTGGCGTTTGCCGCGCTGCAATCGGGAGTGCAGCGTGACAATTGGCGTTTGCCGCGCTGCAATCGTGAATGCAGCCTGACAATCGGCGTTTGCAGACTTGCAATCGCGATTGCGGGGCTTCATTTCCCAATTGTCGGGTTGCGAAGGCCACGTTTTTCTGAACAGCCCGTCCGCCGCCGATCGATTTGGCCTGGAGTCACCGGCGATTTCATTTCTCTCCAAAAGTTCCTGATGCCATCTGAACCCGTAATGGAATCCCGAAGCCGCTGCGATAAACTCCACAGAATTTAATAAATCAATCATTTAAGCGACACTCAATGTGATCGTTCCTGATGCCATACGGGACGGTTGGCAGAATTAAGCGATCAGGAAACCACTGCAAGACCGGGGCAGTCAGACCTGACGTCCCGCGGAATTCCCGGCATCCACTGGGGTTGAGAACGCGGTCAGAGCAATCACAACGCAATTTACTGACCAAATTTGTCTGGAGTGGCGTTCTATGACCGCCGGCGATGTCGTACGCTCTATTGTCGCGGTCATAGATCGCCGCTACAGTTGGACAGCGTGATAGTTGTCTTTCTAATCGCAGTCTTACGAAAACGGTGTTAGCCTACAGCGACATAGGAGGAGTGCCATGAAATACAGTCTGTCCGTAGTCGCATTGCTGCTGACGATCAGCCAGCAGCAGCCGGCGTTAGGTCAAGGAGGTAACGACCTCTTGAAGCAGGCGGTCGCTGCCGAAGGCGGCGACGCGCTGCGCCAATTGAAGAGTTTGGCGATCAAAGGTGATGCGAAGTTCTGGGAACCCGGGCAGTCATTCCTAGCCAGCTCAGAGCCGCGCTTCCTAGGCGATGCAACGTTCGCGACAACCTGGGATCTCGCCAACGGCAGGGCCCGCACGGCTTGGGACCGCGATCAGAAGTATCCGGAGCCGGCCGTGAAGATCAAGTACACCGAGACGGTGCTGCCGACGCTCGGCTACGTCACCGATGAGAAGAGCAGCCAGCCGATGTCCGGCATCCGTGTCGCTACGCATCAGCGCGAGCTCGAACGCGCCTCGCCGTGGTTGCTGGTGAAAGCGATGGACGAATCGGGTAAAGTGCGAGCCGCTGGATCCCAGCGGCTCGGCCAGCAATCGCTGCCGGCAGTAGCATATGCTGACGGTCCGACGACCTTCACTATCCTGTTTGATCCGAAGACTCACTTGCCCGCTGCGGTACGCACGCGCGACGACGACAACATCAACGGCGATTCGAATTTCGATCTCGTGTTAGCGGACTGGAAACCTGTGGGTCGCGCGCAGGTCGCGCATTCGCTGTCGTACCGCGTCAACGACATCGAAGTGGCAAAACTCACCTATCGTGACGTCACAGCTAACGCGCCGATCGCAGCGGATACTTTTAACGTACCCGAAGCAGTGAAGGCCGGAGCCAAACCACCCGCAACCGGCAACGTGCCGTATCAATGGGTCCTGCGTCGGCTTTTCCTGACGCGGTTCACCGACAGCGACAATATTATTTTCCCCAACGGGGGCGCCCTCAAGCTGGTCGAGCTTGCGCCTAACGTGCAGCATGTCCAAGGTGGAACGGCGAATAATCTCATCATCGCGATGAAAGATCACCTCGTCATCATCGATGCGCCGTATGGCGAGCTGCAATCGCGCTGGGTAATCGACGCGGCAAAAGCGAAGTATCCCGGCAAGCCGATCCGGTATTTGGTCCTGACCCATCATCATATGGACCACACCGGCGGCATGCGAACCTACGTGGCCGAAGGCGCAAAGGTGATCGTTCCGAGTCCGGACAAGGCCTATTTCGAAAAGGATATCAAAGCGCCTCGAACCGTCGTTTCGGACGATTTGCAGAGAAAGCCGCGGTCGACCGAGATCATCGAGGTAAAGGACCAGATGACACTCAAAGACGAGACCGGCGAAATTCGGCTATATAACATTCCGAATCCGCACGTCCAAGGCTTTCTCCTCGCGCATCTTCCCGCGAGTAACATTCTGTACGTAACGGACCTCATCTCGCCGCGCGGTCCCATCGACCGTTCGGAAGCCACAGTTGCCGTTGGCGAGGTCCTGAGGAAATACGGCATCACCGGCGCTACGATAGCCGGCGGCCATGGCGCCCTCGCTAAACAGGCCGAGATCGGCCCGGCTTTGGCCGCGCGCTAGTTCTTCTCGATTCTGGGGCGTACCCCGTCTTAGGCCGGGGTCGTCCTGCCGAGGGTCAGAGAACCGCTCATGAGAGATCGACGGGGCTTGCTTATAGTGAATACCGGCAACGGCAAGGGCAAGTCGACTGCTGCTTTCGGCATTGCGTTTCGCGCTCTTGGGCAAGGCCTCAAAGTCTCGATCGTTCAATTCATCAAAGGCAAGTGGAAGACCGGCGAGCTTCAAAGCGCCGAGCGTGTCGGTCTTGAAATGATTCCGATGGGAAAGGGATTTACCTGGGAGAGCGCAAACCCGGAAGAAGACAAGTCTCTCATGCGCGACGCTTGGACCTTGGCTTCGGAAAAAATCTTGTCAGGCCAGTACGATTTAATTATTCTCGACGAGTTAAATTACGTTTTGGGCTACGGCTATCTTCCGGTTGATGACGTGATCCGGTGTTTGCTGAACCGTCCAACACGTGTTCACGTTGTGCTCACGGGTCGTAACGCTCCGGAAGAAGTCATTTCGATTGCGGATTGCGTTACCGAGATGCGCGAGATCAAGCATCCTTACCGCAACGGGATACCAGCCCAGAAAGGCATCGACTACTAAACAAAGACGCTGAATGCACGGGAAGGCGGTGAAAATCCGCCACTGCCCCGCAACTGTAAGCGGTATAAGCAGCCGAGCGCGCGCCACTGCAGCGAAAAACGCATGTGGGAAGGCGGGCGCGATATAGGACCGCGAAGTCAGGAGACCGGTTCAGCGAAAAACATGGGAACTCTTTTCCGAGGGGGAAAAGATCATGTCTACTCTCAGCCTCCTGTTCTTTCTGCTTTTGTCCGCGTCCGAGCCGTTCAAGGGCACCGTTGAAGATCCGAGCGGTGGTGTAATCGCGGGTGCAAAGGTCCGAATATCTCGTCCGGCCTTCGTCCGCGAAACCTATACCGACAACAGCGGACAGTTCATCTTTGACGAAGCACCAGCGGGCGATTATTCGATTGCCGTTACCGCCGCCGGATTTGCTCCTCACTTCTCTTCGATTAGCCTGCCCTCAGGCTTCATCACGTTCATGCTGGGCATCACACCGCACGGTGAGGATGTTCTGGTTACGGCGACTCGGGTAGAGACTCCACTGAGCATGCTGGGAGTTTCTGCTACCGCCTTCGATCAGGATCACATCGCTCAACAACAGTCGCCACCCCTTTACGAACTGCTGCGGGAAATTCCCGGCATGGCGGTTGCCCAGACAAGCCGACGCGGCGGTACGACAGCGATCTATACAAGGGGCGGCGGGAAGAACGCCAATCTGCTGTTGGTGGACGGTATCCAGGTGAACGATCCCGGGGGCGATTTCAACTTCGCTCATCTCACATCGACAAATATCGTTCGCGTGGAAACTGTTCGCGGTCCGCAGAGCGCGGTTTATGGCTCCAACGCCGCTGCTTCGGTGATTCAGGTCGTCAGTCGCCAGGGCACCGCAGAAGATGGAATGGCAAGCGGGTTTGGCTCCTTTGAAGGTGGAAATTTTTCGACTTATCGATACCGCGCGGGTGTGTCCGGCGCCATGAAGATGTTTGATTATTCTTTGGCAGCAGAGCGCATAGGAACTCAAGGCGCATACATCAATGACTCGTACCGTAATCTGACGCTGGCTGGAAACCTCGGCTACCGGTTCAATGGCGCGTCTCAAGTACGATTCACATTACGGACCATCGGAACCTGGACTGGCGTTCCTAACAAGGTCGGATATGGTCTTCTTGATTCTGATGCCTCTCGCAGAGGCACGAATATCATTAGTGGCTTCCGCTATGAGCAGAATACGCAGAAATTGTCGCAGCGGCTCCTACTCGGCTTCACCCGATTTCGCGACTACTTTCAAGACAATGAGGCAGAGGGTCCGTTCAACCTTGCAGCGATTGTGACCGGTACGCCAGGCGCGCGCGGAAATGAGGGTGTGCGCCTGGTGCGCCTTCTCTCCGGTCTGGAGCTATCGTCCTCAAATTATGTCGTTCCAAAAGACGCCCGAGTCGTTCGGCGGACCCTATTGATCAGCGCTTCGGCTCCGTCGAAAACCATTACCGAACGACGATCGGCGGGATATCAGGCAAACTGGAGCTACTCGTCCCATAGCTCCATCATCGCTGGCTATGACTTCGAGCAGGAGCGCGGCATCGCCAACGCCGCTCGGCCACTTCGAAACAGTCATGGACTGTTCGCGAATCACCAGCACAGCGCGGGTTCCAGAATTTTTCTGACGGAGAGTGTCAGACTTGAAGACAACTCGGTATTTTACAAGAAGGTCACACCGCGATTTGCAGCGTCATACCTTGTCACCTCTACAACTCGATTGAAGGCCGGTGCTGGTACGGGAATTTCGGAGCCGAGTTTCCAGCAGAATTTTGCGCATGATCCAATGTTCGTCGGCAATCGCAATCTCCGCCCGGAACGTTCCCAAAGCGTAGAAACTGGAATCGAGCGGCGGTTCTTTGGCTCGCGTGTAGTGACGGAAGCGACGCTGTTTGCTAATCGTTTTCGCGACCTTATTGTTTTTGTGTCTTTACCGGCGCCTCAACCGGGCACTTGGGTCAATCTGGAGGCAAGCCGCGCCCGAGGGATCGAATGGAGCACACGTCTCGAATTGTCGCGGTTGCGGCTTCGCGGCGAATACACGTTTCTCGATACCCGTGTGACTTCCGCCGCATCTTCTGCAACTGCAATGACAGGAATCGGACAGGAATTGCCCCGCCGGCCGCGGCACTCCGGAGCAATCGATGTCACGGCCATCTTTCGGCGAGGCTTCATCACGCTGAACACGACCTTTGTAGGCGAACGTCAGGATTCGGATGGTGTGGGCTTTGGAATTGTGCGCAATCCCGGATATCAAAGAACGGATCTTGGCGTTAGTTATTCTTTGCGGCCATATCTCGATTTGTTCGTCCGCGCCCAGAATCTTTTGAATCGCCGATATGAAGAGGTGCTTGGCTACACGGCTCTCTCTCGCAGTGTGCTTGCGGGCGTGACCTTCCGATGGAGACATCGATGAGCAAGAGCTTGATGGTTATTGGAACGGCATCGCATGTGGGGAAAAGCATTATGGTCACCGCCCTTTGCCGAATATTTCGTCAACACGGCTTGCGAGTGGCTCCTTTTAAGTCACAGAACATGGCCCTAAATTCATTCGTCTGCCGGGACGGCAGTGAAATAGGACGCGCTCAAGTCGCCCAGGCCGAAGCCGCGGGCATTGAACCGGAATCGGACATGAATCCGATTCTGCTCAAGCCAAACACGGATCGTAAGATTCAGGTTGTACTGCACGGCCGGGTTTATGGAACGATGACAGCCACGGAGTACTACGAGCAGAAATCGTTCTTCTTTAAGGAAGTCTTGGAGAGTTTCCATCGCCTTGCACAGAAATTTGACTGCATCTTACTCGAAGGCGCCGGAAGCGCCGTGGAGTTAAACCTCAAAGATCGCGATATTGTCAATCTGCCGTTTGCGAAAGCGGCGGGCAGCCGGGCTTTGCTGGTGGCCGACATTGATCGCGGCGGGGTGTTCGCATCGATTATAGGTACGTTTGCTCTCTTGGATGATGACGAGCGCGACCTTGTTCGAGGGTTCATCATCAATCGCTTTCGCGGCGACCTGCGCTTGTTCGATGGAGGCCCCGCATTATTGGAACAGCGCACGAAGCGTCCATGCTTCGGTGTGTTGCCCTACATTGAATCTCTCCGTATCGATCAGGAGGACAGCGTTTCGCTCGACGATCGAGCGAAACGTCAAGGAGCCTTTCGCGTCGGCGTCATCCGGCTGCCGCATATTTCGAACTACACCGACTTCAATGCGCTCGAAACGATCCCCGATGTCGCTGTGGAATATCTCACCGAACCGGCCTCCACCGTGGACCTCTTAATTATTCCTGGAACGAAAAATACGATCAGTGACCTGCGGTGGCTATACGAGCGAGGCTTCAAGGCACTGTTGTTCGACACGCTGGAACATGGCGGATGGGTTCTCGGAATCTGCGGCGGATATCAAATGCTGGGCCGAAACATATCCGATCCATTTGGGGTGGAAGAGGGCGGATGCCTGGAAGGACTTCAATTGTTGCCTGCCGAAACCGAACTCGGCCGCGAGAAGCTGACCGTTCAATCCCAGGGCCGCTCCTTCCTTGGCACAAGGGTTTCCGGATACGAGATCCACATGGGCAGAACCGAGCCGCTGGAACCTGTCGATCACTTTATTCAAAAGGAAGACGGAGCCTCCGATGGAATCGTGTGCGGCAGGATCGCGGGCACGTACTTTCATGGGCTTTTTGACAATCCGGAATTTACGCGAGAGTTTTTATCGATCGTCGCAGAGAGCCGCCGGCTCAACTGGCGCCCTGCGAAATTTCGCTATTCGAAGGATCAGGAGTACGACCGGCTGGCCGCGACAGCAAAAACCCATCTCGATATTGAACGGATTTACGAGTTGCTCCAATGATCGAAGCGAATACGGCCGAATTTGCCATGGCGGCCGTCCTGGATCTCATGATCGGAGATCCTCGATGGTTGCCCCATCCGGTTGAAGGTGTCGGCTTCCTCGTTCGCCGGTTCGAATCATTTTTGCGGCGAATCTTCCCTCACGAGCAAACGGGAGGCTCGGTACTGGTAGTCATTGTTCTGTTCGTTACATTGGGCTTCACTACCGCCACATTGCGATGGGGCGGATTTCCTCTTGCGGTGTATTGGATCTTCAGTTGCCTCGCGTTGCGCAGTCTCGATCAGCACGCCGTTCGAGTCATCGAAGCCTTGCGTTCTGGACATCTCAACCGCGCCCGAGATCTGGTCGGACAAATCGTTGGACGAGACACACAGGGTTTGTGCGAAAGCGAAATCACGCGCGCTGTTTTTGAAACCGTCGCGGAGAACCTGAGCGACGGTATCGTTGCGCCCTTATTTTTTCTCGCCGTTTTAGGCATTCCGGGGATGGTCATTTATAAGGCGATCAACACGATGGATTCCATGATCGGTTATAAGAACGAACATTACCTTCGGTTCGGTTGGGCGGCCGCACGGTTGGATGATGTAGCGAATTACATACCGGCCCGGATAACGGCTGGAATCATCGTGCTTGCTGCAGTGCTGTTACGGCTTCGATGGCGAAGTGCCGCCGCCACAATTTTACGAGACGCCCGGTTACAGCCTTCTCCAAATGCTGGATATCCGGAAGCCGCGCTCGCCGGGGCTTTAGGTGTGCGACTCGGTGGCTTGAACTACTACTTCGGTCATCCCTCGCAAAAGCCATTCCTCGGCGATCCGATTTACGAACTGCAATGGAATCGTTTCGCAACTGTCCGGTCGTTAATGTATAGCGTCGCGGGCTTCTCTTATCTGGCGGTGGGAATATGGCTTCAGTTCTAAATCATGGCGGTCGCGCGCTCGCGTTCGCACGTGAGCGCAATCTGGATTACCGCGATATCTTAGATTTCAGCGCCAACATCAATCCACTCGGACCGTCGCCAATTGCCGTTGCCGCTCTTCGAGAATGTTTGCACACAGCAGCGGTTTATCCGGAAGAGATTCCAACGCGGTTTGCGCAGTGCCTATCCGATCAACTGTGCATACCTGCCAATAAAATCCTGCCGGGCAATGGCGCTACGGAACTGATTTATTTTTGGCTGAGAACGAAGCGCCCGCAAACTGCGACGCTGATCGTACCCACCTTTTCCGAATACCGGCGGGCGCTGGAGAGTTCGGGAACTGCAATCAAGGTAACTACCTTGCGGCCGGACCATCATTTTCGACTACCGACAATCCAACCGGTTGGCGATGTTGTGATCCTAACGAATCCGAACAACCCGACCGGTGCATACGTTCCGCCTGAACCGCTCCTGGAGTGGCTCGAACAAATTTCCGTGTCAACGCAGATTTTACTGGATGAGGCTTTCATTGAATTTACAGGCCAACCGTCAATGGTCCGATACATCGAAAAATTTCCGAATCTCTGGGTTTTGCGCTCGATGACGAAGTTTTACGCCATTCCCGGTCTGCGGCTTGGATACCTCGTCGGGCAAGGTGTGCCATCGCTTACACAGTCCCGCGAACCCTGGCAGGTCAACAACCTTGCTGAAATTGCCGGTCTAACAAGCCTGGCTGATCTCTCGTATCGAGAGGCTAGCCTTCAGCTCGTGCAGCGGGAGAGGATCTGGCTCTGGAAAGAACTTCACGCGCTCGCTCATGTTCGCGCATTTCCCACGGCTGCTAACTTTTTCTTCGCGGGTTGTGACTCCGATCGGATGTTGGACGAATTAATAGCAACTCTCGCCGAAGAGCGCATCTTGATTCGCGATTGCCGCAGCGTCGAAGGTGTTGACGGCCCGTGTTTTCGATTTGCCATTAGGAAACGCGCCGAAAACATTCGTCTGTTGAATTACCTGAGGAGAATTTAGATGCATTGGTTGGTGTTGCTGCTCGCGCTCTCACATTATCGGATCGTTTCCGCGGCTCCAAGTATTACCGAGATTCTTTTTGCGCTCGGCGCCGGCGATCAGGTTGTTGGTGACACGGCATATTGCAATTACCCGGAGGCTGCGAAACGCAAGCCGAAAATCGGCGGCTATGCGACACCAAATATCGAGTTGATTCTCGCGCTGAATCCCGACCTTGTTTTCGTCAACGACAGCCGCCCAAACGTTGTGGAGGCGCTCCGGCAGACGCGTCGCATCGAGGTCATTAGTCTGCATCCCGACAGTGTTTACGGCATTTATCAATCGATCCAAACCATCGCTGCAAAGCTCGGAATACCGGACCGAGGTGAGAGGCTGGTTCAATCCATCGACAACGAGATCCACCAAACTACCGATAGCTCGAACCGAACTCCCAAACCCAAGGTGCTGTTTGTGGTCGGCCGCACACCGGGCACTGTCGCGGGCCTCGTCGTCGTTGGTCAGGGCAGTTACCTGAGTGAGGTGATCGATTTGGCCGGCGGCATCAATGTCGCAGCTGATGCTGGCGTGCAATACCCGCGATTCTCCTTTGAAGAAGTCATTCACCGGGATCCGGACATCATTTTGGATATGGGGCACGACCACATCGTCACCGAATCCGAGAAGCGGGCGGTGAAGGGACTCTGGCAAAGGTATTCCTTCCTTCGCGCGGTTCGCTACGACGCCGTATTTCCGATATCCGGCGAATATTTTGTAACGCCAGGTCCGCGTGTCGGTCAGGCCGTGCGCGAGTTGCGGAAGATCTTCTCGCGATGATTATCCTTATCACTGGAGGAGCGCGCAGCGGCAAGACGCGTCACGCGCTCACATATGCCGGCGCAAAAAATCCGAAAACTTACATCGCTACGGCTGAACTGTTGGACGAAGAGATGCGGCAGCGGGCCGAACGCCATCGCTTGGAACGAGGTGTTCGGTGGGAAACGATCGAAGAAGCCTACGACGTGTCGAAACATCTGTTGAGATTGCGAGGTGTTGTCGTCGTCGATTGTCTGACTCTTTGGCTGTCCAATTGGGTTCTGCGCGCCGAAGAGCAAGCCGGGAGACAGATTGAATCGTTATGTAGTGCCTTGCGTGTCACTGAAGCAGACATCGTGGCCGTTACGAACGAACTGGGGTGGTCCATTGTTCCGGACAATGCGCTAGCTCGCCGGTTCCGCGATTATTCCGGGCTGATGAACCAGCGTGTGGCTAAAATTGCGGACCACGTGGTGCTAATGGTCTGCGGTATTTCAGTGCAGGTGAAGTGATGTGGGAGGGATTTCGTCTTGCATTGCAATTCCTGACGAGGTTGCAGGTTCACACAGAAGGGGCCACAGCACGCGACGCGGCAGTTGCTTACTACTTCTATCCCGCAATCGGGTGCGCTATCGGTTTGGCGGCCGTCATCCTGAGACACGCAGTGATGGTGGCGTTTCCGGATTCCTTTTCAATCGTTCTGATAATGGCGTTCCTCGTGTGGGTAACCGGCGGTCTTCACGAAGATGGTTTGGCCGACGTGGCCGATGGAATGGGTGGCGGCTGGACGCGTGAAGAACGACTTCGAATCATGAAGGACGCGCGCATTGGAGCATTCGCCGCCGTGGTAGTGGCTCTCTGCACGCTCGCCAAATATGCGGCTCTGACTTCCATGAATCCTCCTCGCCTCGATGCCGCAATCGTGACCGCCCAGATTCTTGGTCGGTGGGCTTTTCTTCCTCTGGGATATTTCAGTGTAAATGCCCATGAGGGTCTTGGATCGGAATTCGCAAAAAGAATAGATGCCAATACAGTCGTCGTGACAACTGTATTCAGTGGCGCCGTGGTGATCCTGATGTCGCGCATTTTCGGCGCTCTTGCATTTTGCGTCGCGATCATCATCGTCGCCAGCGCCGCGAGATATTTTCGCCGTCGGATCGGCGGAGTTACCGGCGATTGTTTTGGCGCAACCTTTCAGTTTGTGGAGATCGCAACGTATGCCGCTTTCCTTACCTAAAATCCAGCGCCCCGATTTTCAATTGCATTCTGTATTGCAACAGCATCTCGATAATCTCACGAAACCTCCCCGCAGTCTTGGGCGGCTGGAAGAATTCGCCCGCGAGTTTGGCCTGATGCGCGGCTCGATGGATCTCAATTTAAGAAAGCGCGTCATCTTCACCTTCGCCGCCGACCACGGTATCTCCCGAAGCGGCGTCAGCGCCTACCCTCGTGAAGTGACGGCCCAGATGGTATTCAACTTCCTGCGCGGGGGCGCGGCCATCAACGTGTTGTGCCGTCACTATGGCATTCAGAATCTCGTCGTTGATGTCGGTGTGGACTACGAATTCCCGGACTTACCCGGTCTCGTTTCGAAAAAGATAAGACGAGGCACAGAGAATTTTGCGGATAGGCCGGCCATGACCGAAGAAGAAGCGATCGAAGCCATTCAGGTCGGCATGGCGTGCGCCGAAGGTTACGACTTGATTGGCACCGGAGACATGGGTATCGGCAATACCACGTCGAGTTCCGCCATACTTGCGGTGCTGGCGGGCTTGCCGGTTGAAGACGTTGTCGGCCGAGGTACCGGTATCGATGACCAACGGCTGCGGCACAAGACCAACGTCGTTAGGGATGCACTCGAGCGGCGAGAACCCGATCCACAAAACGCTCTGGATGTGCTGGCAAAAATCGGAGGATTGGAGATCAGTGCCATCGCGGGATTGATCCTCGGGGCCGCCGCCCGGCGCATCCCGGTCGTCGTCGATGGGTTCATTTCCGGTGCAGGTGCGATGATCGCCACGAAACTGGCACCCGAATCAAGGGCGTATCTGTTCTTCTCGCATTTATCACGAGAACGAGGCCACCGAAGAATGATGGAATTTTTCGACGCACGTCCCATTCTCGATCTGGACATGTGTTTGGGGGAGGGAACCGGAGCTGCCATTGCAATCGACATCATCACGGCTTCCGTTCGGCTCTACCAAGAAATGGCAACTTTCGAATCGGCTTCGGTTTCGCGGACCTAGTACAATATCTTCGCATGCGGTTTAAAG
>QHWY01000256.1 GCA_003223875.1 Acidobacteriota bacterium | reverse complement strand
GTTGAAAGTATGCTTGCTCTACTGCAAAAGCTCGCCCGCTTTCATCACTTTAAAAATTCTTCTGGTGTTCTTGATGTCGGCGAGTGGATCCGCATCGAGAATGACGAGGTCCGCGAATTTGCTTTTCTGTAGTGTGCCGGTGTCATTCTGAAGACCCATGACGGCAGCAGCGTTCTTCGTTGCGGAAACGATAATGTCCATCGGACGCAAACCTGCTGCCGCCATCAGTTCCATCTCGTGATGAAGCGAGGGGCCGTGCAGAGTTCCGATATTGCCGGCGTCCGTTCCCGCGACGATACGCACGCCTGCGGATTCTAAAAGCATGAGGTTGTCGTAAGCGGCAGGCCTTTTCGGCGGCGCAGGAATGTGAGGAATACCGCCCGGAATTTCACCGGGTGGAATCTTGGCAAGCTCGGACCAGGTTGCAATCACTTCTGGATCGCCGAGTTTTTGCTCGATGTCGGTCAAGGCGACTTGCCGATCCAGCACCATGCGGTATCCGTCTTCAACCGCCAGTGTAGTGATGTAAAGGACATCGCGGTTTTTTACAAGATTGATGAACTCCGTATCCACAAGCCGATCGCTGACGCTGTGCACCAGGATGTCAGCTCCGGCCCGCACTGCGGCCTTCGCAGTGTCCAGCTCCGTTGCGTGGACGGCGACGCGCACATTGTGAGACTTACTTTCGTCAATCGCCGCCGACATGATCTGAACCTGCTCGTTGAGATTGTCGCCCTGGCGGCGAACCCACCACAGCTTGATCAGATCGGGTTTTCGATCCAATTGCCGGCGGACGAGATCGCGCGCTTGAGCTGGAGAGTCGGGCTTAACGATATCGGGATCATTCGCCGAAGTGGTGGGCGGCAGGATTGTGGCGATCAGAGGGCCCGCAACAACAACGCGCGGAGCCTTTTTGGTGTGAGAGGCAATGTCGCGCATCTCGAAGTTCCACATCGGTCCGCCACAATCGACAACGCCCGTGATACCCGAGAAGAGATATCGCTCAAAAGTGTATGAGAGCCTCTGCTTGATCCATTCCATTTCCTTCTCATACGAGCGCCATTTGCGGAGATCGACAACATCCGGGCGCGTATAAATGCCTCCCGATTGCGAAAAGTGCACATGGGCATCGATCAACCCCGGGATCACCCATTTTCCCCGCGCGTCCACCACCTGCGCATTTCCCGGAACTCGAACTTCGTTGCGCGGACCAATGTCTCGAATGCGGCCGCCCTCGATGACGATCGCGCTGTTTCGAATGGAAGAACTGCCGGTCCCGTTAATTAACGTGGCACCCTGAACGACAACGACTCCACTCGCCTGTTGTTGTGCGGCCAGAAATACTGCCGACGTGAGCAGTAGACACGTCAGAACGAAACTAATCTTCCACGTATTCATGTTTACCTTCCTCAACCAGGATTTGGATTCCCTTTTGAGCGATAAATGGAAACATGACCAGCGCTCCAAGCGGGTCTCCCCAACGCAAGTTCATGGCATAGCTCATCAACATGGCGATAAGCAGAACCAGCGAAAGGTAAGAATTACCGAACGTGAAAATTGCCGCCGATTTCAGCGCCTGACTTCGCAACTCTACCGCAAGCGTCTTCATATACGAGCCGGCGAT
Source organism: Acidobacteriota bacterium (assembly GCA_003223875.1). GTDB lineage: Bacteria > Acidobacteriota > Terriglobia > 20CM-2-55-15 > 20CM-2-55-15 > 20CM-2-55-15. Next base: position 6,472 of record QHWY01000256.1, on the reverse strand, counting down.
CGGTATCACGAGCATCGAAATCGCGGCGACGACGATGCCGAGCATGCTCGTCCTCGGCCACCGGCCGAGCCACAACGTCGATGCGCCAAGGTACAGACTACTTGCCGCCGCCGTCATGTATCCATAGGCGACGAATCGATTCCGCCAATCACGCGGAATTCGGGTCGCTAGCACCAGCGCGGCAGCGGCACTCACGATGGCATCGAGACCATACGCCATCAGCGCGGCTGAATTCGTGCCCGCCCACAATAAAACCGACGCTAGAAATTGAAGACTATGAAACGTACCGGCAAAAATGGCGAGGCAACAGAAGTGCCGAATCCAAATCGCGCGTTCTTCGATCATACCTGTTGGCATCATTCAACCTCAGTAGGCCCTCGCGAAGATCACGCGGCGTTCGGAGCGAGATCCGCACTTGATACATTTCCCTTCTTCGGCTTCCGAGTGCATTGGAATGTTGCGGATGGTCGCCTTCGTATCGTCCTTCACCCGTTCTTCGCATTCGCCCGAACCACACCAGTGCGACCAAAGGAAGCCCCCTTCGCGATCTAGAATTTCGTTGAACTTGGAGTAATCATCGATCCGATAAGAATGTTTGTCCCGGAAGTCGCGCGCCCGCTCGAAGAGCGACTTCTGGATTGTCTCGAGCGTATTCAAAACAGTCTGGGCGAGATCCTCCTGGGAAGCCGGACTCTTCTGTCCGTTATCGCGCCGCGCCAAAACCACCTGATTCTTCTCCAGATCTTTTGGACCCACCTCGATGCGAAGCGGTACTCCGCGTTTTTCCCAATCATTGAACTTCCAGCCGGGACTGTACTGATCGCGTACATCGATTTTGAAGCCGATACCGGCGCCACTGAATGGCGCGGTAAAATTTTCGACGGCTTGGATGACCCGCTCGCGCTCTTCCGGTTTCCGGAAAATCGGTACGACGACCACTTGGGTCGTCGCGAGCCGCGGCGGAATGACGATTCCGTTATCATCGCCGTGCGCCATGACGAGCGCGCCGATCATGCGTGTGGTCAAACCCCAACTCGTGGCGTATACGTATTCGCGATTTCCCTTCTCGGTCTGAAACGTTACATCGAATGCTTTGGCGAAATTCTGCCCCAGATGATGGGAGGTGCCCGCCTGAAGCGCTTTCCCATCGCCCATCATCGCTTCGATGGAATAGGTGTGATGCGCTCCCGCGAATTTCTCTGTCTCTGTTTTCAGTCCCTCAATGACTGGCAGCGCAATATAGTCTTCCGAGAATCGCCGGTAGATGCCAAGAATACGCAAGGCTTCCTCTTCAGCATCCTCATAGGTCGCGTGAGCGGTATGCCCTTCCTGCCACAAGAATTCCGTGGTTCTCAAAAACAGCCGTGTGCGCATTTCCCATCGAACGACATTGCACCATTGATTCAGGAGCAGTGGCAGATCCCGATAAGACTGGATCCAATTCCGGTACGTATTCCAAATAATGGTCTCCGACGTGGGCCGGATGATGAGCGGTTCGTCGAGTTTCGAGCCGCCGGCGTGAGTAACCACAGCCACCTCAGGAGCGAATCCCTGGACGTGTTCGGCTTCTTTCTGAAGAAAACTTTCGGGTATGAATAGCGGAAAATAGGCGTTCTGATGGCCGGTTTCCTTGAACATGCGGTCGAGCGCCTGCTGCATCTTTTCCCAGATCGCGTAGCCATTGGGCCGGATGATCATGCAGCCTTTTACAGGCGCGTAGTCGGCCAGTTCGGCAGCGGCAATCACGTCGGTATACCACCTCGAATAATCCTCGCTGCGCTTGGTGATCTTGGATTCGGCCATAATCTGCCAATCATAGCACTGTGCGTATAATGGTTTTTGGAGCGGTCTGCGCGAACCGCAAGCGCGATAGCGCAGCCTCAGAAAATGGCGAAAGACGTCTCTGATCCAACAAAAACGCCCGTCGAGCGCAGCGAATCTTTTACCACCGTGTCCGGTGTTCCGGTCGAACGGTTATACACACCGGAACATCTCCGGGATTTGAATTACGACGACGATCTCGGTGATCCCGGCAAACCTCCTTACACGCGCGGCATCTATCCGGATATGTACCGGAGCCGGCTGTGGACCATGCGCCAGTTCAGCGGCTTCGGCTCGGCAGCCGACACCAATGCCCGTTTCCATTACCTGCTGAAACACGGTCAGACCGGCCTGTCTGTGGCATTCCATCTTCCTACTCTCATGGGTTACGACTCCGATCACGCCATGTCGAAAGGTGAGATCGGCAAGTGCGGTGTTGCAATCGATTCATTGGCCGACATGGAGACCTTATTTAAAGGTATCCCGCTGGCCGAGATCAGCACTTCAATGACAACCAATGCACCTGCGGCAATTCTTTGGTCGATGTATCTGGTCGTCGCTGAAAAGCAAGGGGTGGACTGGAAGAAATTGCGCGGCACCATTCAAAACGACATTTTGAAGGAATATATCGCGCAGAAGACGTACATCTTCCCGCCAAAACCCTCCATGAAGTTGATCGTGGATACGTTCGAGTTCGGGACCAAACACGTTCCGCAATGGAATACAATTTCCATTAGCGGCTATCACATTCGCGAAGCCGGCTCCACTGCCCTGCAGGAACTCGCGTTTACCTTGTATGACGGCATCGAGTACATCGAATGGGCCCGGCGCGCCGGTCTCGACGTGGACGATTTCGCGCCTCGCCTTTCTTTCTTTTTCAACGCGCACAATGATCTGTTCGAGGAGATAGCGAAATATCGGGCTGCCCGAAAAGTCTGGTACCGGGTGATGACGGAGCGATTCCACTCGGAGAATCCGCGTTCGGCAATGCTTCGCTTTCACACCCAGACGGCAGGGTGCTCGCTCACGGCGCAGCAGCCTTACAACAATATTGTTCGTGTTGCCATTCAGGCCCTGGCGGCAGTCCTGGGTGGAACGCAGTCGCTTCACACGAATTCGCTGGACGAGACGCTCGCATTGCCGACCGAGCATGCAGCCCGGATTGCGCTCCGGACTCAGCAGATCATCGCTCACGAAACACGAGTAACGAATACCGTCGATCCGTTCGCCGGGTCCTACTTCCTGGAACGCCTGACACTCGATATGGAAAAAGGCTGTTGGGAGTATTTTGACCGGCTCGATGCGATGGGCGGCATGGTGGCGGCCATCGAGAAGGGATTTCCCCAGCGCGAGATTCACGATGCCTCCTATCAGTATCAAAAGGCCGTGGAGCGTAAGGAAAAGATTATCGTCGGCGTGAATGACTTCGTCATGGAAGATGAGCCGCCGATCGACATTCTCTTGATCGACGAATCGGTGGCCGGGCGTCAGATCGAGCAACTCCAGAGACTACGTCAGACGCGCGACAACGGCCGCGTTCGCCGAACACTTGAAGAGCTGCGCCGTGCGGCCACCGCGAACAACGTCAATATGATGCCCAGCATCCTGGAATGTGTCCGGGCATATACCACCCTGGGGGAAATTTGCGACGTGCTACGCGACGTTTACGGCGTGTACGAGGAGCCGGCGTTTTAATGGAACAGAAGATCCGCGTTATCGTTGCCAAACCCGGACTCGATGGGCATGACCGGGGCGCAAAAGTTGTCGCTCGCGCTTTCCGCGATGCGGGATTCGAAGTCATCTATACCGGCTTGCGGCAAACTCCCGAACAGATCGTCAATGCAGCGCTGCAAGAGGATGCCGACGTGGTGGGGCTGTCGGTTCTATCCGGAGCGCACATGACGCTTTGCCCCCGCATCACGGAACTCATGAAGAAAGAACGCCTCGACGACGTTCTTGTCGTTGTCGGAGGCATTATCCCGGACCAGGATATTCCAAAGTTGAAAGAATCCGGCGTCTCCGCGGTTTTTCAACCCGGCGCGTCTACGGAAGACATCATCGCCTATATCCGCAACAATGTTCGCAAGAAATGAAAGGGGCAGACGAAACTTCCCTCCTAAGTTAGGAGGGGTGCCGAGCCGAAGGCGAGGTGGGGTGGTTCCCCTTCAGAACCACCCCGTCTGCTCGGACTTCCTCGCAGCCACCCCTCCTAACTTAGGAGGGGAGTTGTGAACTCGAATCGCGAGGCCATGAAGGATCTCGTGACGCAGCTTCGATCAAGGCTGGCCATCGTCAAGAAAGGCGGCGGCGAAGCGGCTGTCAAGCGTCACAAAGAGCGCGGGAAGATGGTTGTCCGCGATCGCATCGAAGCGGTCATCGACCCGGACACGCCTTTTCTCGAGTTCAGCGCTCTCGCCGCAAATGGAATGTACGACGATGAAGCGCCCTCAGCCGGAATCGTTACCGGTATCGGAATGATCCAGGGTCATCGGACCGTCATCGTCGCGAATGATGCGACTGTCAAGGGCGGCACGTATCTCCCGATCACCGTCAAAAAACATCTCCGCGCGCAGGAAATCGCCTTGCAGAATCGGTTGGCATGTTTGTACCTGGTCGATTCGGGCGGCGCATTCCTTCCGTTGCAGGCCGAAGTCTTCCCGGACCGCGACCACTTTGGCCGGATTTTCTATAACCAGGCGAGGATGTCTGCCGAAGGACTCTATCAAGTGGCGGCTGTGATGGGCTCGTGCACGGCCGGCGGCGCCTACGTACCTGCAATGAGCGATGAAGCAATCATCGTTCGCAATCAAGGCACGATCTTTCTAGGGGGACCGCCGCTGGTCAAAGCCGCTACCGGTGAGGAAGTCACGGCCGAAGAACTCGGCGGAGCCGACGTGCATTGCCGGATTTCCGGAGTCGCCGATCATTACGCGCAAAATGATGCCGATGCGCTGCGCATCGCGCGAGACGTCTTTCGTTCGATTCCAACACCCAGACGAACCAGCCGGCAGATTGCCGAAACCGAAGATCCGCATCACGATCCTGAGGAGATCTATGACATTGTTCCCCAGGACCCGAAGAAAGCTTACGACGTGCGCGAAGTGATTTACCGGATTGTGGACGCGAGCTGGTTTCACGAATTCAAAGCGCTTTACGCGCCGACCGTCATCTGTGGGTTCGCCCGCATCTGGGGGTATCCGGTCGGAATCATCGGAAATAACGGCGTCCTGTTTTCCGAGAGCGCGCTCAAAGCAGCACACTTCATCGAGCTATGCGCGCAGCGCGACATTCCTCTCGTCTTTCTCCAAAACATTACCGGCTTCATGGTTGGAAAAACATTCGAACACGGCGGCATCGCGAAGGATGGAGCGAAGATGGTTAATGCCGTTGCGAACGCCGCCGTCCCCAAATTCACCGTGATCATCGGCGGATCTTACGGCGCCGGAAATTACGGGATGTGCGGGAGAGCTTACGGGCCGAGGCAACTATGGATGTGGCCCAACGCCCGAATTTCGGTGATGGGCGGCGAACAGGCGGCGCACGTGTTGCTTCAAGTGAAGATGGATCAGTTGCGCTCGCAGGGCAAAGAAATGAGCCCGCAAGAGCAACAGGGATTCATGAAGCCGACCTTGGATAAGTACGCCGAAGAAGGCAATGCGTATTACAGCACTGCCCGGATTTGGGACGACGGAATCATCGATCCAGCCGATACGCGGATGGTACTCGCTCTGGGAATTTCCGCGGCTATGAACGTTCCCCCCGAAGAAACCCGCTTCGGCGTTTTTAGGATGTAGTCCTCATGCTGAAGGTGAATGTTGAAAGACCTATCGCCTCGGTAATTCTCGACCGGCCGGATATCCACAATGCGTTCAATGACGAGTTGGTAAAACTGGTTACCGAAACATTTACGGAACTGGGTGCGCGCGACGATGTCCGCGTGATCGTACTTGGGGGTAACGGAAAATCCTTCTGCGCCGGCGCCGACTTGAATTGGATGAAGCGCATGGTTCAATACACTCGAGAGCAGAATTTGGAAGATGCGCGTGCGGTCGGCCGGATGTACTTGACCATCGCCAAATGTCCCAAGCCGGTCATCGCGCGCGTTCACGGCGCGGCGTTAGGAGGTGGAGCCGGATTGGTCGCGGCGTCTGATATCGCCATGGCCCTCGAGTCCGTGCAGTTCGGATTCACGGAAGTGAAGCTCGGGATCATTCCCGCGATCATCGGCCCATTTGTGATCGCGCGGGTCGGGCCGGGGCGCGCACGTGAATTCTTCATTACCGGCGAACGGTTCCTGGCTCCGGTTGCATTGAATATCGGGCTCGTTCAGCACGTTGCGGCTCACGAACTCGCCCTCGATGCACTCATCGATTCCAAAATTTCCCAAATCCTGACTTCGGCTCCTGGAGCGATCGCCGCGGCCAAAGAACTCATTTTCGGAGTCGCCGCGCGCACGCTTGAAAGCTCTCTTGAATTCGCTGCCGATGCCATCGCGCGAGCCCGCACCAGCGAAGAAGGCCAGGCAGGTATGCAGGCATTTCTCGAACGCCAAAAACCGCCCTGGATCGCGAAAACCGAAAAGGCAGAGAAGCCCGAGCGCACCGACACGAAGTGACTGCTGCGATTCCCACACCCCGCGTGGCACTACCCC
>QHWY01000004.1 GCA_003223875.1 Acidobacteriota bacterium | reverse complement strand
GTCCGAAAGTCCACGGAAGTGGTAATCCGAACATCCAGCACGAAAGCCTTCGAGAAGTCCCAGGCGGCCGCGCGCCAAAAGGAAGCGCTCATCAAACAAGAGTATTTCAGGCAGCAGAAAGAAACCGCCGAGAATGCTGGTTTCAAACCAGACGCCAACTTTCAAGATTTCGTGAAAAAGTTCTTGAGTTGGGTCGAGGTGAAACACAAGGAAAAACCAAAGACTGTGAGGTATTACAACGAACGTGTCGCCGCGTTGCTTCGGTTCGATACTCTCAAGCTCGCCCATCTTTCGAAAATCGACGACGAACTGATAGCTGATTTTGTGCGTTGGCGTTCTAAAACAACAGTGGCGCGCGGGAATGGAAAAAAAGCAACCGTAGATACTCTCCGTCCCGTTACGGTTGCTACTGTTAACCGGGACCTCACCGTGCTAAAGCGAGTGCTGAATATCGCTCACGAATGGAAATACCGCACTCAGCGACCGAGGATAAGGAATCTGTCGGGTGAGGAAGGACATGAGCGGGTCATTACCCACGAAGAGGAGCAAATCTATCTTGCCGCAGCACCGCAGCCCCTTCAAGACTTCGTCACAATCGCACTGGATACTGGTTTACGTCCGGACTCTGAGCTATGCGCTGTGCGATGGGAGAATGTGCACTTTGAACCCGCAGGAAAAGCCCGGTTTGGATATGTCCACATACCACGTGGGAAGACGAAAAACTCCAAACGCAACGTTCCGCTCTCCGCGCTAGTGAGGACGATCTTGAAGCGCCGATATGAAGCCGCAGGAAAACCTCAAACGGGGTTCGTGTTTGCACGGGAGAATGGAACAGCCGTCCCGTACACCTCGATCGATACGCAGCATGATCGGACCATCGATAAACTCGCGTTTCGATTCAGGATCTATGACTGTCGCCATACGTTTGGTACGCGCCTCGGTGAGACGGGCGCGGATGCGTACACCATCTGTAAGTTGATGGGGCACTCCAACATTCTGGTGAGTCAGCGGTACGTTCACCCTACGCCGGAACGATTAGAAACAGCCTTTAGCAATCTCGACACATACAACCAAGAGCGGCGAGCGCGCGCGGCAAAACACGCGAAAGAAAATGGCGCGAGGAAGAAGCCCAAAGCACGCGGCTAGACGGCGTGACCCCCTACAATTCCCCCCTACAATTGCAAAGTGGCCCGGTTTTTATGCCGGGCCAAATACTCTCTAACCGATTTGTTTTCTGTAAATGGGATCGACCGGTCTCGAACCGATGACCTCCTGCGTGTGAAGCAGGCGCTCTTCCAACTGAGCTACGATCCCGCGTGGTTGTTCTTGAAAGTATCGCATCGGGTTTCTTGGAACAACCACGAAAATCAGGCGCGCTTAATTGCGGGCGCTGGCATCGCCGTCGAATTCGCGGGCGGGCGGGGGTTGGTCCAGGCCGACGCGGCCGGCGACGATCTGGGCTCGAGCGTAGCTCTCGGGGCGAACCGGGATGCCGGCAGCCCCGCGGAGCATGGCAAGCTGGCCGACGTGGGTTAGTGCGTCGGCGAGGGGACCTTGGATCAACATCTCGGCGGGATGACCTAAGGGAGCGTCGGAAGCGAGAAACCGATCCAGCGCCGCGAGACCATCAAAGAACCGGCGTAGTTCGGTATTCCAGTCGCCGCTTCCTTCCGCGCGCCACAGATATTCTCCCTCGGCCATGTGCAGACCCCATGCCATCAGATCGCCCAAATGCTCCAGGATCTGCACGGGCCGGCGCGTGCCGGGCCCACTTGAAAATTGAGCAAAACTCGGCGGCACGTCCCGCAACACTTTCGACGCACGATACGCTAGTGTGGCAACGATGTGGCGCAGAACCGCGCGCGTATTTTCTAAACCGGAATTCTGCAAGATTCTTTACCTCCGCGCGTTAACGAGCGCTGTTTTCTGCTGCTCGCGCGCCGGCCAGTACGTTTTCCAGCGCGTAGTTTCCCTCGTGACAAGCGTATTCGAATATGGATTCCTCAGTCTTGACCCAAGGCGTCTGCGCCTTCCAGGGTTTCGTGTACGTCACAGGATCATCAACGGTGAATTCATACATGATCGTATCTGGCGAGGCGCGTGTGAATCGTTCGATAACCCGCGCTTTCTCGCCGATCCCCCGGATGGAGTTGAAAGGCGGGCGCCCGAATTCCGATTTCGTTTGATCATTGAAATTCGTTGTTTCGACTACGAGGGTGTTGCCCTCCCATTGACCGCGCGAGTCGCCCAGATACTGGCGGACGTTTTGCGGCAAGTGAGGATGCCCATCGAGCGGAATGATTCGGACATCATGAATCATCTCCGACAGAATCATCACGTAACCGGGGACCTGTGTAATTCGATAATTATTGTTGTAGGCGGTCGGAAAGATCGGCGGTCCCGTGCTTGCCCACCACAGACATCTTTCAGAGAGCGGCCGGTGCTCGGGGGCATCAAACGCGCTTCCTCTTCCGGGCCGCTCGGCAATCCACTTCTGCGCAACCGGCGTTAAGGGAGGAATTTGTCCGTCGGACGGGTCAATGATCAGCGAATTTCGGCGTGTCGAGACCGCTTTTGTTCCACGGTCGAACCAAAATTGGTTGTATGTCCCGGGGTCTCCTTCTCTGGGCGGTTGATCCACTCGATTCTTGGCTGCGCGAGCCTCTAACTCGGCGACTTCCTTTTCGGTGAGAAACTCTTTTCCGGCAAACTCTGGGGGCCGTTCAAAGGGCGTGATCGTAGCGTTCGTAAAAATACCCTGAAGATCCGGATCTCCCCACGCCGTCTTCGGAGGCGTATACGTTTTCACAGGCGACTGCGCGAGGACAGTGGCAGACGCCAAAAATAGAATTGCAGCCAGCAAAAACCCGGTTTTCCAAGGTGATGCTTCCATCATTGCTTTTGTCCTCCGTCTATTGGATTTTCCTTCCCATCAAAGTATAGGCCTGGCGAAGGCCCCCCTGGCACGAGGACCTGCTCTCGCCATTTGGAAACTCTTTCAGGCATCGTTCAAAGACCGAAGCGGCTTGTTTACCCTCACGCAGTTCGAGGAAATTCAAGCCCAAATCTCGCAGAATTGTTTCTCTCGCGATTGGATTCTTCTTCGCACCGTCGGTCTTGAGTGCCCTTTCGTAGAACTGATTGCTCACCTGAAACAGGTTCGTCTCTCGCAAGCGCGCGCCGAAATCCTTCAGAGCATCGAAGCTGCGGTTATCTTTCTGCAACACTCCGTCGAGCCGATTGATCTCCGAGATGTCGCTGGGCAACGCCCGGATAATGGCCGACAAATCTTTCGTTGCTAGAATCCCTCGATGGTGCAGCAGTTCAGTCCCATAAGAGTCACCGAAAATCAGATAAGGTACGGCCTCGACTTCGTAGCGCCGGACTAGCTGTTTGTCATTATCAAAGCTGAGCCGCAAAGGAACAACCGCAGCCTCGATGAGTCCGGCAATGTTTGGGTCGCTATAGACGTCTTTCTCCATGACCTGGCAGGGCTCGCACCAGTCGGCCCAAAATTCGATCATGATGGGCTTATTCGTCTTGAGCGCGACCGCGGTCGCCTGTTGAAGCGTCTTATGCCATCGGATGGAAGCCGTCTCTGCGGTGTGCAGCACACCAGCAAAAAGCAGGAATACCGCGGCTAAAGCGGACAGTGTTGGGGCTCTTGCGCTCATCATTTCGATTAAAAGTGAAAGTGTACTCCCAGTTTGCAAGATCACGGGAATTACGTTTCAACAAACGTATCCGAAATCCTGCAGGCGGAGTAGAGCGCTAGCTGCCAGTACGGCGAAGAGCCATTACCGTGACGTCATCGGCTTGAGGTAGGCCTGAAGAGAAAATCCGAACCTCACTGATGACGTTCTCTACGATCTGATCGACTGGACTCGAAGAATTTTGTTCCAACACCGTGCGAAGCCGAGCGTCTGAGAACTCGCAGCGGCTTGAATCAACAGCCTCGGTAACACCATCGGTGAATAGAAGAATGCACTCCCCCGCCCGAAGCATGGTATGGCCGGTCTGGAAGGTTCCCTGTTCAAGCGCGCCGACGATCAGACTGCGAGGTTCATCCAAGAGCCGCAGATCGCCGTTTGGCGAAACGATGTAGGGAGGATTATGGCCGCCGCTGCAATATTCCAGCTCACCGGTAGGGGTGTGCAGGATACCGTAAAAGATCGTAACGAACATCGCCGCGTCACTCTGGCGTACCAGCACATCATTGACGTACTTCAGGCAGTCGCCCGCCGAAAGGTTCTGCAACGCGGTGGCCTTCAGTAGAGTCCGGCACACAGCCATGAAGATGGCTGCAGGTACGCCTTTACCGGACACATCGCCAATCACGAAACCAAGCCTGTCCTTGTCCAGCAGGAAAAAATCGTAGAAATCACCGCCGACCTCCCGAGCAGGCACCATTCGAGCATGAATGGCGAAATCAGTTCTCAACGGAAAAGGCGGAAACTCTTTGGGTAAGATCGCCTGTTGGATTCGCGCGGCGACGCTGAGTTCCTGTTGGAGGGCTGTCAACTGCTCTCGCGCGCGCAGGCTTTCCTTGATGGTCTGCAATTCTTGGATAGCTTTGTTCAGCGTGACTTCGAAATCCTGAAAGTCGATCGGCTTGATGAGAAAGTCGTAAGCGCCACGATTCATGGCGATCCGAATATTCTGCATATCGCCGTAAGCCGATACGACGACGGCTTTGAGGATCCGATCGATGTCCGCCAGCCTCAACAGCAGCGTTAGGCCATCCATCACCGGCATATTGATGTCGCTCATGACGACATCGAGGCCTGGATCCTCGTTGAGTTTCGCAAGCGCTTCTTCGCCGTTGTGCGCGAAGACGAATTCAAATTCGCCGTCGTTGATTTTCCTGCGGAAGCGCTGGCGGATTAGCAGTTCCATATCGGGTTCATCATCGACGACAAGGACTTTAAATGGCATAAATTTCAGGTTGCTTTGCTATTCGGTTTCGGAAGCATGATAACAAACTCCGCATACTGGCCAATCTCGGATTCTACGCGGATTGCCCCATTGTGCTGCTGTACTATAATTTCGTAACTCATCGACAGACCTAGCCCGGTGCCGGAACCTGTGGGCTTTGTCGTGAAGAAAGGCTCGAAAAGTCTCGGCCGGATACTTTCAGGTATTCCGTCTCCGTTATCTTTGATGCGAATCTCGACCGCAGACGACAGATTTCTCGTACTCACTGAAATCGTCGGAGAAAAACCATCGCCCAAGCGTTTCTTTTTTTCGTACGCGGCGTAACAGGCGTTGTTCGCAATGTTCAAAAATACACGGCTGATATCATGTACGACAACCTTGACGGGCTCAAGCGTAGAATCCAGGTCTTCCTGGATCGCAACGTTGAAATTGGTATTCTGGGCGCGCATACCATGGTAGGCGAGCTTCACGTATTCGCTGACCAGGGGGTTGAGATTGGTCATCTGGCGCTCACCGCCATGACCGCGCGAGTGCATGAGCATATTGCGAACAATGCCATCGGCCCGCTTCCCGTGTTCCTGGATTTTAGAGACGTTTTGGTGCAGGTCTCGAAGGATATCTTCGATATATTGGCGGTCCTTTGGATCGATGCGTTCGTTTTGCTCTTTGATTGAATTGCGAAGTTCGTCCACCAGGCCGGCAGAGACTTCTGAAAAATTCGTTACGAAGTTCAATGGGTTCTTGATTTCGTGAGCGATGCCCGCCGTCAGCGAGCCGAGTGACGCGAGTTTCTGCTGAACGACAAGCTGATCCTGAGCCTTCCGAAGTTGATCGACGACCGTCTCCAGTTGCTCGCTTTTCATCCTTTCCTGTTCGTTCGCCAACGTCAGCTCGTGCCGGGCCCGATAAAGCTTCGCGCTCATCTCGTTAAACGCTTTTGCCAGCTCGGTCAGTTCATCATTGCCGGTGAGCTCGATCCGGTGCCCAAAATCGCCGCTACCGATCAACGCCGCTCCGACCTTTAGGCGTGTCAGACCACGCGTCAATTGTTCCGACACAATGACAGCCACGCCGACAGCAACAGCAGCCGAAATCGCAAAGATCATCAGGGTGATTCGGTTCGTTAAACGAGCGACTTGGTAAAAATTAACACTTGCCGAATCGACTCGCGCATTTTCGTCCGCCTGGAGTTGTGGAAGACGTGTTTGGAGGACCTCCTGCGTGAGCGGTTCTGCCCGAACGGCAAGCTCAGTGATCGCCTTAGTTTGGTTGATTCCGAAATTCTCATAGAAAATTCGCCATGAGGCGCTGAGCTTTCGATACGCGTCGGCAAACGCTTCAATGTTTTTACGGGTCTCAGGTTCAGAAAGGGATTGCAGTTCTCCGATTTGATTTTCAACTTTCTCAAGCTGAGCCTTGAACTGGGCTACGCCTGCTGCATCACCACCGGCCGGCGTTTCAGTCGTAATCTCGCTGAGCAGCGTGACCTGCTTTTGAATGTCATTCAGATTCTGGTTGACACCTGAAATCAAAATTTGACGAGATATCGCCCGGCGCAAGGCTTCGACGGAAGTCTGCCGCTTTTGATTGCTCCAATAGAAGATGACGAGATTAACGGCGAAGAGGACCAGGATTAACAAAAATGATAAGAGCAGCCTCCGCCGAATCGTCATATTCGTTTCTAATTCAGTGGATATCCTTTAGCACCGGGCAGAAGTCCGCCCAGCCTAACGACCTTCAAGTCCTTCGGAACCTGCGAAGCATCCACGAAAGCAATAGAACCGGGTATGCTGTTCAGCAACGAAAACGCCATTTCATTCGTGGCTATCGATTTCGGAGCGGATGAGCTCTCGGCGCGGAATACTTTGCCGATCCAATATTGGCGGTACTGTGCTTCAGTCATCTCGAGAACATTTCTAAGAATAACTTCGCGCTCGCGCGCCGCAGGTGCCCTGATCAGAAGCGTCACTCTGAGGTTAGATGACCAGTACTGGCGGTCTCCGAGAAGAATTTTCCGGAGCTCGCTGAAGCTAAGATCGTCGATGGGTACGTCGCGGCTTACGACCACCGCGATATCCGAACCGGCGGGAGCCGTCCATCCGGCAATGGATCCCGATATTAGAACGATTATTAAGGTGATGCCAAACGCCTTCATCGTCGTTCCTTCAAAACGTAAAACTCGTCTGAACAAAACCGCTGTTGATGCGAGGCTGGCCCGGGTCGCGCCGCTGATTGCGGTACTCGAACTTCAGCGCGGCGAAGCTGGTCAGGTCGTACCGCAGTCCCGCAACCGACCCGGCGAGGTTTGGAACGACCGGGCTCTGGAAGAGAAAATCGGAACGTGGGATATGGATGTATTCGAATCGGTAGTAAGGCTTGAAGCGTTTATCGAAAACCGGAAGACGATAGCCGGTTTGGACGTAGTACGCCTGGCTGTTCGACACTGGAGACGCCGTCGTGAGATTCTCGTGTCTTACATTCGCAAACTCCGCAATCACTTCTGGTGTCTCTCTGTTCCAGACCACGTGAGCGGAACTGATCCACTCTCCGAAGTCGCGGCCTCCGGTGCTGATCTTATCGCGGTAAGCGGAACCGCCGACTTGAAGTCCATACAACTTGTCGGGTTTGATAAACATGTTGACCAGCCACGCCCTGCTATTGTTGATATCTCCCGCGTCTCCACCGCGACTGATCACAGAACCACGCCCGTTCCCTACACCAAAATTGTAATTAAAATTCAAACCGGCTGCGCCGACGGCGCCCTCCACCAGACCGCCGACGAAATGAACGGGGATGAAGCGGCCGCCAAACTGTACCATTTCCGGACGGCTGACCGTTGTTTGCAACCACTGTCCATGGTGGAAGGCCGTATTCCAATAATTGATCGGCGTATGGTACCGGCCAAATGAAACCTTTAGATAGTCATTGTGTTCGAAGCGGATGATACTGCGTTCTACTTCGGCATTGAAGCCCGTCACCGGCGGCATGCCGCCTCCTGCGTCGGTCCGTGCTGTAAGACTCAACTCACCCATGAAGCTCACTTTTTGCGTGAGATTCGAATTCAGATGCAGCACGAATTGGCCTTCCGTGAAACCACTCTTTGTGCCCTTTTGGTCGGACCCGCTGAAGTTAAAATCGCTAAAGCCGGCCATCTTCAAGGAAGGGCCCTCCGAGGCAGATTGTGCTACCTCCGGGTGCAAGGCCTCAGCAGGGACTTGGGTTTGCTCCGTCCGTTGAGTCGCCGGTTGCGCCTGCACCTTGGAACCTTCCAGCTCAGCCACACGTCTTTCGAGCCGCTCGATCCGCGCGAGTAGCGTTTCAATCGTTTCGGTCTGCGTGGTGCGCTGTTGCTGCGCCGAAAGTGGGTGTGCCGGGACAAATAGCAGCGTCGCCGCAATGATCAATGACTTCATCAATCCTCCTCGGGTTCGCCGTCTCTGATATTTCCGGATCGGCGTAGAAGCGCGTGCAGTGTAGTTGAAAACCAGAATTCCATGCAAAGGTTGTCGGATGAGGGCTCATGTTTCTGGGCGAGGCTACAATATTATCAAGGACAGTCAAAGTCGCCCGGTGAAGAGGAGTAGCCACAAAAAGGCACAAAACACACCAGAGATCGAAATGAAATCGCAGCAATTCTATGATTCTTATCCTTTTTTGTGGCTCTTCACCTTTGTCTTCGCCGCTCTGTGCGTTTCGTGCACTCAGGTCGACGAGCAGAAAAACGCCGCCGCATGGGAACGGGAAGCACAGAGCGTCACCATCATACGAGACAATTGGGGCATTCCCCATGTGTTCGGCAAGACGGACGCCGATGCGGTCTTCGGCGTCATCTACGCCCAAGCGGAAGACGATTTCAATCGCATCGAAATAAATTACCTCAACTCCATGGGACGCCTGGCAGAAGCGCAGGGCGAAGCGGAGATATACCGGGATCTGCGGATGAAACTGTTCATCGATCCGGCCGACATGAAGGCGAAGTACGAAGCAAGTCCGGAATGGCTAAAGGCACTGATGAATGCATGGGCGGACGGCCTGAACTACTACCTTTACAAACACCCGTCGGCGAGACCGCGCGTCATTACGCGATTCGAGCCATGGATGGCTCTGACGTTTACCGAAGGGAGCATCGGCGGAGATATCGAACGGATTGACCCGCGGCACCTCGAAGCCTTTTACGGAAAAATCCCGGCGAAGCAAGCACTGGCGGAAGACACACAATACGCGGAACCAAGCGGATCAAACGGTATCGCGATCGCGCCATCCAACACGGCGGCGCATCATTCCCTGTTCTTGGTCAATCCGCACACAACGTTTTTCTTCAGGGCCGAAGCGCAGATGCTTAGTTCTGAAGGTTTGAATGCATACGGCGCGATGACGTGGGGTCAGTTCTTCATCTATCAAGGTTTCAATGACCGCGTCGGCTGGATGCACACGTCGAGCGGCGTGGACAATATTGACGAATACCTCGAGACGATCGTCGAAAGGGCCGGCAAACTGTACTACCGGTACGGAAGTGAGCAACGCCTCGTCGATGTGAAAAAGATCACGGTTCCCTACAAGAGTGGGAATGGGATGGCCCAAAAAGAGTTCACGGTCTACCGCACCCAGCACGGACCGATCGTGCGCGAAGCCGCTGGAAAATGGGTAAGCGTCGCTTTAATGCAGGAACCAGTGAAGGCTTTGATTCAGTCCTACACACGCACGAAGGCCAGAAACTATAGGGAATTCCGCGACACCATGGAACTCCACACCAATTCCTCCAACAATACAGTGTATGCGGACGCGGACGGCACCATCGCCTACTTCCATTCCAACTTCATTCCTCGGCGCGACACCAAATTCGATTGGACCAAACCTGTCGATGGCAGTGATCCGGCAACAGACTGGAAGGGCATCTTATCCATCGATGAAACACCGGGCCTGCTGAATCCCCCAAACGGATGGCTCTATAACACGAACAATGCACCCTGGTCGGCTGCCGGACCGAATAGTCCGAAGAAAACCGATTACCCGGCCTACGTGGATCGTGGTGGGGAGAATCCGCGCGGTATTCACGCCGTCATGGTCCTGGAGAACAAGAAGGATTTCACACTGGACTCTCTCATAGCCGCGGCATTCGACAGCTATTTGCCGGCGTTTCGGGATCAGATTCCAGCGTTGGTCAAAGCGTGGGATCGAACCGCTTCAACGAATCCATTGAAGGCGAAGCTGGCCGATCCCATAGCGGTGCTGCGCGCGTGGAACATCCGCTGGTCGGCACAATCGATTCCGACATCGCTTGCGGTTTATTGGGGAGAAGAAATCGATCCGCAAAAGGATAATACGGCCACAACTGCGGACGAGCAGCTTCTTCAGGCATTGTCCGCGGCGGTCGATAAGCTTACAGCCGACTTCGGAACGTGGAAAACGCGCTGGGGCGACATTAATAGATATCAGCGCCTCACAGGCGACATCGTCCAGCATTTTAATGATGCCGCTCCGAGCATTCCGGTACCGTTCACATCCTCGCAATGGGGCTCGCTTGCGTCATTCGGCGCACGGACGTACCCGGGCAGCAAGAAACGTTACGGCACCACCGGCAACAGCTTTGTCGCCGCCATCGAATTCGGGCCCACGATCCGAGCGAAAGCCGTCACGGCCGGCGGAGAGAGCGGTAATCCGAACTCGCGCCATTTCGGCGATCAGGCCACCGGCTATGCGACGGGCAACCTGAGGGACGTGTACTTCTACCGATCCCAGCTTGAAGGGCACATCGAGCGCGAGTATCATCCCGGCGAATGACGCTGGCGCAGTCGTCAAATCCTTTGACAAGCGTGGCGCGCCGTCCTACTGTAGTAGCACGTTCGATCAATTTTGAATGGAACCCGTGGGTAATTTTACGAGGAGGAGCGTTATGCGCATCACCGTGTTGCTTATAATCACGGCTGCGTTGCTGGTTCAAGGCCCCGCGACCGTTATGTTACGGGCACAGGAAGGAGCGGCTCCCGCCGCCTCACGTCTGGATTTTGAGTTCTTCAAAACCAAGGTACAGCCGATTTTTCTAGCCAAGCGCGAAGGCCACGCCCGGTGTGTTGCCTGTCACACGAAGGGTACGCCGATGCGATTGCAGGCGCTGTCGCCCGGTGCGACCACGTGGGACGAGGAACAGTCCCGAAAGAACTTCCAGATTGTGGTGCCCCGTGTGATCCCCCGCAATCTCACTCAAAGCAGATTACTAATCCACCCGCTCGAGGCCGAGGGGGGCGGAGATTTTTACCACAGCGGCGGCAAGCACTGGAATTCGTTCTTCAATCCGGAATGGCAGATTCTGGCCAATTGGGTATGCGGACGAAAAGTAAACGAGAAACTCGTCGAGTTGACAGGCGAGTGCGGCCTAGAATGACCGTTTAAGATTATTTCTTGCGAGGAATGACTATGAAAACAATTCACGTTGTCCTGATGAGTCTGGCGATCGTTCTACTCATCGCCTTGCCGCTGACGGCACAAAGCCAGGTTCGGATCCTGCAGAGCAATGCTGCCGGGGACAGAGTCCACATCATTGATCCTGCCACGAACAAGGTGGTGGGTCAGATTCTTGGTATCGAGGCGGGTCACGGAATCACCGCATCCCCAGACGGAACCCGAATTTATGTCAGTAGTGAGGGTGACGATACGCTGGATGTGGCCGATGTTGCGACGCTAAAGGTGATCAAGAAGATCCCGCTCTCGGGCCACCCCAACAACATTGCGATTGCTCCCGATGGGCGCCGCGTCTACGTGGGAATCCGGCAGAAGGTCGGCGACAATCCAGGCGTAGCGGATGTCATCGATACCGCCTCTCTCACCAAAATCAAGAGCATCCGGACCGAAGGGCCCGTCCACAATCTGTATGTCACCCCGGACGGCAAGAACGTTGTCGCGGGCGACGCCTCGCAGAATGGGTATGTGAGCGTTCTCGATACAGAGAAGGACGCCCCCGCATGGTCAATCAAGCTGGGTGAAGACATCCGTCCGATGGCGATCTCGAAGAACCCGGATGGTTCGACTCGTTCGATCTTCGTGCAGATCGGCAACTTCAACGGGTTTGTCGTTGTGGATTTTAAGACGCGCAAAGAAGTCGCGCGGATCGAATTGCCGAAATTGGCACCGGGAAGGACTCCGATCATTACGGGCTCCTCGGAATCCCACGGCATCGCTGTTACGCCGGATCAAAAAACTCTTTTGGTCAATAGCCGGCTGAACAACGCGCTCTACTCGTATTCGCTTCCGGATTTGAAGCCGGTCGGAACGGCGAATCTGAGCGGTAAGGGTGCCGCGTGGCTTACCGTGACCCCGGACGGCAAGCGAGCTTATGTGGCCGACCCTGTCGGAAACGTCACGATCGTGGTGGATGTCCCAACCATGAAAGAACTGGCCAAAATCCCAGTGGGCCAGGTGCCAAAGCGCAACCACACGATGGTGATGCCCGCACGGGCTTCGAACAACAACTGAAGAGGTACACAAAAGGCACAACAGGGGACACAAGAAGCACAAAATAGATTTCAATAATTTGTGCTTCTTGTGTCCGTCTTTGTGCCTTTTGTGTTCAGTTCCCCCCTGTAACCCGATTCCCGCCGACCCAGACGGAATGAATCTGCCGCGTATTGCGGATATCGTCGAGCGGGTTCGCGTTCAACACAAGCAGGTCAGCCCACTTTCCAGGCTCGATGGTACCGATCTTTGGATCGACCTTCGTGACGCGTGCGGCGCCGCCGGTCGACGCCACGATCACCTGCATCGGCGTCATTCCCGCCTTCACCATCATCTCCATTTCGAGGTGCTCGAAGTAACCCTGCCATCGGCCGGGGTTGCCCTCGGCGCCGCTGTCGGTGCCCATAGCGATCGGGACGCCCGCATCTGAAAGAATTCTCAAATTGCGGTTCGCCTGTTGAAGCGCCGGCTTGATGGCCTGAGCCTGTTTATCACTGCGGACCTTTTGCTGATTGGCTGGATTTATCAGCACTTCTACCTCACTGCCATAGAGAGTGATGCCTCGCTTGAAAAACGGCTCATCGAAGAACGCCGGCCGCGTCTCGTAAACAAAAACGGATAGATCGCGTGTCAGTGTCGGTATATAGCCGATGTTCTTCCGCTTGAGTTCAGCGGCGAATTCGGGATCGACGTCTTTGTCGCGAATGCTGTGCGCCAGAACATCTGTGCCTTTGTCGACCGCGCTTTTCGCATCCTTTGTATAGAAGATGTGCACGAATGTCCGGAGCCCCTTCTTCTTCGATTCGTCGACCAGCGCTCCGTAGATATCTGGGGTCATGTCATTCGGCGTACCGTTGATGTGGTATTTGATGACATCGACCTTCAGGTCCGCGAGACGATCAACACTTTTCCGGGCTTCCTCAGGCGTCTTGCCAACCGCGTTGATGCCGCCCGTGTAGAGTCGCGCCCGATCGAGTGTGATATGCGTTTGTTCGTCCCGTAGCTTGAGGCCTTCGAGTTCGTCCACTGGTCTCGACCCGAGGCTTACGTTACTTGTGACGCCGTAATTCGCATATGTCTTCAGCCGCAATATCAGGTCGTCGCGAACGGAGCGCTTGGTTGCCTGATCGAAATTCAAGTGCGCATGTGCATTGATCAGACCCGGGATGATCGTCTTGCCGGATAGATCGACGCGGGCGGCGCCATTCGGAATCTTCACGGCTGCCGGCGCGCCGACCGCTTCGATAACGCCCTTGTTGATGATTACCGTCCCTTGCTGAATCGGCGCGCGTCCGGTGCCGTCGATAATGCGAGCGCCCGTAAGCGCGACAACGCCGGATGCGGCCGGCGCTTGCGCCATCGAAGGCTGCAGCTCGATTATGGCAAGCACCGCCACCGTCGCCGACGCGACGACTGCGAAAAGCATTTTTGAAATGCGAGTCATACCAGACCTCCTCCGCCTCAGTTGGACTTATTACCGGCGATTTTCGCAAAATCGGACCACGGAATCGGTTTCCCATGGACAGGAACGATTCGGGCCGGGTCCAGCTTCAATAGTCGAACGGCATTTAAGAAACTATTTTGGTCTCGGCTCAGTGTGGTGGGAAGCGCCTCGTTGGTGTCGACGAGATCGGCCTCCAGCAGGAGCTTCTCTTTCGGTAGATATGCCATGAGCATGCCTTCCACTTTCTGGAGTGGGTTCACGTAATAGATGTTCAGGTTCCGCGTGCCGTCGCTCAGGATGTAATTTTCACGGACCGTTTCCCAGTAATAACCTTCGGCCAGCTCCGTTGGAGGCCAAAGCGAAACCATGTCCGGCTTCAACGTCCGCGGCGTGTAGTTGATAAAGTCGTGATTGTAGAATTCGAAATTCTTAAAGTGGGTGATGATCGTTGCACCAATGTGGACGTAGGTGCGCAGACCGCCGACGTGATCAAAGTGCTGGTTGGAGTTGATCACGAATCGAATGGGCTTGTTGGGAATCAGCTTCCTCACTTCTTCGATGACTGCGAGGCTTCGCTCCTCATTCAGCGGCGCCTCAAAAACCGCGCTGTAATTGTTGAACTCGATGGCCACGCTGTTGTGCGAAGCGCCACCCAGTAAATAGACGCCGTCGGCCAGTTTGGTCGTTTCAACGCGAACCGGAAACGTTGCATTCCGCACAACGTCCGGAACAGCCACGGGATCCGGGCAGACGTTCGGTTTGACATCTTTGATCGGGCCGCCGAACGCGTTGTGGCCCGCGCTGATGTTCTGTGAATTGTAGTTGTCATCCCAGCCTTGATGAGAGTGCCAGACCGTTGGGAACTTGATACCGTTTCCAACGTCGATGTAACTCTGATTCGTAAATTCATGCTCGTAGTTCATGTCGCCAAGGACAGGATCGGGCACCCATGTGTGCATCCTTTGCAGCATGTTTTCCTTGTTGACGGTTGCATCGATCCGATATTTGCCGTACATGATGGAAACGATGCGTGTGATCTCCGGCTGGACCTCGGGACCGTCGCGGCCCAGTTCTCCCAGCTCCCACCGCCACGTCGCTTTGGGATTGGCCCCCGGCAACTGAGCCGCTTTGAGGAAGCCGTGCGGGTTGAGAACCAGTTCCACCGGCCAGATCTCCGCGATATCCGGCGGTATGGCAGTCGCTTTTCCGTTCGCACCGTCCATGTACCAGCCGTATTTGCCGTTGAGCATGAAAATTTCGTGCGGATTCTTCTGGAGGCCGGTGCCGTCAATCCAGCCGATCCCGTACTTCCACATTGCTGGGGCCAGTCCCGGCTTTCGATCGAACTCTTCCTTCATCGTCCAGTTGTCCCAATTCATGGTTCGCGTGTAATTGGCGAGGGAATCGATACGCGGCCAGTCGACATTCTTGCCAGCCTCCTTCTGCTGCCCCACAGCACCGTCATACGCCGTTCCTGAAATCGTGACGCAATGCAGCGCGTCGGTGCCGATCGCCTTGCGTGCCGCGTCTAGAATCGGTCGTGGATCGATGTAACCCGGCGGGAATTGCTGAGCCGCCGTCGCCTGCCGCGCGACCGGCGCTGCTTGCGTCAGCGCCACAAGAATCAGCAAAAGTGATAAACCCCACAATGTTCTGGCCATACTTCCTCCTCGTTTTTCCCTCGTATTTGGGAAAGATAATACTCTATATGTATGCGCATCGCGACGTGGAACGTTAATTCGCTAAAGGCGCGTATTGAGAAAGTCACGTGGTGGCTCGATCGGGCGAGGCCCGACGTGCTTCTGATGCAAGAAACGAAACTGGCCGATCGAGACGCGCCGATCGACGTGTTCCGGCATGCCGGCTACGACCTGGTTCATCACGGCGAAGGCCGGTGGAACGGCGTGGCCATCGCCAGCCGCTGCGGCATTGAGGGCATAATCACGAACTTTGGCGAGCCGCTGCGTCCCGCGCAGACGCCCGACATTGCCGACGATGAGCCGCTCGCCGAAGCCCGGATGATCTCCGCTGAATGTGGCGGCATACGCCTGGTCTGCGTGTATGCGCCGAACGGGCGCGCCGTTGGCTCGCCGTTTTACGAAGCCAAGCTCTCATGGTTTGATCGGCTCGCGCGGTGGCTCAACGAGGCGGTTGAGGCAGGCGCGCCCGTTGTGCTGGGCGGCGATTTCAACGTGGCGCCCCAAGACGTTGATGTCTGGGATCCTCGCGCGTGTCACGGTGGAACCCACGTCTCCAAGCGTGAACGTGAGGCATTCGTCGGCCTATACTATGGCGAACTGGTTGACGCTTACCGGCTGTGTCATTCCGAGCCTGGACGTTACACGTGGTGGGATTACCGCGCAGGCAATTTCCACAAGAATTTCGGCATGCGCATCGATCACTTGCTGGTGACAGCCCCGCTGAAGTCACATATCGTCTGGGCTGAAATCGACCGCGAGG
The DNA here is from genome assembly GCA_003223875.1 of Acidobacteriota bacterium. Lineage (GTDB taxonomy): Bacteria > Acidobacteriota > Terriglobia > 20CM-2-55-15 > 20CM-2-55-15 > 20CM-2-55-15. The sequence goes on along the minus strand of QHWY01000004.1, from coordinate 11,720 downwards.
CTCGCAAAGGAAAGCCGATACCTTCAGATCACGCACCGCTGGTCATTGACATTGACGAGCCCGGCCACCCCTTCGATGCCGGTTGGGCCTCCGCCGACGAACGTATCGCTGGACGCCGCACCCGCCCCGAACGCGATCTGAGTGATGCCGGAGGGGAGACTTGAACTTTCAAGCCCTCCGTGTTTCATTAACTTACAGACTTTATTAACGCAATAAGTCTGCTTGCCGATCTCCGTCAAGATTCAATGTCTTGACCCGAACCGTTCCTGTGACTGGTTTTTTGAAAATTCCGGTGGCGACCGGCATGTCGCGTATCAAAATGTCTTTCGGTAGACCAACATTGACGGATATAACTTTCATGGGGCGGCTGTGCTCGGAGCGTTTCGTCATTGAGAAGTGACCCAGGTGTGCAATCGATCTGCATCATTGATTATATTTACCACAAGCGATTTTCGACTTCTGGGTGACTCGATGTTTTTCAACTTCCTAAACGCCGGACGACTACCCAGTAGCGATCGTCGCGGACTTTCGCGACATCAGCGCGCCGTGCTGTTTTTAGACGAGCTTGGGTTTCCGTATGCAGCGGAATCTGGCCGTACTCCAGGTAGCGCCAGTTGGGTGGCACGACGATCGGTGCCAACGTATTCGAAGGTCGACTCCGCTCGGGGGTGGCGCTACGCCGGCCGAGACCAACGGATGACCGGTTGCTCACGGCATCGGCGAATGGGTCGCTGCTGGTGCAGCGCATTTATGCTGCGCGCAGGCGGATAGGGCCAGTAACGTCTTGCTTGCTTGAGCCAAGCGAGGAAGTGCATCGAGGGGAGATGGCCAGGGGACGGTTGGAGGCATTCAGCGACGGCGTGATCGCGATCATCATCACGATCATGGTCCTGGAGATGAAGGTACCGCACGGCGACAGCGTGGACGACCTGTTACCGCTGCTGCCAGTGTTCCTCAGCTATGTCCTAAGTTTCCTTTATGTCGGCATCTACTGGAACAACCACCATCACATGCTGCATACTTGCACTACGGTCACGGGCGCGATGCTCTGGGCCAACCTGCATCTTTTGTTCTGGCTGTCGTTGTTTCCGTTTGCCACCGGCTGGATGGGGGAGAACCATTTCACCGCGGTACCCACCGCCCTCTACGGCATGGTGCTGTTGATGGCAGCGATCGCGTACTACCTGCTCGAGCAGGCGATCATTCGCGCGCAAGGGCCGGACTCGATCTTGAAAAAAGCGGTGGGGCGCGACTGGAAGGGCAAGTTGTCGCCGGCGCTTTATCTGGTGGCGATCGTTGCGACCCTGTATTCGCCATGGATCGCCGAGGCGGTCTTCGTGGCCGCGGCGCTGATCTGGCTGATTCCGGATCGGCGTATCGAAAACGTCCTGCCACGCAACGAGGCGTAGTGCTGATCCGGGACCGTTGAAAGCCCTTCAGCAACGGGTGCTTTCTTTTTCGATTCGTTCGGCCTAACCTTCTTCAGTGGCCCGCGGACTTGCAACCGTCGGCGTTCGGCATCTGCTCTGGTTTGCCATCGCGGCGCACGTCCCGGTGGGCATCGGGGCCTTCGCGTTCGGGCCGAGATTCCTCCTGCAGTTCTTCATAAGCCCGTTCCAGTTCTTTATCCTGGTCCCGTGGCTGATGGCCTTCTACAGTCTCAAGACCGGCCTCGTGCCCGTGAAAAGCGGAGAGCCATTCCGCCGAGACAAGGCTCCCCGGGTTTATTGGATCAACGTGGCCTTCTGCGTCGGGATCGGCTCCGTCTGCTTCGTCCTCAACCTCTTGATCTCGTGGTTGGTAGTTAACCGGTAGGGCCTCGCTCGACGGCTACCCGTGATCAACGCAACGACGAGGAAAGGCTGGTGCTGCCCACCTAAGCCCAGCCCGCCGGTCCAATATCGCCTTTGCAGATAGTTTCTGAGCACCAAGAATCGCTCTCCTTACCAGAGGTGTGCCTTGGCGGGTCCAAATTCCGGAAAGGCGACAAGCCTTTCCGAGTGCTCCGGTCACGGGTCTCGCGCGGCGAAGCCGCATCAAAAAGCGCGTTGAAGCGTCATAAAGACCTCCGACCGGGTTTTTTCGTAATATGGCGGGGGTTCTGTCCCGAACTTTTAACCCCAAATGTTTTGCGGTCAGCCGCAAGATGATATTGGCCGAAGCGGGTACCTGGGAACAATTGCGTGGCCCTCGACTCGCTCAATGCCTCTCGAGCAGATAGCTTGCAAACCAGCGCCGGAATTCTGGCAAGTAAAAGTTGAGATCGGGCGCCGGTTGGGGGCGGGCGGCATGGGCACCGTCTACAAAGCCACAGATACGAAACTGGGACGAGATGTGGCTCTCAAGATGCGAATTGAAGGTTCCACCCGAAGCGGTGTTTGAGGTTGACATTCTCGTTGGTGTACTAATAATTAGCGTACATTAATCGATAACAAAATTAGTATGCGTGAACCAGCAACAGGTGAAGTCAACGCTACTTCGGTGATTAGGGTTGGCAGAAGCCTGGTGGGCTCTTCAGCCGCCACGTTTCTCGCGTGGCAAGGCGTTCCGACCGTGGTAGCGGAAAAACATCCAGCCACTTCGAAGCACCCTCTTGGAGGTGCGAAATGAAAACGTTAGCCGGTATTTATCTGATTGCTGGCACGCTTGTCTTTGGACAGGCCGTGTCACAGATCAGCGGCACAGTGAAAGACGACTCGGGAGCCGTGGTGCCGGGGGTCGAAATCACCGTCACGCAAACGGAAACGGGAGCCAAGCGCGCCGCGATTACGGATGAAACCGGCTCCTATATCCTGCCGAATTTGCCGCTAGGCCCCTATCGATTGGAAGCATCCAAGCCTGGATTCCGCAGCTACGTGCAGACTGGAATCGAGTTGCAGGTTGGCAGCAATCCTGCGATTCCGGTAGTGCTCGGCGTCGGCCAGGTCTCCGAATCGATCCAGGTGGAGGCAAGCGCGACCTCGGTTGAAACGCGAAGCGCGGGTGTGGGAACCGTGATCGAGACGCAGAGGATCCTCGATCTGCCGCTCAATGGGCGGCAAGCGACCGATCTGATCACTCTTTCCGGCCTGGCCATCCAGACTGGGGCCGCGCCGCAGTACAGCATGCCCGGGGGCGTGAGCATTTCGGTTGCAGGCGGTATGAGCTACAGCATCCAGTACAATCTGGATGGGGCCCCGCACCTGGATACCTTTGACGGCACGAACATGCCCCTTCCTTTTCCGGATGCGCTTCAGGAGTTCAAACTAGTCACCAGCAGCCAGGATGCCTCTAACGGCGGGCACTCGGCAGCCTCGGTCAACTCCGTCACCAAATCCGGTAGCAACGCGTTTCATGGCGATTTGTTCGAGTTTATCCGTAATGGCGCTTTGAACGGCCGCGACTTTTTTGCCACGCGGGACGATCAACTGAAGCGCAACCAGTTCGGCGGGGTCTTGGGCGGCCCGATCAGGAAGGACAAACTGTTCTTCTTCGTCGGCTACCAGGGCACAACCACTCGCCAGACGCCCGCCGCCCAGACCGAATTTGTCCCCACCGCGCCGATGTTGACCGGGAACTTTACGCAATATGTCGCCGCCGGGTGCACCAATGGCGCCAACCTAAGAGGACCGTTTATCAACAACCAGGTGAGTCAAAGCCTTTTAAGTCCAGCAGCCATCAATATCGCAAAAAGGCTTCCCCAGACCACCGATCCGTGCGGACGAGTGACAACGGGCGCCCCTGTGCATGAGGACCGCTTACAAGTTCCGATCCGGTTGGATTATCAACTGACCGAAAAACAAAGCATTTTCGGGCGCTATATCGCAACCCGGGTGGACACCAAGATCCCGTATACTCTGGCTCCTAACGATGTCTTGACGACGGGGGGCTCGAGCGCTGCCACCCAGCCCAACGGCGTCGGGACCGATGACCTGTCGCAGTCGCTCGCAATAGGCCACACTTATTCGATCAGCTCTACCACGGTTAACGCGTTTCGCGTGTCGGGAAATCGCGTTGCCATCAGGAATCCGGGAGCGCGTTTTTTTGATACTCAGGACGTGGGCATCAATTCCTTCGACTATGTTCCCAAGTACATGACCCTATCCGTACAGGGCGCGTTTGCCATCGGCGCCGGCTTTTCCTCGAACCTCTACGCCTTCGTCACCAACTTCGGCGCCAACGACGACGTGACCATGATTCGTGGCTCGCACCAGTTCGCGTTCGGCGGCAATGTGATGCGCTCGCTTTTGAACGGGTCGGCGAACGCATTTTCTGCCGGCTATTTTACGGTCAACGCTGCCGTTACCGGCTCGAGCCTGGGCGACTTTCTCACCGGAAACGTGGCGCAGCTCCGGCAACAGAATCCGAATCCGGAAAACCTGACGCAGAACTTCTTCGGGGCTTACGCCCAGGACACCTGGAAAGCGGCATCCAAGCTGACTCTGACCTACGGTCTTCGCTGGAATCCATTCTTTCCGATGTCGTTCAAGCACGGCGATATTTACAATTTCAGCCTGGCGCGATTTTTTGCGGGCGCCGTGAGCAAGGTGATTCCCTCTGCTCCTCCTGGCTTCACCTATCCCGGCGATCCCGGCTTCGCGGGCAAGTCGGGAATGGACACCCGCTGGAGAAATCTCGAGCCGCGCCTGGGCATAGCATGGGATCCGTTCGGCGACGGTAAGACCGCCATTCGCGTCGGCGCGGGGATCGCCTACGACTTCTTCAAGCAGGACTTGCACTGGAACACCTCTTCAGCGGCACCGTTCCGCTTAGCGCTGGTTCGGTCCGGCATCAAGCTGGATGATCCGTGGGCCGGCTTTGCCGGCGGAAATCCGTTTCCCTATTCGTACGATCCGGCTCACCCTGTGTTTCCGAACGTAGCCTTTACGTCCTATCTTCCTATTCCAGCCGATATGAAAACGACCAAGCAGTACAGTTGGAATTTCGGTATCCAGCGGCAATTCACACCCAACGTGTTCGCATCGGCTACCTACGTGGGAACTGAACTGAACCACGTTTGGAATGCGATAGAGCTCAATCCGGCGCAATTGCTCCCAGGCGTACCAAGTTATCTCTCCCCGACGCCGGCTCAGCTTGCGGAATGTGCCGCGTTGGCCGCCAACTGTCCCTCTAATGTAAACCAGCGGCGGTTGTTGTATTTGGCCAATCCTGTCAAAGCGGGCGCGCTCGGATATCTGACGCAATACGATGACGGCGGAACCCAGAACTATCATGGTCTTCTGTTGAACACAAGCTGGCGGCTCGGGCAAAGCGTGAACCTGGCAGCGAATTACACTTGGTCCCACTGCATCGGCCTGCCGGTCATCACGCTATTGAATCCTGGCGCCAACTACGTTCATCAGGCGTACCAGAACAACGGTCCCGTCAACCGGAAGCTGGACGTGGGCGATTGCGGTGGCGCGGCGCAAGCAGGCGGGATGACGGCCGCGCTCGATCGCCGGCACATCGTCAACTTGACCTTGGTGTACCAAACGCCGAGGTTTGCCGGGCGCGCACTGCGCGCGGCAGCCACAGGCTGGACACTCTCCACCATTTACACCGCGCGCTCGGGCCAGCCTTTGACCCTATTCACAGGCCTCGACAATGCGTTGAGCGGCTTTTTTGGGAATACTGGCACACAGCGTCCGAACCAGGTCCTCGCGAACACCGACGCACCCAACAAAGGAAAGTCGTGCGCGCCCGCTCCGTGCGTGCCCTGGCTGAATGCGGCCGCGTTCGCGCAGCCGGCGCCGGGCACCTTTGGAAATCTAGGCGCGAACAATGTTTTGGGGCCCGGATATTGGGAATGGGATGAAGCCGTCTCGAGAAAATTCTCGATTGGTGAGGGTCACAGCGTGGAGTTTCGGGCGGAGGCGTTCAACGTCACCAATTCCGTGAGGTTCAATAACCCGGGCCAGGCTCTGAGCAATCCCGCTACGTTTGGCAAGATCACCACCAGCGCCGCGAGCCTTTTCGTCGGCGCGACAGGCGGCGGTCCGAGAATCATGCAGTTCGCGTTGAAATATGTTTTTTGAAACCACTGATGCTATCGAAAAAACGATGGTCAGGGTATGCTGCTTTGAGCGACAGGAGGGTCTATGGTTCGACTCTGGGTTGTGGGACTGATCATTGCTTCAGCGGCAACGGCTGCGGAGGCTGTTGCTCCGTCTACTGTCACATTTAATAAGGATGTGCTCCCGATTTTACAAAGCAACTGCCAAAACTGTCATCGGCCGGGTCAAGTGGCGCCAATGTCGCTGCTGACTTATCAGGACGCGCGCCCCTGGGCCAAGGCCATCAAGGCCGCCGTCCAGACGCGCAAGATGCCACCCTGGAATGCCGATCCTGGGTACAGCCACTTTCTCAATGATCGTTCCTTGAGCCAGGGTCAGATTGATACATTGGTGGCGTGGGCCGATAACGGTGCACTAGAAGGCAACGCCAAAGATGCCCCTCCCCCCAAGCAGTGGCCGGCCGGTGGTTGGGAAGTTCAACCCGACATAATCGTCGATAGCCCGGAATTCGATGTTCCCGCCTCGGGCGTGATCGACTGGTTTTGGGTGCCGATTGCGGGGGCCATGTTCACCAAAGACACCTGGATTACTTCAATTCAATTTCTACCTTTGGATCCCTCTGTGGTGCACCACACGGGTATCGCCTTTGTGCCGCATAAAGGCGATGTGATGTATAACGAGCCGATTTGGGAAAGAGTCCAGCGTGATGCCAACTTGATCACGATGCCAGGCCAAAAGTTTGTCCCGACCGTGGTTAGCCTCATGGGCATCGGGGGGCGCGAACAGGATACGTATGTCCCAGGCCACACCATGTCCGACTATAGACGTTACAATGCGGCGAGGCTGATTCCTGCAAACACCGACGTCTACCTCAACTTGCATTACACTCCCAACGGTCATCCGGTTCGTACCCACGTGAGAGTCGGTTTTACGGTTGCGAAAGAATCGCCAAGACGGCAAGTGTTCATGGCCATGGTGTCGAGCCCCACTGATCGGGAGCGTTTCCGCATTCCCGCAAATGATGCGGACTGGACGGCTCCGGCTGGAGAAGCCACGTTCTCTCGAGACGTCGAAATCTTCTCCATGATGCCCCACATGCATGTTCGCGGAAAATCTATGATCTACACCCTCACCTATCCTGACGGGAAACGGGAAACAATCCTAAACGTGCCTCGTTACGATTTCAATTGGCAGTTGCAGTATGACACCGCCATTCACGTCCCCAAGGGCTCGAAGCTGCGAGTGGAGGCGCACTACGATAACTCCGCCGGCAACAGATACAATCCTGACCCCAACCATGATGTCTTTTACGGTGAGCAGACCTGGGAAGAAATGATGATTGGATACGTGGGCGTGATTGTAGATGACCCCACCCCCAACCTTGATCCGCGGCAACTGTTCGAGAAGGATCCCATGACTGCCAACCGGGCCGCACGATAGATCGTATCGCTTTGGATTCGGCGAATGCGCTGATTAGCATTCGCTCTTACCATGTGAATTCCCTGAGGATACACCGCCGGAATTTCACAATTAACAGACTCTGCATCTGCAACGAATGTTGGGACAATGGATAGAAGCACGGCCATCGATGCTCCGATGTTCAGTCGCGGGAGGCTGAATGGTCAAGCATAGAAGAGTAGATCGTGACATCATCATGGGAGGTCCTATGAATCAACCGGGAGAGGAAACATCCGTGGGCGCCCCAGACTCATCCGAAAAAGAACCCCAGAGCTTCGTCTTGGGATTGTGGGGCGTCCGGTATCAAGTCCAGGACGTTAGTCGTTCGGTTGCCTTCTATACCCAACAACTCGGTTTTAAGCTGGATCAAAAGAATCTGCCAGCGTTCGCCCAAGTCTCAATTGCGAATCTTAAACTGATTCTCAGCGGTCCCGGGGCTTCGGGTTCCCGGCCAATGCTAGATGGTCGCAAGCAAGAGCCCGGCGGCTGGAACCGGGTGATCCTCCAAGTTGCCGATCTTCCCGCGCGGACTGAGGTGCTAAAGAAGGCTGGGCTTCATTTTCGCAATCAGATGGAAGTAGGCCCCGGCGGCAAACAAATCCAGTTGGAAGATCCCGACGGCAATCCGATCGAGTTGTTCGAGCCTGCTCGCTAGTCGGCCATGCTCGAGTGGGCATTGCTCATCGTGTACGCGTGAGCCGATGATGGAACAAAATCCGTGTTGAGAGCGACAACACGATCGCGTTTGCTTTGGTTTGGCCGGGTGTCTTTAGGCTCACTATCGAGTTCAACACCGAGAGCGTTGTCCGCGAATATCGCTAACGAGTAACGCCGTACTGTTTACGGGTTCTACTCCAGATAATCAACACTCAGAAGAAAAGAAGCGTTCTGTGCGAGCTTGTGTGCTCTGTCGATGCATTATGCACCGCTTTGGTGCATAATGGTGTCATGGCAGCCAAAGAGAAAACTGTACGCCAAAGCGTGACGCTCCCCGCGAAGGTAGCGACCCAAGTCCGCAGCATGGCAAAACGCCGTCGCCTCAGTGCAAATCGAATGCTCATTGAACTCGTCGAAGAAGGTCTCGAGGCAAAACAACAAAAGGAGAAGGCCTTCTTCGAACTTGCCGAGCGCTTTCGATCTGCAGCGGATCCGAACGAGGTTGAGCGCCTTGGCGAGGAACTCGGACACATGGTTTTCGGTAAGTAATGCCCAAAATCGAATTGTGGTCCAACTTTCCCTCCGCGTTGCGGCAGCACCTGATCGAGAGAATGCGCGACAGAAGCATTACCCTCGCGGATCTCAACCAACTTCGACTCTGGATCGAAACAGATCCCGAGGTTCCAGACGACGAGTGGTACAAGGATTTTGGACATTCAAACTATGCGGAGAAGGGCGATATCCGAAAACTTTCCTGTTGCCAGGTCAGCCAGCTCGAGGAACAAAGCTATCGCGGGGGCTGAAAAATTCTTTCTATTTGTCTTCTGAGCGACCTCGAAATCCTCCCTAGATTTACCTGACGTGTTCGGCGAAAAACCCGCGTCAACATTAGGTTTTCGGGTTTAAGCGAGTTCCAAATACGACGTTTTAGAGTCAAGGTCTGCCGGAATCGACCCTGCGGCGTTGAAAACCCACCCCCGGCATTGTCAGTCGTCAAGGTGGATAAATATTGCAAACCGTACGGAGAAAACTAGAAGGCAATGAAGCCCGTGTTGGGCGGCGTGATCTGCAGCGTCACCTCGTAGCCGTTTGCACGCATCAGAATGGGCTTCCGATAGAGCAGACTCCACTCGGACCAGATCTTCGGCGTATATATGCTCTGAGTGCCACCACCCCAATTGTTGGCCTTCGTGAATACCGCGAAAGAAGGATCGCGAGTGTAATGCTCGAGATCGCGCATCGTTGCGATCAATATGAGCTGGCTGGCCGGAACCGGTACGGACACTGCCGCGGTTGAGGTTGGGAAGTAGGTTTGATTTTCCACCATCGGTGGCAAGGTCACAATAACCCTGGAGTAGCCCACCCACAGCTCGAACTGATTCGTCTCGGTCGGATAGCGCACGATGGCCCCTGTGTTCTGGTGCACGGGCAGACGTCGAATCTGCGTGACGCGAACACTAATCCCCGAGTTGAACAAGAACGACTGGAATACGGGAACGAGCGCATAGTTGATTGAGTCGAATTTCGGTGAATCCAGGAAAGCGCTAACTCCTAAACGGTTGCATGCCTTTGCGAAGGACTTGAAGCTGCCGGTCCCACCTCCAAAACTCGACAGTGACGAGCGAATGCGGCTATCCACGATGCTCGGAATGATGTTGTTCCACAAGAGCCCGAAGAGGGTGTCTTCCAGTAAGCTGTGATTCGGGTCCATGTACGCCCGCTCAACGACGGTCGTAGCCCCGAGGTCGCCGGTTCCGTTCTGCCACCCCTTGCAGGCAACATAGACGTCGATGGCCTGGCTGACGGTGCGCGAGAATGGAAAGTCGAAGCACACGCCCCCCGAACATCCCCAGATCTGCGTGAGACTGTAAACCATAAAGAATCCCACCTTCGCTTGAGACTCGTTCGGCTGATCGGGATATAGCGTCTGAGCCATCCACGGCGCGTACCGTTTCTTGGTGACACTGATCATGGCGGCGGAAGTCGGGCGCGGAATGAAGACTCCATTTTTCATGCAGCCCCAGATGCACCTGTCGTTGTCATCAACTCCCTCGACGCGGAAGCACGAAGGAAAGCCCATTTTCGTGGGCAGGTAACACCGGTTGTTATCGCTGATCGCCTGGTCAATTCGGCCATATACTTCGGGTGTTAAGAACGTATCCACTGTTAAGAATGCGGCACTCGACGACGGGGCCGGGGGCCCCTGAGTGGGCGTGGGCGGATAGTAGTTGTCGTAGATGTACTGGGCCCTCGCCGTAATTCCTCCGCCTGTCCATACGGCGGCAAGTGCGAGAACGGTGACGATTGCGAACACGCGGCTGCTGCGAATCTGCATTGGTTTTTCTCCCTTCGGTCTCATTGGGCTCATTCTGAGCACGCCTCCATAAGGCATTCCGCATTCCGCGCTTTCAGCGTGCGCCAAAGCGCGGCCGCGCATGTGTATCTCGTTGAAAAAGTTAACAGCCTTGCGCATTAAGTTGGAATGGACCACCGCGTCGGTATCATCATTCCGATGATGTCGACCATCATGGCGATGTGAGTGGGCGCGAGGAGGGCTCATGATCGGAGGGAGCTCTACGGCAACCGAAGCACACTAATCAAAGGCGAATACGTTGACGCTCGATCCATCGCTCGGCGACATGCCCAACACGGACGGGTTGCATCGATGGAGACAAAGATGCCAGCGAGAACCTACCGAGTCTCAAAACGGAACAACCGCCTTGGGACAAAACCCGAGGCGGCTTTCTGTGGCCTTCCTTCATTCGCCCGCCTCGACCCGGCGGGCCCCTTCCAAACACTTAGCGAAGTTCAAGGCCATTCTGGCGGGACGAAGACAATGCCAAACACTGCTGAGCCTTGCGCCCACGGCCTTACCTTGGCAAGAATAGCGGGATTCCTCGTTGAAAGTAACAACGTCTAGCGGGAAACCGTTTCACACAGGTGGTATCCACACCGGGTCTCACCGCGAGCTCGACGTCTTGGGTTTTTTCTTGCGCTTTTTCTTACAGGGCTTTCTAGTAGTTGCTCTCGAAGAGTAAGAGGATCGATATTGTTGTCGCAGAGCGGAGTTTTCCAGGGTGAGAATCGTCTGTCTGCGATCTCGATATTCCGGCAAAGCGTTTGTGCGGGTTTATCCATCGGAGCGGCAGGACATGTTTTTGACGGAACCCGCGCGCGGTTTCTTTCTGCAGTGGTTCGTTCCTGTGGTTCTCGTCTACGACAATTCGGCAAAAAACAATCGATTTCATCAGTCGCCACTCCACTCGATTCAGACTGCGGTTTGATCAGAAGGCGTATCGGTGTATCCGCTGGCGGATTAGTTGCTAACGTTCACGGTCGAATGGGCCGAAAAATTTTCTGGCAGATTTTCCGTGTGAGAAAGCTCATATTCCTTACGGGGTTGTCCAGAGGGTTGAATCGGTTTTGGAGAACGCAGCCCACCGCGGCGAGCGCGCCCGCCAACGGGATTAATAAGGATGCGGCTTCAAAAGCAAAGCAACTCTTGGCACACACACCAAAAGAGAGGGTTGTAACTGATTGATGATAAATGACTTGATTTATGCCGGAGGGGGGACTTGAACCCCCACGGTACTAGGTACCGGCAGATTTTGA